>NZ_CP053348.1:0-339000 GCF_013394595.1 Winogradskyella forsetii
AAAGTTTATTAATTGGAACCAGCTTCCCTTTTTGCTTCATTGACCATGTTTTCATCTGGAACAATGGCAATGTTTACACGTCGGTTTTTAGAACGACCTTCTGCTGTACTGTTATCGTACATCGGTTGCTCTTCGCCGAACCAATGGGTTGTAAATCGGCCACTGCTCAATCCTTTGCTCATTAAATAATTAGTTACGGCTTGTGCCCTGTTCTTAGACAAGGTCATGTTATAAGCATCATTACCAGTATTGTCCGTATGGCCAACAACCAAGATATTAGTATCTGGATATTCGATAAATACGCCTGCTAATTTGTTAAGCGTTTCTTGCGATTTTGCGTTAATATTATATTTCTCGGTAGCAAAATAAACACCGCTTTTCTCATCAAAAGTTATAACGATTCCATCATCAACACGTTCTACGGTGGCGCCAGGAATTTCATTTTCGATTTCTTTGGCTTGTTTGTCCATTTTCCTTCCGATTAAAACACCAGCACCTCCACCGACAACGCCTCCAATGACTGCACCTAATTCGCTATTGTTACCGTCGCCAACGTTATTTCCGATTATGGCACCTAAAATGGCGCCTCCAGCAGCACCAATGACCGCTCCTTTTTGTTTGTTGTTGGCATTATCTACAGCCTTACAACTTGTCATCAACACTAATAGGAGTGACAAGGTTATGGCTAAATTCGATTTATTTTTAAATATTATCATAATTTTCAATTTTTGTAAAGTTCATAGTTATGGTGATGGGCTTTCCATCCAAACTCACAGTTTGCTGCCATTGCATATTAGTATCCGTTAGTGATGTGAGTTGTAACCTGAATCCTGAATTGGTTTCAGATTTGCCTTTTTGATTGGTAGGTTTTAAGAGGAAATTATATAATCCTGTAGCTTCATCATAAACTTCGTCTATTGTAAATACGAAATAGCGTTGGTCTGCTGAACAGCCCATACCAGAAAGCGTGTAGATTCCTGTGTTGTTATTGGGTATAAATTGCCACCAACTATTTTCGAAGCAGGCTTTTTCGGCATCGTTAAGAAGCGTGATTTTTATATCTCCAATGGCTGAGGATTTTATGGACGTTAATGTCCAATCTCCTTTTATGGTCTTTCTAGAATCCCGAACCGTTTTTGAGGCTCCACAAGCTAAAAAGAGTAGAGTTATGAATACTATGGTTATCTTTTTCATTGTTTAAGTTTTGTTTCTAATCAAAACTAGGTAAACAATAATCGGAGTGTTATTTCAAAAGGATAAATTGTTGATGCATTAGCTAATCCTTCTTCCCAAACGATTTAAACGAATTTCAACTAGGTTTAGCAATATTATCTAGCTGTTTCTGGTAAGATTTAAAACTTGACAATTATTTTGCTGTCAAAATATTTAACAGTATATTTGTTGTCAAAACAATTAAACAATATAAATGATGTCAAAAGAAGATGGGTGGATTTCACCAAAAATTATAATTGGTTCAGGTGCTACCGGAGATTATTATTACGAAAGAGAATTAATTGAAGATGAAATTTGGAGAGAAATCTTAAAAGGAAATAACATTTTGATATCTGCACCACGTAGAGTTGGTAAAACTTCTGTAATGAAATCAATAACTAACAATCCTAAAAAGGGTTATAAAATGATATTTGAAAACATACAAGGTATAAATACAGAAATAATGTTTTATAAAACATTGTACGAATTGATTTTGAAATGTCTAAGTAAGTTTGCTACTAATAAAGAAAAAATTAAAAATTATTTTAAACAAATTGGTTTAACAGAAATTAGTGCCACATCATTAAAATTTGAAGGTAAAACGCTCGATTATGTTTACGAGATAAATAAAATTTTACCACAACTAGATCAAGAAGGCGAAGTTATTGTTTTGCTTATAGATGAGTTGCCAGAAGTGCTTCATACACTTCATAAATCAGGTAAAAATGAAGAAGCAATTTCAATATTAAAAAATCTGAGACATTGGAGACAAGAGGAAGATTATAAAATGCTAAAATTTGTTATCGCTGGTTCAATAGGTATTCATCATGTGGTTAACCAAGTTGATGGAAGAACTTCAGATATAAATGATATTAAAAGCATTGATTGTCCTGCTTTAGACAATGAACAATTTGATGATTATTTAAACTGGGCTGTTAAAGATGCCTCAATTGTGTTTGATAAAACTTCGACTATGTATTTTAAAGATAAGATCCAATATTTTGTGCCATATTATATAAATCTTATGCTCGATGAAATGGATAAGTCGGCTATGATTTCACAAGAAAAAAATATAATGTCTAATGACATCGACAATGCGTTTAATAAAATAATGAAAGACAACAGCTATTTTACCGATTGGAAAAAGAGACTTAAAGATTATCTAAAACCAGAAGATTTTAGTTTTGTTAATCAAGTATTAATCAAAACTTCTCATGAAGATGATATAACAGCACAAGACCTCTATGATATGGCTGTTAAAGCAAACAAAACCGAAGATTATATGGATTTGGTTTACGATTTAGTACATGATGGTTATTTATATAATGACAATGATAAATACCGATTTATTTCGCCATTTCTAAAACAATATTGGTTGAGAACAAACCCAATTTATAAAGCATAATTCAATGAAACATAAACCGTCAGAATTTTCAAGTAAGTTATCGTTTTATCAATCGGCAAACAACGATAATAAATCCATAAAAGATAATTTTATAATTAGGCTGGCAGAATTTCAGCAAATCATAAATGCCTTAAAGTCTAAAAAAGCTAAAGATCCACTTCAGCACGAATTGGTTTTAGGTAGAAGAGGTAGTGGAAAATCTACTTTACTAAAAAGAATTCAAATTGAAATTGATGAAAGCGAAGTACTCGTCAAAAAATATATAGCGATTAACTTAGCAGAAGAGCAATCTAGTATTTATAGGTTGTTTGATCTGTGGTTAGAAGTTATCAACGAATTGGAGGACAGGTTCGATTTTAATGCAGAACTAAAATCATATAAATCATTTTCATCTGATGATGAGTACACCAGATATTTATATGACGTCATTCACGTTTATTTAAAAAAAGAGAGAAAGAAACTAGTTTTATTATTAGATAATTTTGATAGAATAATC
Source organism: Winogradskyella forsetii (assembly GCF_013394595.1). Taxonomy (GTDB): domain Bacteria; phylum Bacteroidota; class Bacteroidia; order Flavobacteriales; family Flavobacteriaceae; genus Winogradskyella; species Winogradskyella forsetii. Next base: position 3,114 of record NZ_CP053348.1, read on the forward strand.
GAAAACTTTACTGACGATGGTAATTTACTGAGAGAAACCTTGATAAATTATAATGAAGTACAAATCATTGGAGGTAGTACAAGAATGAGCGAACATTTTTGGCAATACGATTTACCGTTTTATGAATTTTTTAGGCAGCATCGCTTAGAGTCCTTGTCTACGCAAGAAATGATTAAACTCATTTTACATTGGAGTGACACTTTAAATATTGAAGAGCTAAGAGCTTTTGTAAAAAATAACAGAGGTAAAATTGAAGCTATTAGGATTTTAACTGATGGTTTACCACGAACCTTACAATTTTTTATTGAGATTTTACTGGACAATTCTTATTTGTATGGTTATGAATATCTAAAAAAAATTATGGATAAAGTAACACCAGTTTATCAAGAACGTTTAATAACGCTCACGCCACAATTACGTAAAATAATAACAGAAATGGCTTTTATTTGGACAGCCTGTACCACTAAACAATTGGTAGAGCAATGCCGTATGGAAAGTAAATTAATATCTGCAAATCTTAAAACTCTAGTAGATAAAGGTATTGTAACCAAAATTGAAACCGGTAAAAAAAACCATTTATATCGTATTTCAGAACGTTTTTTTAATATGTGGTTTATTATTACACAAGGTAATCCAGTACAAAAACGAAAGGCTAAATGGTTGAGTATATTTTTAGAATGTTGGTATGACCAAGAAGATTTTAAAAGAATTACAGCAAATCATATTAAGGATTTATCTGAAAACAAAATTCCTTATGATAAAACGCTATTGATTTCAAAAGCTATAAGTCAAAGTAAATATACTTCTACCGCACAAAGAGACCAAATTATTGATTTAGTAGAAGGTTTAAATAAAATAAACAAGGATAGTTTAATACAATTACCTAAAAGGTATAAAGAAATTCATCAAGAGACTCTTGTATTATTAGAATCGAATAAATTTGACGAAGCGATTAAAATCACTAAAGAAATTGAGAATGAAGAAGATGGGGTAAAGTTTCTTATGTTAGGTTATTTAAATGAGGCAAAGAAAGATTTCGCAGAGTCTGAAAAGAATTATTTCGCGGCAATAGATAAAAATAATAAAGATGCCTTACTTTATTTAGCAACGTTATATAACCTTATAGATAAGTTTGAGGAAGCAGAAAAATATTATTTATTATCAATTGAAAATGGGGATTTAAATTCCTTAAATGATTTAGGCAATTTTTATCACGAACAAGGTAGGTTCGTGGAAGCAGAAGAGTATTATTTATTAGCAATTGAAAAAAGTAGTATTTATGCTAGGTATAATTTAGGAAATCTATTCAATAAGCAAAATAAGTTTGGAAAAGCAGAGGAATGTTATTTAATGGCCATTGAAGAAGGTAATATTGATGCTTTAAAAAATTTAGGAAATCTATATCTCAAACAAGATAAGTTAGAAAAAGCAGAAAAATATTACTTATTAGCAATAGAAAAAGGTGATTATAGTACTGCAATTAACTTAGCACTTTTTTATGAAAGACAAAACAATTTTGCAAAAGCTGAAGAACATTATTTATTCTCCATAAAAAAAGGATATAGTGATGGGATGAATAACTTAGGACATCTATATCTCAAACAAGGTAATTTAGAAAAAGCAGAAAAATATTATTCATTAGCAATAGAAAATGGCGTTGATAGTTCTTTAGTGCATTTATTGACCTTATTTTATTCAGAAAACTATAAGAAAGAAGAAGCTTTAAATAGTATTCAACATTATAATAAGCTTTATGAAAAACAACTATTATTACTTTTTGAGGTTTTAATAGAAATTTGGAATGGTGTTTTTAAAGATGTTGAAAAAAGAATAGAGTATTTAATCCAAAAATTTGGTACAGAAAAACTTGAAGAAATTTTAATTGAATTCTTAATTCACAAACAAAAAAACATAATTTACAATTTGTTTAATAGCAAAGAATTTGGAGAAGAATTAAAAGAGCGTTACGCGGTGGTATATTTTGTAACCTCTCTTTTAGTTAAGCCGGAAAACAAACAAATAGAACTCTCAATTCCACCAGAAATCAAAGAAACAGTAGAAGATGTTATGTTGTATATTGAAGAAAGACAAAAATTTTATGATTATAAAAAGTAATAGATAATGTCAGTTTGAGCGCAGTCTAAAACCTAAATCTTAGTTTACAAGACATTTCGACTGCGCTCAATGTGGCAGATAACTTCTATTTAACTAATCTGTAAACCATTTGAAACGTTTTCAATACCTGTACTGAGCGAAGTCGAAGTATCAGGATTCACAAAAACCAAACCACCACTTTCATCCTGAGTCATTAAAATCATGCCTTGGCTTTCAACGCCTCGTAACTTCCTAGGTGCCAAATTCACTAAAACGGTAACACGTTTACCAATAACATCTTCTGGTTTAAAGCTTTCTGCGATACCAGAAACGATAGTTCTAATTTCAATGCCTGTATCGACTTTTAAAACCAAGAGTTTTTTCGTTTTTGGCATTTTCTCAGCTTCGAGAATGGTACCAACTCTTAAATCCAATTTTGTAAAATCATCAAAAATGATTTCCTCTTTTTGAGGTTCTACGGTTTTTTTTGCCGCTTCGTTGGCTTTTTTGCTGGCTTCTAATTTGTCGAGCTGGTTTTGAATTTCTTCATCTTCAATTGGCGAGAATAATAAATCGGCTTTTCCTTCTTGAAGTTTATGATTTGCTGGAAGTAAAATGTCTTTTGTTGAAATGTCTGCCCAAGACATCTCGATTGCGCTCGATGTGAGAGAAAGAATATTTTTCAATTTTGTTGAAGTGAACGGCAAAAACGGTTCAGATAAAATGGCCAAACCCGCTGAAATTTGTAAAGCCACAAACATAACGGTTTTGGTACGGTCTTCATCTGTTTTGATGGTTTTCCATGGTTCTTCGTCGGCTAGGTACTTGTTTCCAAGCCTGGCCAAATTCATGAGTTCTTGGCTTGCTTCCCTAAAACGGTAACGTTCAATAGAACTTGAAATTACCGCAGGATAGGCTTTTACAGCTGCCATAGTTTCTTCATCAACTGCTGTGTATTCGCCTGGTTTAGGGACCACTCCATCGTAATACTTGTTAGTTAAGACCGCTACACGATTGATGAAATTTCCAAAAATCGCCACCAATTCGTTGTTGTTTCTGGCTTGAAAATCTTTCCAAGTAAAATCGTTGTCCTTTGTTTCTGGTGCATTTGCCGTTAGTGCATAACGCAGCACATCTTGCTGATTTGGGAAATCCACTAAATAATCTGGTAACCAAACGGCCCAATTTTTAGAGGTTGATAATTTCTTGCCTTCCAAATTTAAGAATTCATTAGCTGGCACATTATCTGGTAAAATATAAGAACCTTCAGCTTTTAACATCGCAGGGAAAATGATGCAGTGAAACACAATATTATCTTTTCCTATAAAATGAACCAACTTTGTGTTTTCATCTTTCCAATAGTCTTCCCAATTTTTACCTTCTCGAGTTGCCCATTCTTTGGTAGAAGAGATGTAACCAATAGGCGCATCAAACCAAACATAAAGTACTTTGCCTTCGCCACCATCAACAGGAACCGGAATTCCCCAGTCCAAATCCCTAGTTACGGCTCTTGGACGTAAACCATCGTCAACCCAAGATTTAACTTGGCCGTAAACATTGGATTTCCAGTCTTTTTTATGACCTTTTAAAATCCATTCTTTTAAAAAGTTTTCGTATTTATTTAAAGGTAAAAACCAGTGCTTAGTTTCTTTTAAAGTGGGTACGTTACCTGTTATGGCCGATTTTGGATTTATTAAATCCGTGGCATTTAAGCTCGATCCGCAGTTTTCACACTGGTCGCCATACGCTTCTTCATTGCCACATTTAGGGCAAGTTCCTGTCACAAAACGATCCGCTAAAAACTGATTGGCTTCTTCATCGTAAAGTTGTTCGGTAACTTCTTCTACAAATTCGTTTTTGTCATAAAGCGTTTTAAAGAACTCTTGAGCCGTATCGTGATGGATTTTTTCCGTGGTACGCGAATAGTTGTCAAACGTAATTCCGAAATCCACAAAGGATTTCTTGATAATAGCATGGTATTTATCTACGATATCTTGTGGTGAAACACCTTCGTTTTTCGCTTTTATGGTAATTGGTACACCATGTTCGTCGCTACCGCAAATAAAGGCTACATCATTTCCTGTTAATCGTAAATAACGTGCATATATATCGGCTGGTACATAAACGCCTGCTAAATGACCAATATGGATTGGGCCATTGGTGTATGGTAATGCTGCGGTTATGGTGTATCTCTTAGACATGTTTCAGGTTTTTAAAGGCACAAAAGTACGCAATATATAAGGGATTTAGAAAAAAAATGTACTTTTACAAAAAGCTGTATTTATGAATTATAAGCCCTATTTATTATGTTTGCTTTTAGCGAGTTTTTGTATAAAAATGAATGATGTGCAAGCACAAAAAAAAACTAATAATTCTTCAGAAATGACTTCAAAATTAATACAACCTCCATATTTAAAAGCAGGAGATACGGTGGCTATAGTGGCACCTTCTGGAATTTTAAAGCATAATGAAGACGAAGTACAAAAAGGGATTGCTCTCTTAAAAAGTTGGGGTTTGCACGCCGTAGTTGGGGAACATGTATTTAAACAAGCAGATCATTTTGCAGGTACAGATGATGAGCGTTGCGAAGATTTACAAAACGCCATGGACGATCCAAAAATAAGTGCCATTTGGTGTGCAAGAGGTGGTTACGGTACCGTCAGGATTTTAGATAAATTAGACTATACCAAATTTAAGAAACACCCTAAATGGGTTATCGGTTACTCTGATATTACAGCGTTGCATAATCAATTACATATTGAAGGATTTCAGTCTTTGCATGCTATGATGTGTGTGAGTTTAACTAAAGATCTCAATGACATCAAAGAAACAGTGGAAACTTTTAAATCTGATATTTTCGGTAATGTAGAGAACTATACTTTAAAAGGTTCCGAATTTAATAGAGTGGGAGAATCTTCTGGAGTGTTAATTGGAGGAAATTTGACTTTGTTGCATACCATGTTAGGCTCTAAAACCAGTATTGACACTTCTGGAAAAATCTTGTTTATTGAAGAAATTGGCGAATATAAATACCATATTGACCGTATGTTACAAAGTATGAAGCGCGCTGGTTATTTTGATAATTTAAACGGTCTCATTGTTGGTAATATGTCTAGAATGCGCAAAAACACGACGCTTTGGGGAACTTCTGTGGAGCAGTTAATACTCGATGCCTTATCGGAATTCGATTTCCCTATTGCCTTTAATATGCCTGCTGGACACGAAAAAGACAATAGGGCTTTGGTTTTGGGAAGGAAGGTTGATTTGAAGGTCACCAAGGAAAGTTCATCTGTTAATTTTGAGAGATAAAATGACTTTCTACGATTTACCTAAAGAAGAAAGAATTCAATTAGTCGCAAAACTCAATCGAGATATTGAAAATGATATAGAGCAAAAAGAAGTTGAAAGCATTGAAACTTATTTTTCGGATGACGATACTTATATTAGAAAAACAGGCTATTTAGCCATCGGTAAAATATTCTATGCTCAGCCGCAATTACAAGCCGTTATTCTTTCAACATTAAAAAAACTGATGCAATCTGATGACGAATTGGTTAGGCAAACCGTAATCAATGCGGCAGGTGAAATTGGTAAATTTCATTTTGAAAAGATTCAAGCGTTTATGGATACGGGTTTGTTTGATAAGCACCATCGTGTTCGGAATGCCGTCATTGGCTCTATAAAGAAAATGGGGGAATGCAATCAGGTTCCTGTTTTGGCTTGGGCAAGACCATATCTTAAACATGAAGATAAAGAAATACGAAGAGAGATTTGCCATGGGATTGAGCTGAGGGGAAGAACACATCCTCAAGATATTTTACCGCTACTCAAAGAACTGGAATGGGATGACACCAGACGTGTTTCTGATACTTTAATTCATGTTTTAGGTCAAATAGCATATAAGAGAGGTTGTTTGCAAACCGTTGTTAACCACCTAAATTTATGGCAAAATAAAGAACTAGTTCAAAAAGCTTTGGATGAAATTGTTGATGTACATCATCGCTATAAAAAATTTGCGATATTATCTCAACAAGAAGCAATTGACTATATTGATGCTAATTATAAAGTTTAATCCATAAAAAGATTCCCACTTTCGTGGGAAGTTAACATGGCACAACATAACGAACTCGGAAAACTAGGCGAACAATTAGCAACAGATTATCTGCTTGCAAAAGGCTATAAGATTATGGCTCGCAATTTCGTGTTTCAGAAAGCCGAAATAGATATCATAGCAAAGCACAATAATGTTATGATTTGTGTGGAAGTAAAAACCCGAAATTCTGACTTTTTTGGAGATCCGCAAGAATTTGTCACTCCAGGTAAAATTAAATTATTGGTAAAAGCCATGGACGCATTTATTATTGAAAATGATATCGATTTAGAAACGCGGTTTGATATCATTGCAGTTTTGAAGAATAAAATGACCGAACAACTTACGCATTATGAAGATGCTTTTTATCACTTTTAAGAGCACTAACCCAAAAATCTAACAGTACCTCATTATGTAGTTCGTCGAAAAAATTATGATTTCATCGTAAAAAGCTTTAGTTTCGAGATATAAACCCCAAAATCTATCATCATATGAAAGTAAAATTATACTTGCTTAGCCTTATGTGTCTAAGTGTTTTATTCAATTGTAGTTCAGAGCAAATATCGGATGATATTGATGAAGAAAATTACTTTAGAGTTACTGAATACAGAAATTACGATAATAGTAATTTAAGTAGATCTAGCGAACAGATTGAATTTTGCTATAGTGTTAATTTAATGGCCGGACAAAACATCTATGTAGGTGCGTTAGGCGTCACTAAAACAGAAACAGATTTAATTGTCACTTATGCCACAATACCTGGATGGACAATAGATGAAACACATATAAATGTAGGCGATTGTAGTGAAGGTTGGGCACCAACTACGGGTTCTGGAAATCCTAAAATTGGAAAATTTGATCATAAAGAACCTCACAGTACAGAAGTTAATAGGGTAGTCTATCATATAAATTTAGACGCTATTCCTGATGATTCTGACTTATATTGTTTGGCGGCACACGCGGTTGTCCTTGGACCAAACGGCGAAGAAACAGCTTGGGCTGGTGGCTCTAATGACGGAGGTGGTTCAATAGGCCGAAGCAATACAAACAATGGCTATACCGTAATGGAATTTCCTGGGAGAAGTTGGGCGACTTACATACAATCGTACCTATCATCTTGTATCTATTAAAAGGCATTGAATACGATTATAAATATTAAAGAGCGACTAAAAAGTCGCTCTTTTTTTATCATAAGTGTATTAAGAATTTCTATAAAATATTTCTGATTAATAGGAGTGATAATATTCTATTTGTAAAAATTCATCTCATCAACAAATTGCCATACATGTTCTGGCAACATAGGACGCACGTTTTTTCTATCTTTAATCTCCTTTCTAATAAATGTTGAAGAGAGTTCCATAATTGGTGCATCTACTTTAATGATCTTTGGATGGTCCTTAAATTGGGTAGCTATGTTACCTTCAGAAAGTCTTGGGTACACATAAATATTATGGTTCCCTAAAATAAGTTCGTAGTTTTTCCACTTGTGAAAGCTTTTCAAATTGTCTTCTCCCATAATCAGGGCAAACTCATAATTTGGATGTTTTTCAAAAAGATACGTGAGCGTATCAATGGTATAGTTGGGTTGCTTTAACCCGAATTCAATATCACAAGGCCTTAGTTTGTCATACTCTTTTGTTGCCAAATGCACCATTTCTAAACGATGGTAGTTATCCAGTAAACTACTTTTCTTTTTAAAAGGACTCAATGGTGTGACCACAAACCAAACCTGATCTAAATCGCTATGTTCTGCCAAATGATTGGCAATGGTTAAATGGCCTACATGGATAGGGTTAAAGGTGCCGAAATATAAACCGATTTTCATGATTGCTCTTTAATAAAATCTGAGACTAAATTATAGGCGTTTTCTAAAGCGTCGTCTAAGTTAGCATTAACTACAATATGATCAAAAAGTGGCGCTGTAGCTAATTCGGCTGGTGCTTTTGCCACACGCATACTTATTTTTTCTGGACTTTCTTCTCCACGATCTTTTAAGCGTCTTACGAGCTCGTTTAAATCTGGAGGTTTAACAAAAATGGAAATAGTTTGCTCGGGGAATTTTCGTTTGATACGCAGTCCACCTGACACATCAATATCAAAAATAACATGTTTTCCTTTTGCCCATATCCGTGCAATTTCGGTTTTTAAGGTGCCATAAAAATTATCTCTATACACTTCTTCCCACTCTAAGAATTCATCGTTTTTAATACGGTTTTTAAATTCTTTAAGGGATAAGTAATAATAATCTTTTCCATTTACTTCATTACCACGTTTTTCACGTGAGGTTGCCGAAATGGAAAATTCTAAATTGAGTTCAGGTTGTTTTAACAAATGACGCACTATAGTTGTTTTTCCAGATCCAGATGGTGCTGAAAACACAATGAGTTTGCCTTGTTTTTCGTTTTTAATTTCTGACACTTTTTGACTAATTTTTTACTGAATACTGCGACTGTGACTGTCAACTCGTCTATAGTACATTCAGCATTTGTTCTTTGATCTTTTCAAGTTCATCTTTCATCTGTACCACAAGCTTTTGCATTGGTGCATAATTGGATTTTGAACCGATAGTATTGATTTCCCGTCCAATTTCCTGAGAGATAAACCCTAATTTTTTTCCATTGGAATCATCAGATTTTAGCGCTTTTGTAAAATAATCCAAGTGATTGTCTAATCTTACTTTTTCTTCGGTAATATCAAATTTCTCAATATAATAGACCAACTCTTGTTCAAAACGATTTTCATCCACCTTTTCTTTAATATCAGCAATGCCTTTTTCTAATCGTGCCCTTACACCATCAATTCGATCAGGATCCATTGTTATGACCTCGTTAAGTAAGCGTTTTAAGGTGGTAATTCTATCTACAAAATCTTGTTTCAAAGTGGCGCCTTCATCCTCGCGATATTCAACAATTTTGGTGATGGCCTCATTGATGCCGTTGGCAATTAAAGCCCATTCTTCTTCATCAATATCATCGCGTTCAGTAGTTACGGCATCTGGCAAACGAATGGCCATTTTCAAGAGTTCCGTAGCGTCTCCATCGACCACTTCTTTGAGTTGCTTAATGTATTCTTTTACAACTGTTTTGTTGATTTTAGAGCTGGTGTCTTCGCCTGTTATTTCAACAAAAAGCGAAAAATCCACCTTTCCTCTCCCAAGGTGTTTTGCGATTAACTTACGGATTTCTAACTCTTTTTCGCGATACATGGAAGGCATGCGTGCGTTGAGGTCTAAGCTTTTGCTGTTTAGGGATTTTAATTCTATGGATATTTTTTTTGTTGGGAGCTGTAGTACAGATTTCCCATAACCTGTCATGGATTGTATCATTAAGATGCTTTGATTTAATATCAGATAAAGTTCAAAAACTTATCTGCTTTTGTTGCACAAAGGTACAAAACTGAACGGTTTTAAATAGTTTAGAAAGGTATCGATTACCACAATAGACTTTTATAACTTTGTGATTCTTATTTTAAATCAATTTTATGTACAAAAAACAATTTGAAATCCGTTGGAGCGATGTGGATGCTAATGGTCATTTGGCCAATTCTGCCTACACCAATTTTATGAGTCATGCAAGAATGTCTTTCTTTGCCGAACAAGGGTTTTCTATGCCAGAAATAATGAATCATAATGTAGGACCTGTAGTGTTTTACGAACATATGTATTATTTTAAGGAATCTTTTATCGGGACACCCATTACAGTAACTATCGAAGTGTCAGGATTGAGCGATGACGGTATGTTATTTATGTTTGAGCATTATTTTTACAATCATAAAGGCGAAAATTTGGCCTATTGTGAAATGCAAGGCGCTTGGATTGATTTGAAAGCAAGAAAATTAACCGCTTTGCCAAAAACGTTGCTGGAATTAGCCCAAGAATTCCCAAAATCGGATAGTTTTAAGGTGTTGACTAAAGCAGATACCCGTAAGCATGGTGTGAAGCCGAAGGCCATGGAACTATAATTTCATTATATAAAGACCTTTCAGGTTTTCAAAACCTGAAAGGTCTAATAAGCAATAAGAATCTTTTCTTGTCAACTATTTTTTCAAGCTTCTTTGTAAAATTATCCCATTTACTAAAAGTTTCATCTGGAATTTTATCTCAACCTATATTTCATCGATGTTGCTTGACCAAATTTAATAGCAAATAGTTGAATACAATACGTTTATTCATCCATAAGGATGTAGGTACCTGATTTAAAAGAATATATTTCAGACTAATGACTAGATCTGATATACCATATTTATTAGATTCCTGCTTTCCCAGGAATTTATTACTTAAAAACCGAATGCTGCTTAAAAGATTTTATCTGAATATTCTTTATAAATGGTTTCAAAACCTGATTGGTTAAATAGCGTTTATGTTTACAATAACAAGTGAGCGTTTTAGGCGCTGCACCAAGGGTACTTTTTATTTCGGAGGCGGTTCTGCCTAAATTGATTTGGTCAGATTTTGTCGCTATTCCTAGCCTTACATAGTCATTTAAAATTCTTGGGTATATTGAAAATTCTTTATTGTGCGCATAATCAATTCCTATAAAATGCGCATCGAGATGTGTTCCGTTCTGCATAGCAGACAAAAAGCCAACTAATTTTTCATTTAGAAAATAGCCTTTTACAATAAATTTTTCTTTGAATGCTTTTTTGAGATAAATATAGGTGTCGAGATTCAAAATTTGAGCGTTGAAGTCGGCATTATCAATGGTATTTTGATATAGTTCTTGAAGTTCATTTTTATGGATTTCAATATCATTTTCAGTAAACAATTTGGCTTCCAAAAGGTCGCTTTTGGCATCTGCTCTATTCGCTTTTACTCGGTATTTAGATTTTAAGGCATTGGTGTAATCTTCAAAAGATTGCCATTCGGGTTTTAGGGTAATGATCATATTCGGCTCAACTTGCATGGCCGCATAATCAAAGGATTTTAGATGGTCGGTAATATAGAGTGATTCGTTCTCAAAATCCTTAACAAATATGGCACTAAGTTTTTTGGTGTTTTTTGAAATCTGTTTTACACCTTCTGCTATGGCTTTAAAGGTTTCAATTTTTGGTTCGCCATCTTTTAAAAACGTTCCATATTCGCCACTTAAAAATACGTTGCCACAGAATAATACTTTAATGTGGTTATTGCAGAACATATTATTAACTACGCGTCTAATTTTATCAGACATCGTAATGTTTTTAGTAATGGTTTCTATACCGATAGTAACGATTTGTGTATTCGCAAAAGCGACGGCTTCTTTATCTTTTAATATAAAAATGTAGTTGAATTCAATAGCCGTATTGGCGCGTTCAAAAGCACTTAAAAATTCAGGCGAATAATAACTATTTGTACCACAGTCTAAGCTTTTCCAATAGGATTGTGGAATAGCATCAACGGTTTTAAAGACTTCTGATTTTAAGGACAAATTAATTTGCTTTTTTTGGTTTCATTGTTACAATATATACGCCAACAAAAATAAGTAGCATCGCCCCAATTTTCACAGCGTCTATGGAATCGACACCTAACGAAAGTGCAAAAAGGCCTGCAATTACAGGTTGAAGGTATACAAATATACCCACTGTAGATGCCTTTAGTTTGTTCAACGCTAAAGGGTTCAACAAGTATGTCCCAAAAGTAGCACCTATGATTACAAACAAAACCGAGTAGCTAATATTAGGCGTGAAAGTTTGCCATTGAATCTCGCTTAACTCGCTATATCCAAAAGGCGTAAGCATAATTAACCCAAATAAAAACAGCCACTTAATAAAGGCAAACGGATGGTACTTAGCGATGAGCTTTTTAATGAGTATGACATAAATACTATAGGATACGGCATTTAAAAATATCAGTAAATTTCCTAATGGTACATTGTCTCCTGCTCTAGCAGATTTGCCATATAGCGTTAGAAATAAAGCACCTAACAATCCTAAAAACACACCAAAGATTTTAAGTTTTGTTATTTTTTCTTTTAAGACATAAGCAGAGAGTACAAGAATGATAATAGGAATAACCGTCATAATTGCGGAGGCGTGTATTGGCGAAGTATATTCTAACCCTTTAAAAAAGAACAACATATTAACAACAACTCCGAAAATAGCGGCAACTAAAAGCTTTGAAAAATCTTTTTTTTCAATTTTTTGTTTCGGTAGAAAAAGACTTATGAGCCAAAACATTAGAGTAGCGCCTGCGACTCTTAAAAGTACAAATCCAAAGGGTTTAATGTAGTTTTCGTTCATTACGTTTTTTGCGATCGTATAATTTAATCCATAAAGTAATTGAACCATTAATACAGCAAAAATCGCAAATCCTCTACTATTCATTTATGATTTGTTTTGCAGCTTCAACTGTTTTTTTTGAATTACCAATAAAAATCTGATTGTTGAAAAGTATTACCGGTCGTTTCAAAAACGTATAATGTTCCAAAATATAGGTTTTATAATCGTCTTCGGATAGCGATTTATCTTTTAAACCCAATTCCTTATAGAGTCTTGCGCGCTTGCTAAATAAACTTTCATAGCTATCTGTCAATTCTCGCATTTGTTCAATCTGCTGGATTGTAATTGGTTCTGATTTTATATCTTGAAGTTCAAATCCTTCGGGTAGATTGAGTTCTGAAATGATTCGTGTACAGGTATTACAGGTGCTTAAATAATATATTTTGTTCATAATCAAAGCAGTTTAAAGTTCAAAATGCAAAGAAACCGTATTTATCACGAATTTTATTATTTTTAAGGAAAATATCATTTTATGGATTGGGCTTTCGACATTGCTATTAAAAACAGAAAACTTTTAAAAAGTTTTATAGAGAATCATACTTTAGAAGAATTGAATAAGGTACCAGAGGGATTTAATAATAACATCATTTGGAACATTGCGCATACTATTGTGACGCAGCAATTATTGGTGTATAAATTATCTGGATTACCAATGATTGTTTCGGATGATATGGTAGACACGTTTAGAAAAGGAACTAAAACTGAGCGCGATTTATCTCAGGCTGAAGTTGACACTATAAAAGGCATGCTGTTTTCTACTATTGAAAAAACAAAAGAAGATTACGATACTAAAATATTTCAGACCTATAATCAATATACTGTGACAACAAAAAGCACATTAAGTAATGTTGAAGAAGCCATTGACTTTAATAATTTTCATGAAGGTATTCATTTAGGTTATATTTTAGCACTCAGAAAATCACTATAATTTTATGGATTACTATTCAATTGCCACTATTTTAATTGTACTGTCTGCGCTCTTTGGCTACATAAATGTTCGATTTTTAAAACTGCCAATCACTATTGGTTTAATGATTATAACCATTGTATTTACAGTGGTTTTGGTGGGTATTGCCCAATTTGATGACACCTTATTGATACAGGAAAAGAAATTTATTAAACTCATAGATTTCGAAACCGTTCTACTGGATATAATGTTGAGTTTTCTGTTGTTTGCAGGTGCGTTACACACTAATTTTGACCAACTTAAAGTGCAACGATGGCCAATCTTGGCTTTTGCTACTTTAGGTGTTTCCATATCCACGTTTTTGGTTGGTATTGCTATGTTTTACGTTCTTAAGTTAATGACCTTAGAAGTCAATTTTATCTATTGTTTATTGTTCGGCGCCTTAATCTCGCCAACAGACCCGATTGCTGTTTTAGGCATTTTAAAGAAAGCAGGAGCACCAAAAAAATTGGAAACTAAAATTGTTGGGGAATCTTTATTTAATGATGGCGTTGGCGTGGTAGTTTTTTTAACCATTTATGCTATCGCAGCAAAACCAGATGCTGCTATTGAGTTTTCGGATATTGCAACACTATTTGGACAGGAAGTTATTGGAGGCATTATACTAGGTCTTTTGCTAGGTTGGATCACCTATCGATTAATGAGGTCAATAGACAATTATGAAATTGAAGTGATATTAACCCTAGCCACCGTGATGGGAGGCACCATGTTAGCGCACCAATTTCATTTATCGGCACCTTTAGCAATGGTCACCGCAGGACTTATTGTTGGAAACGATACCGTAAGAAATTCGGCCATGTCCGAAACCACAGAGCTTTATGTAGATAAATTTTGGGAACTTATAGATGTTCTGCTCAACACTATTCTTTTTGTAATGATTGGTATGGAAATGTTGGTATTGACTTTGGAAGGCAAATTCATTTACGCAGGCTTATTATCCATTCCTATCATATTAATGTGTCGTTATATTTCATTGTTCCTTCCGATTAAATTTTTCGAAAGGCGACTGGATTTTGTGCCAAAAACAAATTTAATAATGACTTGGGGAGGCTTGCGAGGCGGTATTTCTATTGCGTTGGCGTTAAGCCTCACCGCTGAAATGCATAGGGAATTGTTTTTAGTGATCACTTATGTGGTCGTTGTGGTGTCTATTGTTGGCCAAGGGCTAACCGTTGGGCCTATTATAAAACGATTGACAAGAAAAGCAGTTTAGTTTATTTGTAAAAATGGCTCAGCATCTTCAAATGGAATCATAAATTCGGTGTAACCCAAATCATAAGATGCCACTTCATAAACATTATAGATTAAAATTAAACCTTCGTCGCTAAACCCAATATTCTCAGGTAATTGAAATGGTTCTCCAAAAAAGAAGTTCTCTATCGTTAGATTCTTTCTATTGGCTTCTAAGGATTTTATAAAATGTGTTTTCGCCAATTTTGTAAAGCCATCAATATCGTTAATAAAGTCTGTGATTTCTATGGTTTTTCCGGTTTTGGCATCAAGATTTAACAGTTTAATTTTATCGTTGCCATGTGCACCACCTTTAAACTCATAAGTACTAATGGCGATAGTGATTATGTCTTCAGATTGATAGGCCAATTCTGTTTCAATATGAAGTTCCCAAACAGGTTCTGATACTTCCGAAAATTCCTCCTTAAACGTTAGGTATTCGGTATTAAATGCTTTTAAAATAGCGTTCAAACCAGTTTTATTTTCAGGAGTGTTTAAAGTTTCAATTATGGCTTTTTCAACATTTGAATTAATGGTATTGCTCAATTCGCTATTGCCCTCTGCTTTACTATAAGTTGCTGAAATTTCAGCTTCAAAAGGTTCTTCAACAGATAGGGTTTCAAAAGTGGCAGGTTTAAATTCTGACGTACAAGAATTTAAAACAATGATGAAGACTAAAAAGGGGATGATGTGTTTCAATATAAATGAGTTCTAAGTTAAACAAAGACTAAAGGTATTGTTTAGAATTGAATAGAACGAATTATCGTTAAATTTGTTGTGACTTACAGCAGATAATTATTTAAAGCAATTTAAAATGAAATTCAACACAAAAACAATCCATGGTGGTCAAAAACCAGATGCTGCTTATGGCTCAGTAATGCCGCCAATTTATCAAACTTCGACCTATGCACAATCGACGCCAGGTGGTCATAAAGGTTATGAATATTCTAGAACACACAATCCGACAAGATCAGCTTTAGAAAATGCTTTTGCAAGTATAGAAAATGGAAAATATGGTTTGGCATTTAGTTCTGGATTAGCGGCTATCGATGCGATTTTGAAATTATTAAAACCAGGTGATGAAGTCATTTCGACCAATGATTTATATGGTGGGACGTATCGGTTATTCACTAAAATATATGAAGATTTCGGAATTAAATTTCATTTTATAGGAATGGAAAACGCCAATCGAATAGAAGACTATATGACTAAAAAAACCAAACTGATTTGGGTAGAAACGCCTACCAATCCTATGCTCAATATTATTGATATTGTATCAGCTGCAAAAATTGCAAAGACACATAAGGTGTTGTTGGCTGTGGATAATACCTTCGCTACGCCATATTTGCAACAGCCTTTAGATTTGGGTGCGGATATCGTGATGCATTCCGCAACCAAATATCTTGGTGGTCATAGTGATTTGGTTATGGGCGCTTTGATTGTTAAGGATAAGGATTTAGCAGAGCGTTTATATTTTATCCAAAATGCAAGTGGTGCCGTTTGTGGTCCTCAAGATGCATTTTTAGCTTTAAGGGGAATTAAGACTTTACATATTAGAATGCAACGCCATTGCGAAAATGGAAAAGCGGTTGCTGAATATTTAGCGCAACATCCAAAAATTGAAAATGTGTATTGGCCAGGTTTTAAAAACCATCCAAATCATAGCATAGCAACCTCTCAAATGAATAATTATGGTGGTATGTTGTCATTTACTACCATAGGGAATAATTACAAAGAAGCCATTAGAATTGTTGAAAATTTAAAAATCTTTACGCTTGCAGAATCGCTTGGTGGCGTAGAGTCGTTGGCAGGTCATCCTGCAAGTATGACGCATGCCAGTATTCCTAAAGAAGAACGTGAAAAAACAGGCGTTGTGGATTCGTTAATTAGATTAAGCGTGGGTATTGAGGATGAAGCCGATTTAATCGCAGATTTAAAGCAAGCGATAGACTAAGTTTAATCAGGACTGGCTATTTTCAAAATTTTTAATCGAAGTAATAGATATAACCAAAGTTGAGCCACAACAACCAATCATTGGCTTTGTTGGAGGCTAATTGATGATCTAAACCATCCATAGAATCATTAAAAAATTGCTGAAATCTCAAATCAACCATTAAATCTGAAAGAATAGTAAGCTTATATCTAACTCCCAAACTAGCCACTAAGGACCAAGCAGAGCCACTCTTATCACTGATCGATTCTGGTTCCCATAACGGATAAAAATTATTAGGATTATCAATATTTTGGTCTCCAAACGAAGTTTGCACAGATGGACTATACGAAACATATTGTGCGCCAATACTCCCAAATGGCGTTAAAGGAAAAACACCTTGGGAAAATCCCTTAATACTTAATGGGTAATACTCTAATTGTGCGCCTAAGTTCCAGTTTTGTGCTTCGCCAGAATGTGCTCTTAGCTTATCCGCACTAGTACTGGTTCTTTCCGCATCTACCCATTTACCAAAATGATTGAGTTTAGTTTTGTTCCAAGATAATTCTGCGCGTACTTTGAAGTGGTCGGTAAAATAATTGTTTGCTGAATTATAATAGTAATTAGTAAGATAATCAAAGTTCATATAGTAGACTAGGCCAATTCCAAAACCCGTATTACCAGAATTTGTCTCAAAGTCATAACGCTCACCAAAATCAGACTGAAACGCAACAGGACCAGCAATAACACCAACCTCGTGAGAAAATCCTAATTGAGAATAACTTAATTGCATTGATAAAAGGAATGCAAACAGCACGATTGGTTTTTTTATATCTATTGTCATTTAATTTTAAAATTGAGACTCTTGCCGAGCAAATATATAAAAACTCGACGAACTACCAAATAAAACGGATAAAATGCACACTTTATTATTTTATAAAGAAAAGCGTTAATGTTGATTTTGAAAAATTAAATAGGGATAAATAAAAATTAAACACTTATTTTTGTTGATAATAAATATTTACGCACAATATATTATAATTTTCTAAATTAATATCGCTTAAAATGGTTTTTGTGCAATAACTCAAAAAATCTAAAGTGTAATTTTAATCATAATTCTAACGCAATAATATAACAAATAAATGAAAAAAAAAATAGAAGCATTTTTAGATCTTGTAAAAGAAAGAAATGGACATGAACCAGAATTCTTACAAGCGGTCCAAGAAGTCGCGGAAACAGTTATTCCTTATATAGCTAAACACGATATATATAATGGAAAAAACATTCTTTTGCGAATGGTGGAACCTGAAAGATTAATTTCATTTAGGGTGAGTTGGGTTGATGATTCAGGCGAAATCCAAGTCAACAGAGGCTATAGGGTTCAAATGAACTCTGCTATTGGGCCATATAAGGGAGGTTTACGTTTTCACCCAACTGTGAATGCCAGTATTTTAAAATTTTTAGCTTTTGAACAGGTCTTTAAAAATTCGTTGACCACATTACCAATGGGAGGTGGTAAAGGAGGCTCTGATTTTGACCCTAAAGGAAAGTCAGACAATGAAATTATGCGTTTTTGCCATGCATTTATGACGGAATTATTTAGACATATTGGTCATAATACCGATGTGCCAGCAGGAGACATTGGTGTTGGAGCAAGGGAAATTGGTTTTATGTTCGGGATGTACAAAAAATTAAAAAACACATTTACAGGCGTTTTAACAGGAAAAGGACAATCCTGGGGAGGCTCTTTAATTAGACCGGAAGCCACAGGATATGGAACTGTGTATTTTGCCCAAAACATGCTGCAAAGAAAAGAGGACTCTTTTGATGGTAAAACAGTAGTTATTTCTGGATCTGGAAATGTGGCACAATATGCTGCGGAAAAGGCTATAGAATTAGGAGCTAAAGTGGTGACACTTTCAGATTCTGGAGGCTATATTTTTGATGCGGATGGCATTGATACCGAAAAGTTGAAACATGTGATGTATATTAAAAATGAAAAGCGCGGCCGAATTAGCGAATACATTGACAAATATCCAAATGCCAAATTCCATAAAGGTGAAAGACCTTGGTCTGAAAAATGTGATATAGCATTGCCTTGTGCGACTCAAAATGAATTGAATGGAGAAGAGGCGAAACAGTTAATAGCGAATGGATGTATGTGCATATCTGAAGGCGCAAATATGCCATCAACACCAGATGCGGTACATGAGTTCCAAAAAGCCAAAATCTTGTTTGCGCCAGGAAAAGCCTCAAATGCAGGAGGCGTGGCCACTTCTGGTTTAGAAATGAGTCAGAACTCACTTCGATTGAGCTGGACAAGGAAAGAGGTTGACGAAAAGTTAAAGGACATAATGGAAGATATCCACGACTCTTGCGTAGAATATGGGGAGAACGAAGATGGCTCTATAGATTACATTAGAGGGGCAAATATTGCTGGTTTTGTAAAAGTGGCCGATGCAATGTTAGCTCAAGGTGTCATTTAAAACTCACCGCAACAATTAATAAGAAGCTTCTATGGTATTAAACCATAGAAGCTTTTTTTATGGACATTATATATGAATAGCACTTTATTATCGTTACTATTAAATATCTTTGACCAAACTTATATTTTTAATGCGTAAGACTATATTAAAAATCTCTAGTATTCTTTTTTTGTTTTCGGCTTTAAGCTATGGCCAGGATTTCTCATCTTTATGGCAAGCACATTACTCGTATAATAATATTGTAGATGTTGTATCTGGTGATAACAAAATATATGCTGCAGCAGAAAATGCGATTTTTGAATATGATGTTTTAACCAATGAGGTCACTACAATCACCACCATAGATGGTTTGTCTGGTGAGCAAATCACCACCATTTCTTATAGTGAATTTTATCAATATCTAATTATAGGTTATGAGACCGGTTTAATAGAGTTATATTCTGAAACAGATCGCGAAGTTTTAACTATAGTGGATATTTTGGAGAAACAAAATATCACGCCTTTAAATAAACGTATCAATCATTTTTATGAAAATGAGGGCTTAGTTTACATTTCTACGGATTATGGTATTTCAATTTATGATTTAGAACGCTTAGAGTTTGGAGACACTTATTTTCTTGGCAATGGAGGAGCTCAAATAACCGTAAAACAAGTATCAATTTTAAACAATGAAATTTATGCAGCTTGCTTAAACAATAATGGTGTTAAAAAGGCAGATTTAGCGAATCCTAATCTTATTGATTTTCAGCAATGGCAAACTGTTATTTCTGGAAATTATTATACCATGAGTGTCCTTAATAATAATATTTACTCGGTAAGATCTAATAGGGTCTTATATGAAATAGATGGTGCTTCAATTAATACTTTGACAACATTACCTTTATTACCTCTAGACGCAGAAGTGACAGATGCTAATTTAATATTTGCAATGTCAAATTCGGTTAATGTTTATAATAGCAATATTCAACTTGTTAATTCTTTTCAGCCTAATTCCGAATTCAATACCAATTTTAGTTCAGCAACTATTTTGAATGCAGATATTTACATAGGTACCGGTAAATTAGGTGTTTTGAGAACGGACATAAATACTTCTGAAAGCTATTTAGAAATTTTACCCAATGGGCCATTATATAATAATGTTTTTAGGTTAAATTCTGAAACCGCTAGTGTTTGGGCTTCGTTTGGTGATTATGATACCACTACAAACCCTTATCCATTACGAAGTAGAGGATTAAGCTATTTTAGAAATGAACAATGGGAATCCATCCCCTATGAAAGTGTATTTGAAGCAAAGAATTTATCTAAAATTTCAATCAACCCATTTGATAGATTACAGGTTTTTATAAGTGCGCCTCATAGCGGATTATTAGAGTTGAACAACTTTGAACCAACTGTTCTTTACAATGAGAATAATAGCGGACTAGAACCTTTAGGTACCTCTACTAGTGTTAGAGTTACAGATACTGAATTTGATAGTGATGGTTTACTTTGGTCCGTATCCAGTAGAATTGCTGAACCGTTAAAATCCTATAATCCATCAACTGGTAATTGGGAGAGCTATAGTTTTTCGAATTTAATTGAAGATCCTGATGATGAAGATGGTTTTTTTGCCATTGAAATAGATAACAACGGTACTAAATGGATTGGATCTTATGATAACGGACTGATAGCTTACAATGAAAGTATTGCAACAGATCCTTTAAGGAATATTAATGGCGAAGAACAAAATATATTACCCTTTACTAGAATTATAAGTTTAGCTTTAGATAATAATAGTCAACTATGGGTTGGTACTACAAAAGGTATAAGGGTTCTATTTAATCCATTGGGATTTTATGATAATCCCAGCCCATCGCTAAGCCAAGTTATTATATTAGAAGATGGTATTCCAAAGGAATTGTTAGAAAATCAGATCATTTCAGACATTGAAGTCGATGGCTCCAACAATAAATGGATTGGTACATTCGATTCTGGTGTATTTTATTTTTCGCCAGATGGGCAAAATACAATATATCATTTTACTACTGATAATTCGCCATTACCTTCTAACCGAATCAATGATATTTCACTAGACCCTAATAATGGCTCGGTTTATATAGCCACAACAAAAGGACTATTATCTTTTAAAGCAGGAGGGTCTAAGCCACAAGAAACCTTAGAAGATGCTTTTGCATATCCTAATCCGGTGCGACCAGAATATGACGTTCTGGGATATAACGATCTTAACGACATCAATAAAGGTATAAAAGTGAGCGGATTAACAGAGCGTGTCAATATTAAAATTACCGATATTGAAGGGAATTTGGTTGCAGAAGCACAATCCAATATTAATTTAAGATCTTCAAATACCAATTATAATTTCGCTATTGATGGTGGTACAGCCATTTGGAACGGTAAAAATTTGGCTAATTCGGTAGTGCGGACAGGTGTCTATTTAATTATGATTTCCGATTTAGAGTCTTTTGAAACCAAAGTGCTAAAAGTCCTCATAGTCCGTTAAAGCATGCGTACTAAAAACAATAGCATTGTGCTTTCAAAATTAAAGTATAGAGATTACGATCTTATTGTAAAGTGTTATACTGAGCAACGCGGTGTGGTTAGTTATCTCTTAAGAGGTGTGTTGAAATCTAAAAAAGGCTTGTCTAAAACCGTGTATTATCAAGCCTTGTCACAACTTCAAATTGAGGAAAATTATAAACCCAACCAATCTCTTCATTTTATAAGTGAGGTTAAGTTTAACTACATCTACAAAAGTCTTCACACCAACATTTATAAGAGTGCTATTGTTCTTTTTTTATCCGAAATTCTTTCCAACGTTCTAAAAGAAGAAGAAAAGAATGAAGATTTATTCCAGTTTATTTCAGTTGCCCTACAGTATTTGGATAATGAGGATCAGTTTTCAAATTTTCATTTATTGTTTTTATTGAAGTTAACACGCTATTTAGGATTTCAACCCGAAAACGTGAATACAGATTACAACTACTTTAATTTGGAATCGGGAATTTTTGAAGCGTCAAACCACGGAGTTTACTCCATTTCTGGTGAAAATTTAACACTGTTGAAATGCTTGTTAGGCACAAACTTTGATGCCTTAAATGCAGTAAAGGTTAATGCCAAACAAAGACAGGAGTTTTTAAATCTTTTGTTGTATTATTTTGAATTACATTTGGGCAGTTTTAAAAAACCTAAATCTTTACAAGTCCTTAATGAAGTGTTTCATTAGGGTAAAATTCTAAAGGGTATAATGCGTTCACAAGTGAAGAACACTATAATATATTTTATTTTTTCAGTTCTATTTCTACAACTCTCTTATGGGCAAAACGTTACCGTTTTAGAAGCAGATAGCGGAACACCAATTCCTGGAGTGACGCTTTACAATCTTAAGAAAAGCAAGACTAGAATCACGGATTTGGATGGTAAAGCCTCATTATCACACTTCAGTGAAAATGAGATGATCGTGTTTCAAGATTTTCTATATGAACAACAACGAGTAACAAAATCTGAAATTTCCAAGAACAATAACATCGTCTATCTCGTTCCAAAAGTGGAAGGGTTAAAACAAATCGTCATTTCAGCCTCTAAATTCGAACAACAAAAACGCGATATTCCACAAACAATCATCAGTATAGACGCCAAAGACATTGCCATGGCAAATCCGCAAACCAGTGCCGATTTATTGGAAAACACAGGGAATATTTACATTCAGAAAAGTCAGTTGGGTGGTGGTAGCCCAATGATAAGAGGATTTTCTACCAATAGGCTTTTAATCACGGTTGATGGCGTGCGAATGAACAATGCCATATTTAGAGGCGGCAATCTTCAAAATGTAATTTCTATAGATCCCTTCGCTATAAAAAATACGGAAGTCACTTTAGGCGCAGGTTCTGTGGTTTATGGTAGTGATGCCATTGGTGGTGTTATGAGTTTTTACACTAAAAAACCACAACTATCGTATAGGGATGATTTGTATTTAACCGCCAATGTGTTAGCCAGATATGCTAGTGCCAACGAAGAAAAAACCGGTCATTTTGATGTCAATTTAGGCTATAGGAAATGGGCGTTTTTAACGAGTGCCAGCTATACCCATTTCGATGATCTTAGAATGGGTAGTAAAGGTCCGACCGACTATCTTAGGCCAGAGTTTGTCATAAGGGAAAATGGCGAAGATGTTATTGTCACCAATCCTAATCCATTAGTGCAAACGCCTACTGGTTACGACCAGATTAACCTGATGCAAAAAGCAAGGTACGAGCCATCCGATAATCTTAATTTTGATTTTGGATTGTACTTTTCTACGACTTCAGATTATTCCAGGTATGATCGATTACTAAGGTACAGAGGCGATAATTTACGTTCTGCCGAATGGAATTACGGGCCACAGCAATGGCTTATGGGAAATTTTCAAATGACCAAATTAAGTAGTAATTCTAATCTGTACGATAAAATCCAGACCACTTTAGCTTATCAAAATTTTAAAGAAAGTAGAGAAGATAGGGATTATCAATCCGCCATCCGTGAGCTAAGATCAGAATCTGTTGATGCGATATCCTTTAATCTAGATTTGGAAAAAAACTTGAATCAGAAAACGAGCGTTTTTTATGGTGCAGAATATCTGCACAATACAGTAGGCTCAGAAGGGCATGAAGAAAATATCGAAACCAATGCAACCGCTCCTAACGTAACGCGCTATCCAGATGGCTCTACATGGCAATCAGTAGCGGCTTATGCCAGTTTAAAGTATAAACCCAATTCTAAATTTGTGTTTCAAACAGGATTACGCTATAATCAAGTGATTGCTAAAGCGGACTTTACGGAGAATAATACATTTTTAAACCTCCCTTTTAATGATGTTGAGATTAATACAGGTGCCTTAACAGGAACGGCTGGCTTTACATGGTCGCCAAGCGAATTGATGCAATGGAAATTAAACGCTTCCACAGCTTTTAGAGCACCAAATATAGATGATATCGGTAAGGTGTTTGATAGCGAACCTGGAGCCGTAGTGGTGCCAAATAATAATCTTGAAGCAGAATATGCCTATAGTGGTGAGCTAGGATTAAAGCTGAATTTCGACAACAAAGTGATCCTGGATATGGCAACCTATTACACCTTTTTAGATAATGCCTTAATCAGAAGAGCTTATAAATTAAATGGCGAAACTGAAATTATGTATGATGGCGAGTTGAGTACGGTTCAAGCCATACAAAATGCTTCAAAAGCATGGATTTATGGGTTTGAAGTAGGTTTGGAGGTCAATTTTTCTAAATATTTAAAATTGCGTTCCCAATATAATGTTATTGGTGGTACCGAAGACAATAATGGAATTGAAGAACCTGTGAGGCATGTGGCTCCAAATTTTGGGCGAACGCATTTCATCTGGAAAAACAATAAATTACAATTAGATGCTTTTTTGGTTTACAATAATGAACTTTCTTATAATCAATTGGCACCTTCAGAAATTGAAAAAGATTATCTCTATGCCTTAGATGCCAATGGAAATCCGTATGCACCATCATGGCATACACTCAATTTTAGAACCCAATATCAGTACAATGATAACTTAAGCATTACGGCGAGCTTGGAAAATATAACCGACCAACGTTACAGACCTTATTCTTCAGGAATTTCGGCTGCTGGTAGAAACCTTATTCTCGCTTTAAAATACACGCTTTAGTATCTGTTTATTTATATTATAAGTATTACAATTTCGATGTTTTCATGTGCATACTTGTCTGCTTTAACATGGTTACAAGCTTTTGTATCTGACCTACAAGTTACCTGAAGGTTATACGGCTTAGATATGTGGCATATACGGAAGCTATACGGATAAGGCCCGAATATCACCCGAAATAACTACGGGTGAACCCATATTGAGATCTGGTAGTGCTTCTTGTTTAAGCCTTGCTACATCTGGCCTATATGAAAAAGCCTCATTTTTTAGATGAGGTTTATTTTACATCATATAACAGCTTTTAATTTTAGCGTTGTTTAATCGCTTTTTTGCTAATAACTTGTCCGTTAGACAAGGTGATTTTAGCAATATAAGCCGATTGACTCAATTGCGATAAGTTATAAACTTCAGTAGCATTGCTGCCTTTTAAATTATAAATGCGTCTTCCTAAGGCATCCAAAATTTCAACATTAGAAATACTATTCTTTTTAGAATTTAATTTGAATTCAACATCACCATTTGGTAATTCAACAATAGTTAAATCATTGGCGTTTATAAAATGATCATCTATAGAAAGTGTGCTTGGTGTAAATACAATTTCGAAGCGGTTGTTGAATTCGCCGGATTCAGATGTAAAAGTATAGTCATTTGCAGAAAGATTATGATACACGTTAAGATTACTATCTTTGAGATAAATATTGTTATCGGTCAAAAATTCGCCTTCAAATTGATGAATTGAAATCGTATATAAAGTAGGAGAGTCAATACTTGTATTGAATCCTAAAGGAATAATTTCATCTAAATTTAAGTGATCCGGATTTTTGCCTTGAATTGCAAACTTTAAAGAATTAGAGTTTTCTAGAAATGAAAATATAGCTGCGTTGGTTTCAACAGATAATTGTCTTTCAGCGTCAAAATACATTCCATCGTTAGCATCTGTTGCACCATTTACATAGGCAATAAGGATTTGGTTGAATACACCATTATCTGTGGTTAAATTCAACCATAATTTATTTGTAGCGCTCGAAGCTGATCTAAAAAATTGATCGTTATTTCCGGTAACTCTCATGCTATTATTAAAAGTAACATTTGTAGTTCTTATATTTCCACTGACTGGTGTTGAAGGCGCACCATCATCCATAGAGACAAAGAAACCTTGACCAGAAGGAATATAAGGATTTGGCATTATCATGTCGCCGCCCATTGTTGCACCAGAACCATTCATAATGGCATAATCACTTTGTGCATAGTTCAGCGCTTCATTCCCATTAGTATTACCATCTGCTGCAGTATTATGTGACCAAAAGAAAATAGCGCCGTAAATACTACCAGCGGCATTTTGGTCTATACTTGCATTGGCAGCTAAGAAACTGACAGCATTAATTGCCGAAGGATATGGATTTCCAATAAAATTCCAGTTATTATCATTGGTTTCCGAATCATTTCTATAAATAGGAACATTATAAACACCGTTATTAAAAGGCCCCTCAAAAATATAATCTATTTGTGTGGGGAAAGACGGAGCAAAACCTTGTGTAGCAGCATAACCTGTACCAGGTAACATAACAGTTGTGCCTGATTCTACTTGCCAATCATTATTGTCATCGTCAATATCATCCTGGCCTGGGAGTGTTCCATCATTGTTATTCACTTCTCTCGTAGCATCTAAGAAGTTTTCTCCTGCAAAAGAAAAAACGCGGTCAAGATTTGCTTCAGCTAAACCGTCACTAACAATTTCACCATATACTGGCGAACTCCAATACGTATATTCTTGACTTGAATTTAATAAAGTTGTTTTTTTAACAACTTGTATTTTGTTTTTATTGGATAAAACATTTCCAGTAACTGTACCTGCATCATTAATCTGAACAAATGAGCCATAAGGTCTAACTACTAAACTACCATCTACAACTAAGTTATTATCAACACGTACAAAATCATTGTCAGAGATAATTAATTCATGAGTATTAGTAATGGTACAACCACAGGCTTCAAAACTAATTTCACCATTTGTAATTTCTGAAGTATCGTAGTCATCATCAATCAAGGCGAAGCGATCTATCGAAGGCGGAACAGACCAAGTGCCATTCCAAGTGGATACACGTACATCGAGTTTAACGGCATTGGATGCTTTGAAACAGGTAGTACTATCCTCTCTTAATTGGCAATAATATTGGTAGCCATCTAAATTAAATGTGTCAATAATATTTAAAGTCGCTGATTGTTGGCCAGTATAATTTGAGTTGCCCGATGATATTTCAGTCCAAGTTGAAGTTCCTGGTTGGTTAAAATACCATTGGTATGCTAAATTTTGTGTGTCTTCAGGTTCGTCGTAAGCTTCACTACCTGTTATGGTAAAGCTCGCTGAAAATTCACAATTGAAATCAGCATCATTAGGTTGATCCTGTACTAAAGGTGCTTCTCCAATTGAGAAATCATAATTACCAATGTCTGAATAGTTGAGTGGAGTTATTAAAGCCCAGTCCGCAGCGTTCCATGTCATACTTGGTAAAGTGGTTCCTGAGAAGTTTCTTCTGTAGGTATAATCACTACCGTTTGGATTAGGGCCATTATATTCCGTACCTACACCTCCAGTAAATGGATTTCCTGAGGTATCTCCCCATAAATCGATATCCATAGAACCATTATTTAGGATTAAGTGATCTGCATCATTAATACCTGTAGTATTAGAGCTAAAATAATCGTTTTGAGATACTGGGTCAACAATATTTGATCCTGTGCCAAATGAAATTACATAGGTATCACCATCGGCAAGCGTTGTACTGTTGGGAATGTCGATGTATCCGCTAGCAAATGAGTTTCCATTACTATGTACTTCGATGAAATAATCTGAAATATCAATTGCCGCTCCTGTACCGTTAAATAATTCAACATAAGAGTGTCCGTCAATAGACGAATCTCTATCTGTGACCTCACTAATAAAGATGTCTGTTGGTAATTCTCCAAGTCCGTCACAACTTGTGATGTCTGAAGTGATTACCGTAAATGGTAAATATCTAGTGCAGCCTGTAACGTCTTCAAAGGATATATTTGAACTAATGGCATTATCAGGAATCCTAATCTGAAATATGGATGGTAATATATAGTCTACAGTTGTTGCTAGACCATCATATAATGCTGTTGCACTGTCAGCATTGGAGCCACTAGTGGTCGTGATTGTCACTACTGTGCCAGCTGGACCATTAATCGGAGACATTTCATAAGTTGCACTATTACATTCACCTATACCTTGAATTGCAAAGGTAAACGGATTTTCGTCACTATCGTTTGTAGCTATTTCTACGTTAGCCGTTCTAATACCTGAGCCAGAAGGGGTGAACGTTATTGTAAAATCGGTATCTTGACCTCCAATAAGACTGGAGTTTGAAGGTTGGGTAGATACTACAAATTCTGAAGCATTGGTTCCTGTGATTTGTACATCTGGACTTCCTGTTAAATTCAACGTAGAAGCACCAATACTCTCTATTGTAAAGGTTTTAACAATTGTATTACCTATGTTGGTAGTGCCAAAAGCCGTGTTGTTTAAACCACTTGTTGTTATATCTCCATTAAAAATAGTGTTGTTATTACCTTCTACATGAATTTCAGCACCCACTGGGCGTACAATATTAATGATGTAATCCTCTACCTCTCCGTATCCAAAACTAGCGCAAGGTGTTGCATAATCGTCGTCGCCGCTATCCGAATTAGAACTCACTCGCATTCTCACGTTCCCAACCGTAGCATTAGACGGTACGGTAATATTAATAGGAGATAATGAAGGTTGTCCATCATTATCATTGTCTAAAATTCCTAGTTCTATAGCCTCATTAGAAGAATTGCTGAAAGAACCATTTCGGTTCCAATCAATCCAGACTTTAACATAGGACGAATAATTTCCACCTGTATTAACATTTACACTCAAAGGATAAGTTTCACCTAAGGTTAGATCAGTAGAAACACTTGTAAAATCGGTATATGCAGGGTTAGAACTAGAGCTCTCATTAATGGTATTTAAAGTTACATTTAGAATACCTGAATCTGTAGAGTTACCTCCTTCACTTGTACAATAGGAAAGACCTGTAGTTTGGCAAATAGAATCACCAGAACTCCATTCACCAGTTGCAATACTTCTTACAAAAATTATATAACAATATTCTACGCCATCTGTTAGTCCATTTACAGTTGTGGTAATCCCATTACCCATAAAAACAATAGAATTTAAACTACTATAGGTTGCATTTGCAGTATAAGTATTGCCATCGACTGGTGTGAACGTTGTGCTTCCTTGGTTTGCTACAATTAGTATCTCATAACAAGACGTTGGTAGTGGGTTTGTCCAAGTTAAGACTGATGAGGTTGGTGCTACCGAAGCTCCAGTCAAGGTTGCGTTAGGCATTCCGATTGTATAGGTGTCGTTCCATGAACCAGAACTATTAATAGCATTTGACCAACCAGTAAGGTTTTCGCTATTGTAGGCTACTACTTTAAACGTATAATCGTTGCCACTGGTTAAGCCTGTTATGGTAGCGTTGGTGTTGGTACCTTTATAAACTGCCTTTCCGAGGGTACCATAGGTGGTAGCTAAAGTGTAATCGGTATTTGCATTATAGGTAGAAGCATCGCCTGCAGCAGCTGGAGTACTTGTTGGAATTGTACTTCCTGTTTGAGCAAACACAATATAGCCTGTAGGACTTGGTGTACCAGATGAAGCATCCCACTCCAGTTCGATACTTGTTTCGGCTAAACAGGCTTCAATATTTCTTGCATTATTAGGGATATCGTTACTTAAATTTAATGTTACTACGTTGGAATTTGTAAAGCCACAACTATTAGTAAGAATACAACGGTATTGGTTGCCGTCCATTGGTGCAGAAGTCGCAGCTGTGGTGTAGGTATCAGTTGTTGCGCCAGAACCTACAGTAACATTAGTCCAAGTGGTGCCTCCATTAGTAGAAACTTGCCATTGATAAGTACTTGCGTCTGAAGAATCGACATTAAAAGTGGCTGTATTTGGAATAACCTCATTTTGATTGGAGGGCTGTGTTGTTATTGTAGGAGAGGTAATTCCTGTACCTGTTAAATTAATGGTTGGTGAATTACTCGTAGGTGTTGTACTAGTTACTGTAATTGTAGCACCTTGAGCACCAACTGCAGATGGCGTAAAAGTAACATCGAAAGTCGCTGTACCAGATGCTGCAATAGTCGTTGATGATAAATTACTAACCACAAATTGTGCGTCATCAGAAGTTACACTAACACCTGCAGCAGATAAAACACCGCTATTAGCTATAGTGTATTGTATTGTTGTTGCTGCAGTACTTGTACATGAAGAGCCATGAATTGCTGTTCCTGTTATTGCTAAGTTTGGATCTGAAGCGACACAATCCGATACGGTGAAGTTACCTCCTGCATAAGTTTGCTGTGCTGTATTATCGGTAAGGGTCCAATTTGCATTATTATTAATTGCTGCTAATAAAGCTGCTCTAGTATCGTTAGTTAATGTGCCATTGTATGCACAATTATCAACTTGTGGACTTATCGCTATGGCTGTTGTTCCGTTAACTAATCCAGCAGGTAAATTACCGTCGTTGGTACCACCCCAAGATCCACCATCATTACTTAAGGCGGCAATAAATGTTGGAGAAGCAGTTGTGCCTTGATATGCAAGGATAGAATCTCCACTTCCAGCAAAGTTCAGGTCATTGGTTTCTGTAACGCTTCCCGCACTTGCTGAAGGAGTTGTAGTAATTGTGACAATACTTCCACAAGAAACTCCACCGCCTGGTGCAGTCCAAGTAATAGTTCCTTCACCACCGGTCAAATCGTTTTCTTCATTATCAGTAAAATTAATGACTTCACCAGCTGGAATGTCCACTAACGCTACAAAAACAAATTCGTCTGTGCCATCAGCATTATATTGTACAAATGCAATGTCACCAGAATTAAGCTGAGCATTCAATATATAACAACTTAGAAATAGCACAAGAGATAAAAAGTAATTCTTAATCATAGGGATAATTAAATGGATTAATTGCTTGCAAAGATATATCAAAATCCTTGTAAGTCAGGACTTTGAAAGGTACGTATTTATTAACAAATTGTTAAATATCATTATCGTTTTTCTATTAAAAACAAAGTTTACCGATAAAGTACGATATCAGAATTTTAATACTCAAATTGGGCGCTAGTTTTTCAAATTTCAGAAAATCGAAGTTTATAGTTATTGTATTGTATTTTTGAGGCGATGAATACACATAAAACCTATACCGTTAACGAAGCGCAAAAAAAGTTGGAACATTATTGTGCCTACCAAGAGCGTTGCCATAAAGAGGTTCGGATAAAGCTAAAGGTAATGAACATGATTCCTGAGGCTATCGACGTGATCATTGTACATTTAATTGCGCATAATTTCTTAAACGAAGAACGTTTTGCGAAGGCTTTTGTCCGTGGGAAATTCAGAATTAAAAAATGGGGCAAGAACCGTTTGGTAAGGGAATTGAAATTCAGGGAGATTTCTAAATATAGCATTGATGCGGCCTTAAAAGAAATCGATTTAGACGATTACTATAAAACCTTGGATGAATTAACCTTAAAGCGCATCGCCCAAGTGAGTGAAAAAAATAGCTACAAGAAGAAAAAAAAGGTGGCCGATTATTTATTGTACAGAGGGTGGGAATCGCACTTGGTGTATGAAAAATTGAATGAATATATTAAGAACTCATCATGACAAAGGTTGAACTGATTCTTTTCGGAAATTTTAAAAATTAAAATAGAGTTTGTATTGAGAAAAAGAGATAAGATGCTGAAACCGTAGATTTTCAAAATATATTTTTTTAACCAAACCAAATTAAGAGCTCAACACCTAATTTCCGACAGGGTCGGAATCAACGATTTTCAGAAATAATGAGCAAAAAAGATGTTTCTGAAAATAAATCTAGGATTGGAACTAATAGGAAATTAAAATCCTAAAACATTAATGTATTAGCGAATGGTGCTCGCAATTTCCTAACAAATCGTTTTGATTTTTTGGTTCGTTTTGCATCAAGGCAAAATGAACATATTAAAAATAAACAAACCTCAACCAACACTCTTGTTATTTGTTGTTTTATATGTTCTAGCAAATTCAAAAATCAACAAATAAAAGCATTATCGGTACTGACGAATGAGCTTATTAAAACTGTTACTCCACTTTATAAGTTTTCAGTAATCATACTTTTAAAACAAAAAAAAGCCTTTCCAATCCCGATAACTATTGGGTGAAAAGGCTAATAGTATATTTTGTTGAGTAAGCTTTTAAATGTTAAAAACAGCACCCAAGTTTAAAGTAAACTGATTGTGTATATCAACTATGTTGTCCTTATCATATTTAGCTAAAGGAAAATTCGCTTCTGTATAAACACCAAAACCTTCCGTAAAGAAATAACGCGCGCCAAGATGCCCACCAAAGTTTTTAAGGCTGAGGTTTAAACCAGGATACAAATCAAAATTTTCATCAATGTTAATGACATTGCCCAAATTTGCATTAAAACGTGCTTTTAAGTCAAATCGATCTTCAAAATCAAGATTTTCTATACCACTAGCGCCTCCTAAAGCATAAGAAGAAGAAACACCTACCGAAATATTTGCGCCTAATCCATAATCGAAACTCGCATTGATTCCTGTGGCCATATCTTGAAAATTAGCACCAACTTGAAATTTAGTATCGCCTTTACCTTCAAAAGCTTGTGCATTACCAAAACTAAAAGCCAATAAAGCGACTATTACTACAATATTTTTCATGTTTTAAATTTTAAAAATTCGGGCAAAGATACAAATAGAAATCCAAATGACGAGAAAAAAATTTCAATGAGTTATAAATCAGAAAATTATCCAAAACGCTTGGTGTTTGTAATAGCCTTTTTGTTTTTCCAGTCAATCCATTTTTGGCCTTTTATACGTCGCATTATAGTATCAACATTCCGCATCACAAGAATATTATAAATGGCTTTACCTAGGTTTACCGGGTTCCTTGCTATGGCTCTTAAGCTCATGGAAAATCCCGGTGTAATGTAACGCATATAATGCCAATACCCTTCTGGCATATAAAGCACTTCACCATGGTTTAAATCGCAAATCCAACCTTTGGCATTTTTTAGCGCTGGCCACTTTTCAAAATCAGGGTTTTTAAAATCGATATCCTCTCTTGCAATTAAAGCATGCGGGACTTTGTATAAATATTTAGTTTGGTTTTGGTCGAATAAAATACATTGCTTTTTACCTTCAAAATGAAAATGGAAAATATTAGCCAAATCAATATCATAGTGCATAAACGTATAGGAGTCCGTGCCGCCAAAAAATAACATCGGCAGTTTTTTCATCAGACTAACACCAAAATCAGGAAAGGTAAAATCGTTTTGAAGCTGTGGTACTTTCTTTAGTATGTTCCAGAGAAAAATACGGTATTTTGTAGGTTCGCGCTTTAGCAAATCTACATAATCGCTCATTTTCATCTCGGCATGCGGTTGGTTAAAGCCATCTGCATGGTTGACATGTCGGTCATCATAAAGTGGTACAGTTAAGTCTCCAGCAACCTCTTTGATGTAGTCTAAATTCCACTTGGTGTACGCTGGCCAATCGTCAATAAATCGCTCAATAACCACAGGCTTTTGTGGTTTAAAATAATGCTTTATAAAATCAGCTTTTGTGATCGTCCCAACACGAGGAATGTCTTGTAGATTTAATTGCAAATTCTAGATTTTAAGTCAAGATAAGTTCGTGGTCAAAGTTATAAAAACCTTACTAAAACACGACTATTGTGGGAGCAGAATTATAGTTAAATTTAGTTTAAAGCCATTTAGATTCACGTTCCGTAGCATCTAACACATCAATGTTCAGAACAGTGGCAATCTCTTTTGCAACATCAAAAGCTTTTTGAGTATCTTCAGTAACGAAGGCTTCAATTTTTCGATTGGTATTATAGAATAGATTGACTTTTATAACCGCCTTCTTTACCATTGTTTCCGCGGTTAAGGCTCTAACTTTTGTAGATTGAGTGGTTGCAAAGACAGATATATATTCTATTTCTGGTAAATCTTTCCATTTCCCAAAGGTTAAGCTAAATAAACTCAATGTGTTTCTGTACGTTTTCTGTTCTAGGTTAATTTCAATACCATCCGTATGAAAAAAATATGCTCCCAATCCGCAGAATATCAATCCGAAAATACTTGCTGACAAAGCGATAATTCCTAATAAGAAAAGACCAGCACCAAAAATGAATTTCATTATGGGTACTGATCTTTTGTAAACTATTTTATTTAAATTAAAAAGATTTTATTTTTCCGATTTATCAATCTTAGCATCGTCTGCTTCAATCTCTTTTTTGTCTTTTCCCTTTAAATATTCTGGCAAGTCCATACCAGCCATATTAAACATTTCCTGTAAAGGTGGCACTGATTTATACATGCCAGAAAGGAAATTAGCAGTTGATGATTTTCCGTCTTCACCGTTGGCTCCGCTATCCCAAACCGTCACTTTATCGATTTTGATATTCTTGATGGCTTCTGCTTGCGTTTTTACCAATTCCGGTAATTTATCGGCAATTAATAATAATACCGCATCTCGACTGTTATTGCCAGCGGCTCTCACAATTTCTTGTAAACCTGCAGCTTGTTTAGTTAACACTTCAAACTGACCTTGTGCTTCTGCTTGTGCTTTAAAAAGGATGGCATCCGCTTCACCTTTTGCTTTACGTCTAATGCGCTCAGCTTCGGCTTCAGCATCAATCTCTACTTTGCGTTTATCAATTTCTGCAGGTACAATAATATCGGCCATTTGAGAGGAACGCTCGCGTTCTGCTCTCGCTGTTTCGGCTTCCTGCTCTGCAGCATAAGACTCTTGTAAGGCTTTGGCACTTTGTACTTTCTCAGAAGCAATGGCGACGCGTTCGGCTTCGGCTTCACGCTGACGACGTAACGAATCGGAATTGGCAACGGCAATCTTCGCCGTGTTTTCACCTTCCACAGCTTGTGCGTTTGCAGCGGCTACTTGGGTTCTTTCATCTTGTACGGCATTGGCTTCACCGATAGAACCATCCCTTGTTTTCTCAGCAACCGATTTACGTGCAGCGTTAATAGCGTGTGCAGCAGCTTCTTTACCAAGTGCTTCGATATAGCCAGACTCGTCAACAATATCCGTGATGTTTACGTTGATCAGTTTTAAACCTACTTTCTTTAATTCCGTTTCAACAGACTGCGAAATATTGGTTAAGAATTTATCCCTATCATTATTGATTTCCTCAATATCCATAGAGGCGACCACCAAACGTAATTGTCCGAAAATGATTTCCTTAGCTAATTCTTGTACATCTTGTGCGCCCAATCCCAATAAACGCTCTGCAGCATTTTGCATAACGCCAGGCTCGGTAGAAACACCAATGGTAAAACGTGATGGCACATTAACACGAATGTTCTGTTTAGATAAGGCATTGACCAAATTCACTTCGATAGAAATTGGTGTTAAATCCAAGAATTCATAATCTTGAATCACAGGAATGATAAAAGCCGCGCCACCATGGATACATTTGGCAGATTGTCCGCCGCCCACTTTTCCATAGACCACTAAAATCCGGTCCGATGGACAACGCTTGTAGCGTTTTATTAAAATAAGTAAGGTCACAATAATAAATAAAGCAACGAAAATCAGTAGCATCGGTCCGCCTAAGCTTTCCGCATTAAAATTCTCTTGAATGGTTAGTAAATACATAGTTTAGAAATTTGAAGGTTAATTTTATTTTGAAAGTTTCTTTTGAGCGTCGATACTCAATAAAGGGTCATTTTGGGCTTTTGAGGGCTCAATGGGTTTTCGGGTGTGGTCAACGATGAGAATGCCGTTGGATGTGACATCGACCACTTTTATAATGGTGCCCGTTTTTAATTCGGTAAACGAATCGGTCAGTGCATCTAATGTACGCATGGTACCTTGCACACTAACACTTACTTTTCCCATTTTAGAGCGATCAGCTCCAATGGTTAAATAAACTTCGCCAACAGCATCGAGTGCATTCTTATAATTTAGAGTGCCACTATCTGAGAGTTTACTTATAAAGTAGAATAGTGCAGCCATAATGACCATCATCAATAAACCACAAATCACAGATATGATGATGGTTAGTGGTGTGGAGAGTCCTGCATCGATACAGGCAATGCCACTCCAACCGAATATGGTAAAAAAGCCCACCAGGTTTTTAAAGGATATAAATTGAAAGCCTGCACCATCAGCATCAATATCGGAGTCTAAATCACCAATTTCGTCAGCGTCGCCACCTATAAAAGCCATGATCATCACTACAGAAAAAATTAGAGAGCCAATGATGGCTACCAACCAATACATTTTGGATAGAAATTCTAAATTTGAAAACCATTCAGTCATAACGCGGAGATTAATGAGTTTATAAATATACGACCATTGTAAGATTATTACATCTTAATTTTTGAAAGTTAATCGGTCACAGCATCACCACCAAGAATGACGTTTATGGTCATGGTTATGTTTGAAATCTTTTATTGGATTAGAAATATCCAATTAAGGAATGTCAATTGTATGGTGATGGTTAAAGTAGTAAGGTCGTCTCTATACTTTAAATTGTGAATTGTATTTGGGTAAAGATCGACTTTCAATATATCAGTATATCATGAAAGAATTTTGTTACAGAAATTTTGAAAATTATTTTTTTGAAGTTGTCCTGCAAGGTTTCAAAAACCTTGTAGGTATTGCTTAACATATAAGTGCTCTTTTTTTAGCTAAGAGATTCACATTTTATACCTACAAGGTCAAAAAAGACCTTGCAGGATATTTTACGATTATAATTTGGTTTTCATTGATAAAATGGGGTTGTCTACGGCTATGTTTTTTCAATTCATAGGAAATTCAGTGTTGCAATCCTCACATTTGTATTGGTATCGTGTGCTAAAGGGCAATGTTCCTGTTATAAAACCAATAAGAAAAGACATCAAGGATTTAAAGTCGTTGATGGTGGAATAGAGTTCAATATGGTTGCTTCCACAATTAGGACAAACAATCGGCTCACCGTCGTCATTGACCGAAAAGGCTTTTATGGCTTTTAAAATTTCCAAGGCTTTTTCTTCGTCTTCGGCAAGTACTTTGAGTTTAATGCCTCCAATGGCATTACTGACCAAAGGATCTGTATCAATGGTGATATTGTCTTTTAAGAACACTTTGATGCCATCAGACTCTAATCGGCCTTTTATGATTTCGGCTTCTGCGGAGTATTGGAATTTGGCTATGGTGACGAAGGTGTTTTGCATAAATCGTAGGTGAGTAACATTAGTCGTAATATTCGATTTTTCCTGTCTTTTTATAGGCCTCTTTATCTATCCATTGATGATGACCTCTTTTTCTTGCATCAAGTAATTCTATATCTAGTTTTTCGGCAATTGCGAATGCTTCTTTTACGACGTTTTCATAATGGTCATAAACAAATAAATTAATGATCTCATTTTTATTGTGCCATAGATTTACTTCATAACCGTTCTCTGTTTTGAATACTGAGATATATTTTAAATTCTTTAAATCTTTCCATTTTTTACTAATGCTAAAACGACCTAAAGAAGTTTCATATTTTATTTTTTTATAGGTAAAATTAAGATGTATAGATTTTGTTGTCAAATTAGGAAGTACCATATAATTAATAACAACAAAACCAAGAGCTATTAAAAAAACTATGTTAGTGTTATTATCTGTTGTGATGAAATAATAACAAATTGATGAATAAATAGTTAGGATAAATGCAATTAAAACACTTTGCCATATTGAAATATCAGGCTCTCTAATTGTAAATTCTTTTTCTATCATTACGACGAAGATAATATTTATTGCTATTGATTCCGATTCGCCGAAAGAGAATAAGGGTTATTTTTAGACCTCGCAGGTTTCAAAAACCTAGCAGGTCTAGTTGATAGATTTAACTATTTTCAATAAATAATTATTGTTTATCAATAATTTTAGTATATTTATTATTGTTAAACGATAATTTATCAAAAATGAGAAAGTTAACTATTCTAAAAAGCTTGATAGATTTTGTCTGGATTGTAACCTGTATTCCTGCTATTCTATTGCTTTTATTTTTTACTGTTTATATGTTTATTGAGCCAGAGGTTTTGAAAATGGTTTTTGAAACAGAGGACATTCTAATTCAAACTTCTACAGCTACCGTTCAGATATTAGGATTACTGTATATTGTTGTGTGTTTTGTCTCAATTTATTGTGTTTATCTGTTCAGAAAAACTATAAGTTATTTTCAGAAGGTACAACCTTTTCATACTTATGTTATTGACAATTATTATAAAATTGGTTATCTGCTTATAGGAATAGGAATTTCTTTTTCAGTTTTATATTTTTTAGCGCAATTATTTCTTACCACAGAATTTAAAATCCATATAGGATGGAGTCCTTATTTAATGTTAATCTGTCTTGGCTTGTTTTTTATGGTATTGAGTGAAGTGTTTAAAGTAGCAAAGCATACTAAGGAAGAAAACGAATTAACGATATAGTATGCCCATAATTGTTAACCTAGACATAATGTTAGTCAAACGCGGCATGAAGAGTAACGAGCTCGCAGAACTAGTTGGTATCACCACGGCAAATCTTTCCATTTTAAAAACAGGAAAAGCAAAAGCGATTCGGTTTTCAACCTTAGAAGCCATCTGTAAGGCTTTAGATTGCCAACCTAGTGATATTTTAGAATATGTTGAAGCTCATTAATACTCAAAACAAAATACAATTTTGATCAACGTTAAATTGCAGCCAATTAACCTCTTTTTTTTTGTAGCTTCTTATTTGTTTTAATACCTTACTTTTCCTAATAATAAAAAAATTGCAATTAAGATTTTACCTTGTTCTAATATTATTCTTTTCTAATGTTACTGTCTGTATAGCGCAATTGAACGCTTCATTAATTGGAGATGCCATTGACCAAGGCAATAATTGCTTTACCATTACTCAAGACTTGGAAGCCCAGTCTGGAGGGGTTTGGTACGCGAATCCCATCGATTTTGATGACGACTTTACAATTATATATCAAAACAATTTTGGTTCTAAGGACATTAATGGTGCAGACGGTATGGCATTAGTGTTTAAAGGAAATCCGTCACCCCAATTAGGGAATTCTGGTGGTGGCCTAGGTTACCAAGGGATTTCTCCCTCGTTGGTAATCGAATTTGACACCTATCAAAATAACAGTTCAGAAGTGGGTTCTCTGGGTGACCCAATTTTCGATCATATTGCCATAATGCGCGACGGAAATCCAGGTCACAACAGTTCATCCAATTTAGGTGGTCCAATCCAGGCAAGTGCAACCAGTCAAAATATTGAAGATGGAAATACACATGATATAAAAATTGAATGGAGTGCCGCATCGAGCGTTCTTAGAGTTTATTTTGACTGCGAACTCAGACTCGCCTTAAATTATGATGTTAAAGAATTGATATTTTCAGGTGATGATGCCGTGTTTTTCGGATTTGTTGGTTCTACAGGTGGAATGAGCAATATACATGAAGTCTGCTTCAACAGCGTCTCTTTTGTAGATAATCTTCAATTACAGGACGATTTTATTTGCGAAGGTTCTTCTAAAATTATTGATGCCACCATCCCTAGTGGACAGACCTATTCATGGTCGCCTACAAATGGAATCAGTAATCCGGGTGTTGCCAATCCAACATTTTCGCCGACAACAACAACGACATACACGATTGTTATTGCTGATGTCTGTGGAAATATTACAACCGAAGAATTTACGCTATCCGTTCTCGATGTTGAAGATCCAATATTTAATGCCGTAGAGGCTATATGCGTGGGTAATAATTTACCCAACCTTCCAACAACTTCTACCAATGGGGTTACTGGGACTTGGTCTCCAGCTTTAAACAATACTGAAACAACGGTCTACACTTTTACACCTTCTGATGGGCAATGCGCTAATGAGGTAACATTGACCGTTGAGGTGATTCCGAATGCTATCCCAACTTTTGACACTATAAATCCAATTTGCCCAGGTCAGTTTTTGGATGAACTGCCCACAACCTCTAATAATAACTTCACTGGTTCGTGGTCTCCCGAGATTAATAATATGGAAACTACGGTATATACTTTTACACCGAGTTTAGGGCAAGGTTGTGTTGCGCCTACGACCTTGGAAGTTGTGGTGACAGATCCTATAATCCCTACTTTTGATATCGTTGATTTTATTTGTGATGGTGCTTTTTTAAATGATCTGCCGACCGTGTCAAACAATAGTATATCAGGTGCTTGGTCTCCTATGTTGGATAATTCTGAAACCACTACTTATACGTTTACACCTAATGCTAACCAATGTGCAGGTGAGACCACTTGGACGATTGAAGTTATTCCTAACGCTGAACTTTTTTTAGAGGTCGAAATGATTTCGGAACCTTTTAGCGATAATCAAACTGTAATTGCGACCGTTACTGGAAGCACAGGTGCCAATGAATTTCAGCTTGATGATGGGCCTTGGGTAAGTAACAATATGTTTAATCAAGTATCTGGTTGTGAGGAGCATGTAATTAGGGTCCGGGAAATTTCTGGTTGTGGCAATGTTGCTAGCGAGATATTTCGAATTCTGGAATATCCCAAATTCTTCACGCCAAATGGTGATACTTTGAATAAAGTTTGGAATATTGAGTGCTTGAATGATCAGCCTTCTGCAAGAATTGATATTTTTGATAGATACGGGAAATTGCTTGTCGTTATCGAGCCGAGTCGTTATGGTTGGGATGGGACTTACAATGGTGTACTTATGCCTACTAGTGATTATTGGTTCAGGGTTGAATATTTTGGAGAGGACGGCTCTCCAAGAGTATTTACTTCCCATTTCACATTAAAACGGTAGACTTACTGATGCCGATTTGCCAATAAAGGAGGCGGCTCACCATTAAAAGGATTCCAGCGACTAATGGTTTTGGCTTCCATACCCGCAGCACTCATTACGGCTCTATCACCATAACGTTCACGCATTTTATCCATGGCATTACAGAGGTTGAGGTGCATTTCGTTGTCCTCAAACAAATTGACTTGATGGCCGCCTTCTACCAAATGACTAAACCGAACTCCGATTAATCGCACTAAAAGCCTGCGATGATACAGTTTTTTAAATAAATCCAATACCACAGGAATAATGGTATGATCCATGGCACTATAAGGAATCCGTTGCTGTTGCGTATAGGTCTGAAAGTCGGAATACCGAATTTTAAACGTCACGCAAGCGGTTAACTTATGGCCACGACGCAATTGGTAGGCTAAATTTTCTGCCATGGCAATGACCAAACCTTTTAGTTTATTTACATCTGTAGTATCCTGTCCAAAAGTACGTTCGGTAGAAATGGATTTTCGTTCGTGATACTGTACCACAGGCGAGTTGTCTATACCATTGGCTTTTTTCCAAATCACCAATCCATTTTTGCCCAAAACTTTATGCATCAGTTCCATGGGCATTTCTTGTACCGTTTTTATACGTTTAACGCCTAAATCACAAAGCGATTTGTAAGTGACGTTCCCAACCATTGGAATTTTTTTAACCGAAAGTGGCGCTAAAAACGGTTTTTCGTTACCAGAAATAATCCGGATTTCATTATTGGGCTTTGCTTCGCCAGTGGCTATTTTTGAAACTGTTTTATTGAGCGATAAGCCAAAGGAAATGGGTAAACCAGTTTCTTTAATGATTTTCTGGCGTAATTCTGAAGCCAACTTGTAGCAACCAAAGAATTTATCCATTCCCGTGAGATCCATGTAAAACTCGTCAATGGATGTTTTTTCATAAAGCGGCACACTTTCTTTGATAACATCAGTGACATCGTTGGAGAATTTGGTATAAATGCCAGAGTTTCCTCTTAATACGATAGCTTCAGGGCACAGCTGTTTGGCCATACGCATTGGCATGGCAGAATGGACGCCAAATGTGCGGGCTTCGTAACTGCAGGAAGCCACAACACCTCTATCGCTGGTGCCACCAATGAGTACGGGTTTGCCAATGAGACGACTATCGAGCAGGCGTTCGCAAGACACAAAAAAGGTGTCTAAATCCATGTGTACTATTGATCTGTTGTTGTTCATTGTATCATTAACGTCAGTTCGAGTGGCAATTTTAATAGCTAAAGCGGAAAAAATTGTTGTATCGAGAACCTTTTTATTGGTAAAAGCTTCTCGATACAATTTGCTCATACTTCGCAAATCACTCGAAGTGACGATTAGTTTTTAGTTTTTACCCTTGTGCCAATTTAAGATCCTCAAAGCTTTTCTTATTCTGAAATGTTGGATTTAGCGATTTCACCGAATACCTTGGATCTTCAATTATTGCTAAACGTTCTAATTCTGAAACTTCAATATTCACACAATTAAATTCCACCATAACCTTACCGACTATTTTATAAATGCCTTTGCCTCTAAATGGATATTTGGCTGCAATGGGAGGGAAGTGAACCGTGTCTATAAAATCACCATCACGATCTAAAAAAGTGCCAAAATGCATGACTTTTCCGTTTGCTGTTTTGGTGTTTTTTGTAGTGATTAAATACCCTTCAATAATAATGAGCCTGCCTTCTAATTTTTCAAGATGTCTGGCGCGCAAATTTCCTGTTGATTTTGTGGTTAATAGTAAAAATGGATTACATAAGGGGAAACCCAATAATTCTATGTCATCAAAAGCAGTTTCTAAAGCTGTACTTGGTAATTCAGGTGTATTATAATTGATTTTTTCAGTTCTAAATAGATTAACAACATGGTCTTGAATTATGGTTTTGCTGATTTTTAAATGGGCTTCCCACAGCAATTCGCGTTTGTTAATTCCTGTAAACCGAAAGGCATTTATCTTAATTAAAATGGATAGCTGTTCAATGGAAATGGGGACACGTTCTATAAAATCATCAAGTGATTGAAATATGCCGTTTTTGATACGTTCATTCAGAATACGATTGATCGTTTTAGACTCTAAGGATTGCAAAAACATAAAGCCCAAATAGATGGTTTTGCCTTTAATAATAGCTTCGACAGCTGATTGATTGATGCATGGTGCTTCAATTTTTCCATGGTGCATTCTGGCTTCGTGCACATAAAGTTCGGTGCTGTAAAAACCACCAAAATTATTAATGGTAGCTGTCATATATTCCAAAGGATAATAGGCTTTTAAAAATAAACTTTGATAGCTTTCTACAGCATACGAAGCGGAATGCCCTTTAGCAAAAGCATAACCTGCGAAACTTTCTATTTGTCGCCAAATATCTGTAACAACATCATAAGATTCGCCACGTTTTTCACAGTTGTCAAAAAACTTTTGTTTCACTTTGTTGAATTCATCGCGGGATCGAAATTTACCAGACATACCACGACGTAACATATCGGATTCGCCCAAATCCAAACCTCCAAAAATATGTGCGACCTTAATCACATCTTCTTGATACACCATAACGCCGTAGGTTTCAGGCATAATACTTTGCAAAACAGGGTGTGCTTCTTTTCGTTTTTCAGGATGACGATGACGCAAAATATATTGGCGCATCATACCACTATTGGCAACACCAGGTCTAATAATGGAACTTGCTGCCACTAAACCCAAATAATCATCGACCTGAAGTTTTCTTAACAACATTCGCATGGCTGGTGATTCTACATAAAAGCAGCCAATGGCTTTGGCATTTCTCAGTAAATCTTTTATGCGCTCGTCTTGCTTAAATCCTTTAATATCATGAATGTCAATTGGTGGTTGTTCTTTATAGTTCTCATCAATAATTTCAACCGCTTCCTTAATTTTACCCAAACCACGTTGACTGAGAATATCGAATTTATACAACCCAATATCTTCTGCAGCGACCATATCAAACTGTGTGGTGGCAAAACCTTTTGGTGGCATAAATGTGGCACAGTAATAATGAATAGGTTGTTCTGAAATTAAAATACCTCCTGCATGAATGCCTAAATAATTAGGAAATCCTTGGATGTATTTGGCGTATTTAATAACGAGTTGCGATAATTCATCGAGTTGATTGATAGTATATTTTCCTCTGGTAAGCAAATCCATTTCAGATTTTGGTAAGCCGAATACTTTCCCTAATTCGCGCACTGAAGCTTTAAATTTAAAGGTGTTATAAACCGTGATAAGTGCAGTATTCTCAAAATTATCGAAGATAAATCGTGTAATATCATCTCTGT
The DNA here is from genome assembly GCF_013394595.1 of Winogradskyella forsetii. Taxonomy (GTDB): domain Bacteria; phylum Bacteroidota; class Bacteroidia; order Flavobacteriales; family Flavobacteriaceae; genus Winogradskyella; species Winogradskyella forsetii. Next base: position 47,052 of record NZ_CP053348.1, read on the forward strand.
CTTTCCATGAAAAATCGATATCAAAATCTGGTGGATTTTGCCGGAATAGGTTGATGAAACGTTCAAAATACAAATCGAGTTCAATAGGATCTACATCTGTGATTCGCAATAAATACGCGATAATGCTATTGGCACCACTTCCACGACCAACGTAGTAATAATCTTTGCTGCGTGCGTATTCCAATATTTTCCAATTAATAAGAAAATAAGAGACAAAGCCTTTTTGTTTAATAAGGTCAAGCTCTTTTTTAATACGGTCATAAACCTTTTGCTCAACATTATTTCCGTAGCGATAGGGAATACCATCGTAAGTAAGTTTTTCCAATAATTCGCAATCTGAAATTTCATTTTCAGTTAAACACTTTTGATTTTTAGAGTCATCAGTTTCAAAATCGAAATCTATGGAGCAATTGTTTAATAGTCGCTCAGTATTATTGATGAGTTTAGGGAATTCCGAATACGTTTCACACAAGTCATTATAGGGCAACATGATGTGGTCTGCATTACCTTCTTCAGATTTTGGAAGCTTGCTTAATAGGGTGTTATTATCAATGGCTCTGAGTAAACGATGTGTATTAAAGCCTTTTTTGTTTTGAAATGATACCGTTTTTAGCACCACTAATTTCTCTCGCAACATATTCCATTTCGAAAATTTTAAATGGTTGAGGTCTTTGGGTGCAATGCCTAAAAATTCATTGGGCTTTAATTCATAGTGCTTTCCCTTTTGATACGGATAAATCACGAAGCAATCCGCTAATGTTTTTTCTGGTCGTTCAGGGATTTTCAACTCATGATTATGGAGGAATTGAGACAGGTAATCATTGATATTTTTAAAGCCATTGTTGTTTTTCGCAATAAGAATAAACTGTTGTTGTGCGCTATTTCTAAAATCGACACCAAGCACTGGTTTTACTTTATATTTTTCTGAAAGTCGAACGATATCTAAACACGCAGACGTCGTATTTATATCTGTAAGCGCTAGAGTGCGCACACCATTTTCTGAAGCAATGGCAAGCAGTTGCTCTGGTTTTATGGTGCCATAGCGAAGACTATAATACGTGTGACAATTCAAATACATAATAGAAATATTGTTGTTCGATAAATGATAAAAGACCGCTTCGCTTTTAGAACCAACCTGCCTGACGGCGAGGCAGGGAACATAGACTAAATTCTAACTAACTGAAAACAGATGTAAACAGATTGAAAAAATCTCTTCTTTGTATACTTGAAATTACTTCTAAATGCAGATTGTAAAATTAGCTACTATATGTAGTTTATGTTGCTCTTATTTGTAGCAATTAATGTTAAAGTGCAATGCGTCTCATTATGAGTTCATTAAGAATAAAGGTTAAAAAGATTTGGTAATGATAGCGTAAAAACGAATAAGGAGCGTTTGATAAATATATTATACCTTGCGCTTATAACGCTTAAAAAATTAGGTATAAAAACAATAGTGTTATCTATGGATACGCAGTCAATAAAAGGTGTCTCAGATTATTCGAAAGTAAATCAAATTCATTTTAAAAAAGATTAGGTATGAAATTAATCATATGTTTTATTTGCGTTATGACTTCAATTCCGTTTACTTATTCTCAAAATTTAGACGAAATGAATTATTCTTTATCTAAAACAAAATTAGAATCGAATATGGCGTTCAAACCTAAACTGGAGTTAGTAAAATACACTTTTGAAAAACATGAATCTTTCCTCTTTTCTGATTTAAATCTCACGAATTTAAAACTGAAGTCACAAAATCTAAACAGAAAATTATTTTCAAATATTAAAATTATTGAAAACACTTATATGGATTACACGGATTATCTAAGAGGTTGTGGACCTTTAGATGATGGTATTACCAACACGGTTAACAGTAGAGATTTAATGCTTTCCGTTTTTTTGGACAATTTGGTGAATAATTATATTTTTAAAGGCAAAGGGATATTTTTTAAAAAGTAGAGAAACCGTTGAAAAATACTGTAACACTGAAACGAGTTCAGCACTAGCGAGTTCAAAATGACCACACAAAAAAAAAGCGCGATCAAAACCAAAACCCAAGATTAAAAAACCAATAACTATTACCAGTCTCTGGTGAATAGGTGTATTTTCCTTCTAAAGGCCCTAAAAAGGTTTCTAACGAATAGCCAACAGCATAACCACTGTAGTTTGGTGATGAGAAAAATTGACCGGTTTCAAAAAGCCCATCGTCTATATTAGCAATGTTTGCCGCTAATAAAATGTGATGTTTTTTAAAAATCTCATAGTCTAATGTAAAGGTTGCTTTCACAAAACTATCTCCCGTTAAGGCTAAATAGTCATAACCGTAAAACGAATAGAAACTATTAATAAAATTAGCGCCATAGCCTCCTATGGCAAACCCTAATGCATTTGTAGATTTATCTCCTATTTTAAAGCCACCATTAGCTTCTATTTTTAAAGCTAATTTATCACTAAAACTAAAGGCGTAGCCAAGATCTGCTTTGGCTATTGAAAATTCTTTGAAATCTTCGTTGAAACCTGAAGCGTTCAGATACAAATGAAAATCGCCATTAAAGTAAAATCCGTTTTTGGGAAAATAGGAATTGTCGTAATCATCGAATTTTAAATTACCAAACAGACTCAGGTAAACTGTATTTTCAAGAATGATATCATCTTCTTGGTCATTGTCAGTAATAGTTTCTGAAGTTATTTTAAGATGTTTATGTTCAGCACCAATTCGCAAGGCAAAATCCTTTCTAAAAATAGTCTGTAAATACACTTGATTTGTGAAATCTGAAATATTAGCATCAATTTTATTTAAACCTGCTAACAAAGGCGAATCTTCATCTACGGCTAACAAAGCACTTACGTTTTTATTAAAATGGTTATAGCGCGATTTTACACCAATACTAATATAAAATCCTTTATCAATAAAATAATCGAAATTATATCTGGTATTATCACCCAGAATAACATCTAACGAAGCAATATCGTTACTGAATAAGAGTTTCTTTTTGGTAAGATTAGCCAGTATGGCACTTTTATAGAGGCCATCGTAATGAAGACCAAGTCTTAAAAACGTACTGGTTTCTGATTCAATTATACGACCCAATAAATTATATTCGCCTTCAATTTCCGTGGCTTCCAATTGGTATCTAAAGGTGTCAAAATTATTGGTTGCAATAAGGTTGTTTATCCCTTGTCTGAAATCTGAATAGCTTATTTTATCCTCCCCTTTTAACTTGAGCTTTCCAATAAGATAGGATCTGGTGTAACGCTCATTTCCTTCTATATTTACTTGGTTAATTTTAAGACTATCTATAACTTTAACCTGCGGTCGCTCAACATAATTTGGTTGCTGCTGTTTTACAGCTTTCAATTTATTCAGTTGAGTTCTGGCTGCTGCTTCGCCATTGGCTATGATATTCTCACCTTCATCAAATGAGATTACAGAAAAATTGGTAATATCTGGTTTTATATAAATATCGGTTAATTCGGCTTTACTTTTCATGGCATTTATAGTCCGAAAATTATTAATCTGTAACAGAATGTCTGGTGCAGATTTCAAGGATTTACGGTCTCTTAGCGCATCTTGGACATCGACACCGATAATAATATCCATGCCTTTGGCACGTAATTCTTCAACAGGAAAGTTGTTGGTCACTCCGCCATCAATAAAAATATTATCGTCAATAACTACAGGTTGAAACAATGACGGTAACGCACCGCTAGCCGTAACCGCTTCGGCTAATTTACCCTCTTCAATAAGCAGGGATTCGCCAGTTTCTATATTGGTAGCGATACAAAAAAACGGAATAGGAAGTTCGCTAAAATCTCTGATATCATTAACGGGAACCATAAGTTGGTATAACAAATTATAGACGTTTTGACCACGAGACAAAGCCGAAGGTAAACTGATTTTAAATCTATCGAAAGGTAAAACTACGGCGTACTTTTCGGAATTTTCACGCTCGTAAAATGATTTGGATTGTCTGGGGAAATTATCATTTATTAAAGCATCAAAATCTTGATTTTCAAACATGGTTTCTAATTGTTTGCCGGAATATCCTGAGGCATACAACGACCCAATAATCGCTCCCATACTTGTGCCAGCCACATAATCTATTTTTATACCCAAGCTATCAATGACCTTTAAGACGCCAATATGAGCAAAACCTTTAGCACCTCCACCGCTCAGCACTAAACCTACTTTTGGTGGCTTGTGCGCTGTGGAGTCCTGAGCCTTTAATGGTAAAAGGCTAATGAGGAATAATATTAATATGATCTGTTTTGTTTTCATGCTCTATACAATTCCTGTCAGCTTTTTACTTCGACTTCGTTCAGCCACCATAAACCTGACAGTAAAGTGTAATTTATTCTTTATGATAATAGTTATATACTTTGTTTGCCCTAGAAACACCAATAACGGCCTCAAGTTCATCTAACTTGGCATTGGCAATACGTTTTACGGTTTTAAATTGTTTCATTAAATCTACTATGGTTTGTTCTCCAACACCAGGAATGTTTTCCAGCTCAGTAGTCAACGCACTTTTGCTTCGTTTGTTTCTATGATGTTCAATACCAAAGCGATGGGCTTCGTTTCGTAATTGCTGGATAATTTTAAGGGTTTCGCTTTTTTTATCTAAATATAAAGGAATTGGATCATCTGGATAAAATAATTCTTCTAAACGCTTCGCAATTCCGATGATTGCAATTTTTCCTCGTAATCCTAAGATATCCAAACTTTTTAGTGCTGAAGATAGTTGCCCTTTTCCTCCATCGATGATGATAAGTTGTGGTAAAGGTTCGTCTTCTTCCTTTAAGCGTTTGTAACGTCTGTAAACCACCTCTTCCATAGACGCGAAATCGTCTGCGCCTTCAACGGTTTTAATATTAAAATGACGGTAATCTTTTTTGCTTGGCTTTCCATTTTTAAACACCACACAAGCAGCCACAGGATTTGTCCCTTGAATATTGGAATTATCGAAACATTCGATATGCCTTGGTTCTTCAGACAAACGCAGATCGGCTTTCATCTGTGCCATAATTCTATTGGCATGGCGATCTGGATCTACAATTTTTATCTGTTTCAGTTTATCCATTCTAAAATACTTGGCATTTCTGGTGGATAAATCTAGGATACTTTTTTTATCACCTAGTTTCGGGATGGTTACTTTTATATCATCTCCCAAATTTACTTTGAACGGTACATAGATTTCTTTTGAAGTTGAATTAAAGCGTTGCCTGATTTCCGTAATGGCCAATTCTAATAATTCGGTATCTGTTTCTTGTAATTTCTTTTTTAATTCTAGGGTGTGAGACCTAATTATCGAACCATAACTTAACTGTAGAAAATTGATATACGCATAGGTTTCATCACTCACAATAGAAAACACATCGACATTGCTTATTTTAGGATTCACAATGGTGGACTTGGCTTGGTAATTCTCTAAAACTTCAAGTTTTTCCTTTATTTTTTGGGCATCTTCAAATTGCATCGCTTCTGCGTGATGCCTCATTTGAATTTTGAATTGCTGTAAGGAATCCTTAAAATTACCTTTTAGGATTTCCCTAATGGCAGTAATGTTACTGTGATATTCTTCTTCGGTTTCATAACCTTCACAAGGGCCTTTGCAATTTCCTAAGTGATATTCCAGACAGACTTTATATTTTCCCGCTTCAATTTTAGCTTCAGACAGATCGTAATTACAAGTCCGTAGTTGATATAAGCCTTTTATTAAACCTAAAAGTGTTTTTACGGTTTTCATACTAGTGTATGGCCCAAAATACTCTGAGCCATCTTTAATAACACGTCGTGTTGGGAATACTCTTGGAAAACGTTCCTTTTTAATACAAATCCAAGGATAGGATTTATCATCTTTTAATAGAACATTGTATTTGGGCTTGTATTTTTTAATGAGATTATTCTCAAGTAATAAAGCATCATTTTCGGTTTCGACGACAATATGTTTTACCGATGCAATATTTTTTACCAAAACGCGTGTTTTACCATAATCGTGATGCTTGGTGAAATAACTGCTAACCCGTTTTTTTATATCTTTAGCTTTGCCAACATAGATTAAACGCTCATCTGCATCAAAATATTGATAAACACCTGGTTGGTGTGGCAAGGTTTTTATTTGAATTTCTAAGGTCGATTCTGGCATATAATCAAAGGTAAATAAAAGTTATAAGTTTAGAGTTACAAGTACTTAAAGTTATCGTTACCTTGCGCCTCTTTTTTATATATTCAATTTATGACAAAAAAAATCTTGGGACGTGTTGATAAAGTCAATTTTCCCGATTTACAACTTAACAATATCGACGTTAAAATCGATACAGGTGCTTATACTTCAGCTATACATTGTTCAAATATTAGAGTTGAAGACGGTAAGCTCTATTGTGTTTTTGAGAGCAAAGGGCATCCTAATTTTAAAAGTGACGAAGTGGTTTTTGACACTTATACCCATACAGATGTAAAAAGCAGTAATGGGCATAAGGAAAACCGTTATAAAATTAAAACAACCGTTGTATTCTTTGGAAAAACGTATAAGATTAACTTAACTTTAAGCACTAGGGACGACATGAAGTTCCCAGTATTGATCGGTCGCCAATTTTTAAAATTGAAATTTTTGGTCGATGTCGATTTAGAAAATCAATCCTTTAAACAAACTATAACTAAATGAACATAGTCATCCTTTCACGAAACCCTGAACTCTATTCTACAAGACGACTTGTTGAAGAAGGTGAAAACAGAGGGCATTCCGTTGAAATCATTGATCCTTTAAAATGCGATATTATCATTGAAAAGGAAAAACCAACCATATATTATAAAGATCGTTATCTCGATTACGTTGATGCCGTTATTCCTAGGATCGGAGCATCCATCACTTTTTATGGTTGTGCTGTGGTACGACAGTTTGAAGAAATGGGCGTGTTTACTATTGCACCATCAGATGCCATAACCCGATCTCGCGATAAGTTGAGAAGCTTACAACGCTTAAGCAAAGCCGGAATTGGCATGCCAAAAACCGTATTTACCAATTATTCCAGAGACGTAGAAGAAGTGATTGAGTATGTTGGTGGCACACCTGTAATTATAAAGTTATTAGAAGGCACACAAGGCCTTGGTGTGGTTTTGGCAGAAACAAAAAATGCAGCGGAATCTGTTTTGGAAGCGTTTAATGGTTTGCAAGCTAGAGTCATTGTACAAGAATTTATAAAAGAAGCCAAAGGCGCGGATTTGAGAGCTTTAGTGGTAGATGGACAAGTTGTTGGTGCCATGAAACGCCAAGGTAAGGAAGGCGAGTTTAGATCTAACTTACATCGTGGTGGTTCGGCTAATATTATTAAATTAAATCACGACGAACTTAAGTTGGCAATGAAAGCCGCAAAAGTATTGAAATTGCCAGTTTGTGGTGTCGATATGCTGCAGTCTTCACGAGGCCCATTATTGTTGGAAGTAAATTCTACACCTGGCCTAGAAGGTATTGAAAATGCCACGCAAAAGAATATTGCAAGGGCAATCATTACTTTTATAGAACGTAGCAAAAATTAATTTCGCGTGTACGGACGAGACACAATTTGTCCGTACAAGCGGTTGGATAATAAACGAAGCGAACGAAATGAAAGAAAAAGACCTCCTTCATATATTGGGAAAAGAAGTGGCATTGGGAGAAAGTGCCCAAGTCAGTTTTAATGTGGCAAAATTGCATACACAGAATACGATAGATGTTCCGGTGATTATAGAACGTTCTAAAAAACCGGGTCCAACAGTTTTAATTACGGCTGGTATTCATGGCGATGAGGTTAATGGTGTGGAAATTGTTCGTCAGATTATATCCAAAGGGATTAACAAGCCTAAAAAGGGTACTATCATCTGTATTCCTGTTATCAATGTGTTTGGGTTTATTCATCTGGATCGTGAGTTTCCCGATGGTCGTGATCTCAATCGTGTATTTCCTGGAATAAGAGGTGGTTCTTTGGCAAGTAGAGTGGCTTTTAAATTGGTTACGGAAATATTACCACATGCCGATTTGGTGTTGGATTTTCATACTGGTGGAGCGGATCGATTTAATGCGTCCCAAATTAGAATCATTAAAAAGGAGAAAACCTTGGACGAATTGGCCAAAATCTTTGGTGCCCCTTTTATTTATTACTCTAAAAATCTTAAAAAATCGTTTAGAAATACCTGCCATAAATTGAGTATCCCTATTCTATTGTTTGAAGGTGGAAAATCGTTTCATATCGATAATACCATTACCAATACTGCTGTAAATGGTACCAAACGCGTTTTGCATCACTTGGGTATGTTAAACCGAAAATTTAAGGTCTCAGAGCCCAAAAACCCCTGTATTTACATTGAAGATAGCAAATGGATTAGAGCCAAATTTTCAGGAATGTTTAAAGCAACGGTGAGTATCAATGCTGAAGTCAAAAAAGGCGATGATATTGGAAACATTACCGATCCTTATGGTAGCTTCAACCACTTTGTAAAAGCACCCAATGATGGTTATGTCTTTAATATTAATGAATCGCCAATCATCTATCAAGGTGATGCGATTTTTCATATATCAACAAAAGTGACCTCGTGACAAAGAAAGCATTACGCGCAAAATACAAATCATTGCGGCAACAATTGTCAGCAAATGAAGTTGACGATTACAGTATCGAAATTGCGAATCAATTGTTAAGCTTGGACATTTGGAACCATTCCTTTTATCATATTTTTTTAACGATTGAAGAACAAAAGGAAATCAACACGGATTTTATCCTCAATATTTTAGCAGGAAAAGACAAACACATCGTTATTTCCAAAAGTAATTTTGAAGATTATAGTATGACACATTTTCTGTTAACAGATAGTACGGTCATCAAAAAAAATAGATATAACATTCCCGAACCTGTTGAGGGTATAGAAATTAATCCATCGCAATTAGAAGTGGTTTTTATTCCCCTTTTAGCTTTCGATAAAATAGGTCATAGAGTAGGCTACGGCAAAGGTTTTTACGATCGCTTTTTAGCCAATTGTAAACCTGAAACCTTAAAAATAGGCTTATCGTTTTTTGAACCTGAGGATTTGGTTTTTGAAGCTTCAGAAAATGATATTAAGTTGGATTATGGTGTGACACCTAATCAAGTATTTGAGTTTTAGAGGATTCTTGAAAAGCCTTTTTATTAAATACAATCAAGATGCCGATACCTGTACTTATAGCCATATCAGCCACATTAAAAACAGGATCAAAAAAAGAAAAATACTTGCCACCAAAAAACGGTAACCATTCTGGTAGTGCACCTTGCCAAATGGGAAAGTGCAACATATCCACAACATTGCCATGAAATACGCTTTCATAGCCACCATCTTCAGGTAAAAATGTAGCGACTTGCATAATGCTATCACTAAATAATACCCCATAAAATACTGAATCTATAATATTACCTAAGGCACCAGCGAAAATTATGGAAATGGCAAAAATGAGGGTTTTCGATTTCTTCTTTTTTGTCACATCTAAAAGCCAGAATGCGATCCCAGTAACTGCAATAATTCTGAATAGAGTTAGAATAAGTTTCGCAGAACGGTCGGAAATCAACGTTGTAAAATCGCTAAGTTTTGTGCCCCAAGCCATGCCGTCGTTCTCAATAAACGCAATATGAAACCATGAAAATACGGTAACACTTTCGCCCAGTTGAAAATGGGTTTTGATATAAACTTTACTGATTTGGTCTATCAGAAGAATTAGGATGATTAGTATGGTGGCTTTTTTTAGGGACATATCAGTTCCTGCGATCCCGATAACTATCGGGAAGGAATCTCTTTTAGGTTTCGGCAAAAATATGGTTATATTTAAAACTAATGTAAAGTGTAACTAAAATAACCTGCTTCGTGCTCGAAAAAATTGTCATAATAAGAATTCGAAGTTGTTGGCTCATATTCAATCCAATAAGCAGATCTTTGTATTATTCGATGAAATTCGACATATAAATGTTTATCCAACCAATTAATAATCTTGTTTTTAGATGACCATTTACTAATTGGTTTATTTAAATAAGCATTAAATATTGAAAAGTCATGAGATTGATAAATATGTATTATTTCATGTTTTATTAATCCAACATCATTTTTATCAGGCGAATAAAGCACAATATGTCCAGGAAAAGCAATACCTCGTGAATTAGTTGTTACGAATCTATCTGTATTACTAGAAAATATAAATTCTCCTGTTTTTAATGTTTTCTCTAACTCAAACTTTGTTTGTGTTGCAATACCAACAGCGTAAACTAAAGCCACAGGCATAAATTTATAATTAACAGAAAACTTATCTTTAGTATTAAATTCTATTCTACTAAATCCAATATTCAAATGCCATTTGTCATAAAAATTATTATTAAGTGCTGCGTTTTCTTTAATAGATGTACCTGCTGCATTCACTAATTTTGCTGCCCAAAAATATTCCCATTGTTGTTGTCTACTTGCTTCTCTTAAAATACGTTTACTCTCGAAAGTAACATATCCACCTAAGGCACCTTGCCATAAAGATTTTTTAATGGTTTTCCCTAATGGTTGATCTGGTGATTTATTGATAATTGCGCCTATTGTACTTAATATTGCGCCGAACCCTACGTTGTACAATGCGGCTTCGGTGTCGTTGGCTTGAGCATATGCAGGAAAGCTTATGGCAATAAGTAATAATGATAAAATTAGATTTTTCATAAAATGCTAATAATTTTAGAGTATATACTTTGCTTTGGAAATAGTTTAATTTGTACTTGTTCTATTTCCTCGGAAAGGTATGATTCTATTTTTCCATTTGGTAAAAATATGCATGAAATACCATCATCCGCAACTTTTAAAATAGATTTGTTATTTTCTATTGCCCTAATTCTAACGATATTAAGATACTGTTTTTTACCAAAATCCGAACCATTCATAAAATGTTCACTTGTTAGCAAAAATAAAGCTTTAGCATTTAAACTTTTGCTCGCTACAAACGAAGAAAAAATAGACTCATAGCAAACTAATGGAAAAATATTTAGTGAATTAGTTATTTTATTTTCATCATCGTTCTTATTTTTTACATAATAACTAGGGTACCAAGCACTAAAAAAAGATGGGGTAAACTCTCGTATAGGCACATATTTTTTTTTTGTTCTAAATAGAGTCTCCTTTTGCGATAGAGTGGCAACACCGTTAAACCTTATTGTATGATTGTTAATCAGCTCTGTCCCAATTATGAAATTAGTATTGGGATTCTTTTTATGGTAAAAATCAAAAAACTCAGTATAGATACCTTGTTTAAGTTCAGATGGATATAAGCCTGTATAAAACAATTCAGGAGTCACAATAAAATCAATATTCTGAATATTATTTAAAGTACGATACATGCTTTTAGTTGTATTATATTTTGTACTTTTTTTAACAGGATTATAAGCAAGCACATCAATTTTTTCTGTGTTTAAGTTATCGTATGAAATATTTGCATATTGAATCAATGACAACACTGGAAACATAAGACCTATTGAGAATGAAATATAAAAGACTCTCCTGTTTTGAACAATAATCTCGTAGAGGCACCAACCAATGCATAGCAACCACAAACTACCACCATAAGAACCAAACACAGAATACCATTCAACAAGATACCATTGATTACCCATTACATGCCCTAGACTAAGCCAGGGAAAAGCTAAATCCCATATTGAATATATCACTTCAAAGCCAACATAAAAAGCAACAAACAATAACCGTTTATATTTGTTATTGAAAAAATAGTAAGCTACAAATATTGGTAAATATAAAATGGCATTAGCTATAAGTATGAGAAAAGCATTATAACCATCAACTGTAAACAACCAGAATATACTTGTGAGGTTAAATACGAGAAGAAAGACAAAAGACAAAAGTACCTTTAAATATACTTTTTTTTCGTCTTGTACCTCTAAAAAGAAGAAAAGAAGAACAATGTTTATTATAAAAAATGAACCATAGAAATTCCAAGATATAAAATTAATAAATCCAAAAGCAATTAAGATAAAAAATGACTTCATTAGATTACTATTGATTTTGGGACATTATTTAAGAAAAAAGATCGTTTTTTGTAAAACGATCTTTTCAATCTATGATATAAATGAATTTATTCTTTATCTATTTTCATATCCGCTCTCATTGATGTAATAGCACCTATGTAAACATCATTTTCGCCTTCGGCACCTGTCTCAATGATATAACCAGTTCTTCCAATATAGAATGTTAAATTCGCTTTATCAGGAAATTCGGCTAAATCTGCCTCAGATATGGTATATGTACCATTATCTTCAATTGTTAGACCTTTTATCAATCTTTCATTATAATTATTGACCATTTCTTCAGAAAATTGGCTAGTAGGTTTATATTCTACGGCTAAAATAATACCGTTGGCATTTTCGGCATCTGAATTCCATGTTATATAAGATCCTGGTTGTATGTGCCCGTCTTTTAAATTATACAGGTTTGCTGCAATAATTTCTGGAATGTAAAAAGACACAACATTATCAGATGTTGAACCATTTTTGGCTTGTGGTATTTTGTTTTGAACACTAACACTCACTTCTTTGCCATAAAACATACTCAAATCTTCAACATTATTATTCCAATTCGTTGATTCCTCTCCATAATAAATATTGTCGCCTTTAAATGGGTTTCCATCTATTTCTAATTCAATAGCACCAATTTTTGAACTCGTACTAATAGCATTTATACTGTTTGTACTATTAAGTCCGCCTGCTCGTTGAATGAGAATTTTATTATCGGTATCTGCATTATCAAACTCTAGGTAATCTTGGAATGTTTTTATACTATTAACTTCTGATGATGTATCCAACTCATGGCTTTCCTCACTACAAGAAAAAGCAACAATTGTAAAAAGCAATATATACGTTATATTTTTCATAATTTTAATTTAATTCGTTTTTAATAATTAACAATTCTCCCTTCTTAAATACACCCAATTGGTAATAGAAATACTGGTTGAAAAACTTTGTGTAATCTCCGAAAACCAAAGACCTCTAGCATAGGTCGGTGAATTGCTAGAACCCCAATAAGGGCCACATTGTTCCCAATATTCTACATTAATTCGAAATTGGTCGTTTGCTGGTACTGGTATAGTCATTGTTGAACCACCTTGATTATCAGGGTTCCAAACATATTCTTCATTATAATTATCGCAATTTGACGAAATTGTAATAACACAATAATATTGATTAGGGTTGCTAAATAAGCTTGAAGCACTCGATCCACCAGACCATAAACTAGGAATTACAGGCACTGCCCAATTACTAATACGTCCTGGAGGCATTTCATACATTTGAAATAGTGTGACTTCAGTATCTCTAAATTGAATCTCACAACCTCCTTGATGGGTTTTATCTTTACCGCCGCCTCCTTTACCACCACCACTAGAGGACATTAGCATTACTGCCATAATAGGCATAATCGAAAACACTAAGAGTTTTCTAAAATTTATATTCATAATTTTAAAATATTGTGTACGTCAAACTCAATCGTTAATATTTGACGATACTGATTAATAATAAATTAATACAAGGATTTTAAAAATTACAAGGAAATTACAAGGTAAGATTAACAAGGATAAAAAATAAACCAGCACTGGTTTTTTGAATTAATTCAATTGGTCATGCAAAGATTTTAAAACATCCCCTTGTAAAAGATGTCCATTACCTTTTCTGACAGAACAAATTTACATTGATTCCTTACCATACAAAATTGCGAAGTGTTAAATTATTTAATTATAGATGTTAAAAAAATTGCTAAACAACTACAATAATTACGGTTTTTCCGTAAAAACACATGTATTCTGTAAGGTATTTCTTAAAATAGTTCAGATTTTACGTTGTTTTTAGTCGTAGTTATACAGTGGCATCAGGTTGATTATCAATTGTCTAACTGTATTTATTTTGAATATTGTCTATCGTTATCATCTTTTATTGCAATCTGAAAGTCATTTTGGTATTCACCATCTAAAATTGAGGTCACACTTATTTCGTCTGTTTTAGAAGTCGAAACTGAAATATCGAAAATTCGATTTCCGTTGATTGAAATCATTTCAATATGCTGTGCAGATAATTGCTTTTGTATTTTGTTTTGAGAAAACCCAGGGAAGAAATAAAACAGAAATGCTAATAACAGAAAAAACCTTTCAGGTTTGGCTTCGACTACGCTCAGCCACCGAAAAAATCTTTGAGGTCTGGAAAAACGAAAAAGCAAAGCCTCAGAATTAAAACTCCGAGGCTTTATGATATTTCTATAATTCAAAATTTAATCTCAATTTCATGATCCCGAAATTTCGGGACTGCTTTTGCAGGAATTTGTTACTGCATATTCTTAGCTTCAATACTCAAAGTCGCATGTGGTACTAATTTCAAACGTTCTTTGGCGATTAATTTCCCCGTAACACGGCAAATTCCATAGGTTTTATTTTCAATGCGTATCAATGCGTTTTTCAGGTCGCGAATAAACTTTTCCTGACGAATAGCCAATGCTGAATTGGACTCTTTGCTCATAACAGCACTGCCTTCATCAAAGGCCTTAAATGTTGGCGATGTATCTTCGGTGCCATTGTCATGGTCGTTCATATACGCACTTCGTATTAGCTCTAAATCGTGCTCCGCTTTTTTTATTTTTTCTTGAACTATGGATTTAAATTCTTCTAAATCTTTGTCCGAATATCTGTTGTTGGTTTCTGTTGCCATAAGTTTTAATGTTTTTTAATAAACAATTTAGTATCGACCTCATCGAATACAATTTCTATACCATTGTCTATTGCTTCTTTAATTTCTAATTTTTCGGTTAAGGTTTCTGATTTGATATACGCTTCATTTGAAGAAACGGCTTCCACTATCTGGTCATCTTTTTGAAGTTGCACATCAATTCTGTCCGTTACTTCAAATCCTGAATCTTTTCGTAAGTTTTGAATGCGATTTACAAGCTCTCTTGCTATACCTTCCTTACGTAAATCTTCGTTGATGGTAACGTCTAAAGCTACGGTTAAAGCACCTTCGTTTGCTACAAGCCATCCCTCAATATCTTGGGACGTAATTTCAACATCTTCCAATCCTAAAGTAAGGGTTTTTCCGTTAATTTCAATGTTTAAACTACTATTTTGCTCAATGTTTTTTATATCATTGGCGTTAAATTTGCTTATCGCACTGGCAATCAGCTTCATATCTTTACCGAAACGTGGCCCCAATGTTTTAAAATTAGGCTTTATCTGTTTCACTAAAATGTCTGAAGCATCTTCTAAAAGTTCAATCTCTTTGATATTCACTTCATGCTTAATCAAATCTGAAACCGCTTCAATTTCTTCCTTTTGTTGTTTATTATCAACAGGAATCATGATTTTTTGCAAGGGTTGACGTACTTTAATCTTCTCCTTAGCTCTCAACGATAAAACCAATGAAGATATTGTTTGTGCATTTTCCATTTTTCGCTCCAACACCTTGTCGATAGCACTTTTATCTACCTTAGGGAAATCCGCTAAATGGACACTTTCAAAATTCTCTTTTTTAGTGACGGCATTCAAATCCAAATACAAACGGTCCATAAAGAAAGGTGCAATTGGTGCACCTAACTTGGCAATGGTTTCCATACACGTATAAAGTGTTTGGTAGGCCGAAATTTTATCGGTTTGGTAATCGCCTTTCCAGAAACGTCTTCTGCTTAAACGCACGTACCAGTTACTTAAATAATCTTGCGTAAAGTCTGAAATGACGCGTGCTGCTTTTGTTGGTTCGTAATCGGCATAATAATCATCCACTTTTTGAATTAAGGTGTTTAATTCAGACAAAATCCAGCGGTCAATTTCTGGGCGTTCTTCTAATGGAATATCAGCTTCGCTATAATTAAAACCATCAATATTGGTATAAAGCGTGAAGAATGAATAGGTGTTATAAAGTGTGCCAAAAAACTTACGACTAACCTCAGCAATGCCTTCGCTATCAAACTTTAAATTGTCCCATGGATTTGCGTTGCTTATCATATACCAACGTGTGGCATCTGCTCCGTATTTCGATAAGGTTTCAAAAGGGTCCACCGCATTTCCTAAACGTTTGGACATCTTTTGACCATTCTTATCTAAAACCAGTCCGTTTGATACCACGTTTTTATAAGCGACAGAATCAAATACCATAGTCCCAATAGCGTGAAGCGTGTAAAACCAACCTCTGGTTTGGTCAACACCTTCGGCGATGAAATCTGCTGGGAAGGCTTCTTTATTATCAATCAGATTCTTGTTTTCGAATGGGTAATGCCATTGTGCATAAGGCATTGAACCAGAATCGAACCAAACATCTATTAAATCGCTTTCGCGTTTCATAGGTTTTCCTGATTCTGAAACTAAAACGATTTTATCAACGACATTTTTATGCAAATCCACCTTTTCGTAGTTGTCTTCAGACATGTTACCCACTTCAAATTCGGCGAAAATATCTTCAGACATGATGCCTGCTTTAACAGACTTTGTCATTGCTGTTTTTAATTCAGCAACAGAACCGATACATAGTTGTTCTTTTCCATCCTCTGTTCGCCAGATTGGTAATGGAATACCCCAAAAACGGGATCGTGATAAATTCCAATCGTTTGCATTTGCTAACCAATTGCCAAAACGCCCTTCACCAGTTGATTTTGGTTTCCAGTTGATGGTGGTATTTAACTCATGCATTCTACCTTTTACATCGGTGATTTTAATAAACCATGAATCTAAAGGATAATATAAAATTGGCTTATCGGTTCTCCAGCAATTTGGATAACTATGCTTATACTTTTCAACCTTGAAAGCTTTGTTTTCATTTTTTAATTTGAGCGCTAAACGTTCATCAACACTTAGGTAGGTTTTTAAGTTAGAGATCACACTTTTCAGGTTCTCTTGTTGTTTGTTTAATTCAACGTCAAATTCGTCATCATTTAAGTATTTGGATTTTACATATTCACCTGCAAAACCGTATATGTCATCCTTTACTTCATTTCGAAAACGGCCTTGTAAATCTACCAATGGTACTAAATTACCGTTGTCATCTTTTACCAACATTGGTGGAATTTCTGGGGTAGCTTGTTTGGCTACCAAGGCATCATCTGCTCCAAAGGTTGGTGCGGTGTGTACGATTCCCGTTCCATCTTCTATCGTTACGAAATCACCAGAGATGACCCGGAATGCATTTTGAGGGTTGTCGTTAGGTAAAGCAAACGGTAACAATTGCTCGTAGGTGATGCCTACTAAATCCTTTCCTTTGAATTCTTTAACGACGTAAAAGGGGATCTTCTTATCGCCTTCTTTGTAATCTATTAATTCTGGCTTTGTTTCAACCTTTTTATATTTTCCATCAAATTGTTTTCCAACTAAATTCTTAGCCAAAATTACATTCATTGGCTTAAAGGTATATTGGTTATACGTTTCAACCAAAACATAGTCAATCTTTGGTCCAACCGTTAATGCCGTATTACTAGGCAATGTCCAAGGTGTTGTCGTCCAAGCTAAAAAGTAAATATCGCCTTCATTTTGAAGAAAATCTGGTAATGAATGTTCGTTAGCTTTAAACTGCGCTACAACCGTTGTATCAGTTACATCTTGATAGGTTCCTGGTTGATTTAGTTCATGTGAACTTAAACCCGTTCCTGCTTTCGGCGAATAGGGCTGAATGGTGTAACCTTTGTAAATTAAATTTTTGTCGTAAATCTGTTTGAGCAACCACCAAACAGATTCCATGTATTTGGATTTGTAGGTAATATACGGATCGTCCATATCTACCCAATAGCCCATTTTTTGTGTGAGGTCGTTCCAGATATCGGTATAACGCATCACTGCTTTTTTACAGGCTTCGTTATACGCTTCTACTGTGATTTTAGTTCCAATATCTTCTTTGGTAATTCCGAGTTCCTTTTCTACACCAAGTTCCACTGGTAAACCGTGCGTGTCCCAACCGGCTTTTCGTTTCACCTGAAACCCTTTCATGGTCTTGTAACGTGGAAAAATATCCTTAATTGCACGTGCTAGAACATGGTGTACTCCTGGTAAACCATTTGCAGAAGGTGGTCCTTCAAAAAAGACAAAAGGTGGTTTACCTTCTCTCGTCGTGACACTTTTATCGAAGATGTTATTAGCTTCCCAGTAGTTACCGATTTCATTGGCGACTTTTGGCAAGTTAAGTCCTTTGTATTCAGGGAACTTTGTACTCATTATTCTGTTTTCTTTTCGAGGTGCGAAAATAATGAATTTTAAGTAAAATGAATATTAATTTTGACTAGAACTCGATTCAATCATTTAATCTAAAAAAACAAATTAAATCTTAAGGGGATATAATTTGATGCTTATAAAAGAAAAATGATCTCGATAAAGTATACCGAGATCATTTGGGTTTATTTTAATATAATTTTCTTGCTTAGAGTGGAATTTGATGTCGTTAATTTTACCACATACGTTCCGCTGCTTACATCAGGTAATTGATATTCATTGTAAGAACCATTTAAATATTCATTTAAATTAAAAACGGATTGCCCTAAAATATTGTAAATCTCTAAACTTTTTATATCGACATTTTTAGGGTTTAGAATGACTATTCTATTTCTGTTAGAGGCATGATATAGCTTTAGGGAAGAGATTGTTTCATCCGTTTGTGAGAGTGTTTCGGATTGGTCTACAAATACAATTTCCAGTCTATCATTAAATTCTCCGATACCAGATGAAATTTGATAGGGTATGTCATTTCTTAAATTAAAATATTCACCAGTAAAATTATCTTTTATAAATATCTTTTGATCTTCGGCTATATTTTCAGTCTCTGTGATTGCAATAGTGAAGTTGTATTCACCGGAGCTTTTTAAATTTAGAGGTACTATTTTATCGTCTGTGATAGGAGCGTAAGCCTGAATGGTCAATACATCATCGTTTAAAATGAGATTCAAATCATCATTATTGTCATCAACATTTTTAGCTTCATAGCCATAATCGTAGGCGTCTGACGTGTTCTCGCTAAAGCCTAAGAGTAATTCCCTCCGAGTTGAAGGACCATCGACAGAATTAAATTCTAATCGAATTTTTTGCATTGGATCTTCGTCCTCAGCGGAGTTTTCGTCCATATTTTCTTCGCCCGAATTTGTGCTTCTAAAAAACACACTTCCGTTATTATAAGAACCGTTTGCATCCTCTTCCTTAATAAAAATCCTTTGGCTGTTTTTAAAGGTTACTTGACCATCTGCTACAATTTCAACCATAAAACCTTGCCCAACGGGTAGATATCTCGTTTGAATTTTAGTACCGTTTTGCTCACCAGTATTTTCTCCAGTTATACCAACAAATTGATACGCTCTGGTAGATCCTGTTTTATTCACTTGGGCATATCCTCCGTTATAATCGTTTAAGTTGTGGGAAGAGCCACTCCATTGTTGCCACAGAAATAAAGATCCATCAATGACACCTGCATTATCATCAATAAATTCATGAATATCGATGGCGGACGGATAGGGGTTTCCTAATAAAAAATCGGTTTTAGACACTGCGGGAACAGAACCATTGCCACCACTATCAGTGACATCAATAAGAATAGTACCATTATTTGGTTTGCCTTCAAAAAGGTATTGTTGGGCTGCGTCTGCGATTCCTGTTCCTTTTTGGGTATAACCTACACCAGGTTGTAAATTAGAGGTTGGGTTGATGGATTCGTAGTCGTTATATGTAACTCCATTTTTGTAGGTATATAGCCATCGCGTACTTATTTTTCCAGTTTCATTGTAGGCATTTGTAAACTCAAAATTAGTACCGTTTGCTTTTTTGAGCGTATTTAATTTATAGTCCGTGTTATTAGCATTGTTATCGGTCCCATTATTGTCCGTTAGTGATGTGCTACTGAGAGTACCAACTGGTGATGCCCAATAGTTATACCAATAAAAACTGGAACTTCCTTCTTGTCTTCTTAGAATTTTGCCATTTGCGGAGGTTACCAAATCACTTTGCATACCTTGGATTAGCTGGGCGTCTTCCTTAAGATCAATGGTGCCGTCTAGACCTAAATACCAACTATTGTTAAGTTCATAAGAACCATTGACTGTTAGACTTTTCTCAGATTCTACTATTAAACCGAGTGTTTTTAATTCAGAATCGATCACAACATCGTTACTGATTTTAATAATAGCACAACCTGAATCTGATAACTCAGTTATATTCCATACCTCTCCATTTAACCAATTTGAAGCATCACTTAAATTACCATCTCCATTGGTTTGGTAAGGTATTGGTGCTGTTTGGGATTGAACGGCATAAATGTTATGCAATGTAGCTGTATTTCCGTTTTCTGAATAGTCATCTGTCTTTGCCGTCAGAATATTGGTCATTGGATAATAAACCCTTAGGCTAGACCACGGAATGGCTGCATGGGTTGAGTTATCGCCTATGGTTTTAGGTATAACCATCCCAGAAACAATACCGGAATTCTCTTCTATTTCTTGATGAATAATTTTTTGCATCTGATCTTCAGATAGTGCAATATTAAAAATCCTGATTTCATCAATACTGCCCTCAAAAAAGTTACTATCGTTCCAAGAGTTTTTGCCAATCGTCAGTTTATACGACGAATTATTTATAGTATTAGCTAACTGGCCAGAAGTCGAATTACTGGATTTCGTTAGTGTTCCATTTAAATATACTTTTAGTTTATCGGAATCCAGAGATCTGTCGAATATAACTGTGATATGTGTCCATTCATTTATAGTTAAGGCTGATGAAAAGGGAAGCGTAAGGTTATAGCCATTTAAAGATACACGTAAACGATGATCGGATAATGCAATAATTTTTAAATTGTTTTGATCTAATATCGTCCCGTTTCCAGAAAACGCTGGATCTATTTTAACCCAAGCCATAACGGTTACGTGTTCTAAACCTGAAAAATTAAAATCACTATCTATATAATCGTCGGTACCATCAAAATTTAAAGATGAAGATTCGAGGTAACCATCAATAGGATCTCTATAGTCTAACTTACCACCTAAAATTAGATCGCCATCTACATCTGGTAAAATCGATAAGTCTGTTGGATCCTCAATTGCTTCGTTGACGTCTAATACAGAATCATTTATGTTTGTGGTTTCAAAACTATCATCCAATCCATCTGCATCTGCGTCACTACCAGAAACGGCATTAGCCATACCATTTTCTTGTATATCTGGTTTGCCGTCATTGTCACTATCCAAATCAATGTAATCTGGTATAGTGTCTCCATCTGTATCCTGTAGGTGAATTAAACCAGAGCCATAATTATCGTCTACACCATCGTTATTAATGTCTGTAATTCCCGGTCCGTTGCCACTTGGAGCAATATATGAAGTTGTTGATTGGGCTTCTATATTATCTGGAATACCATCATTATCTGAATCAATATCCCTTAAATCTGGAATTGAATCATTATCGGTATCATTGCTACAATTAATGCCATAACCGTTAGCAAAAAAAAATGTTGCACCGTAAACTTTTTGAGTAACCTCAATAGTATTGGTTGCCAACGCATTATACGTTATGGTGTTAAATTGCGGATGGGCAGCATCAATAATTAAATCTTCCAAAGGTGCCGATACAGTGCGCTTTCCTTGCATAGTTACTTCTCCTGAAGGGTCTATAAAAATGGTAAGTGATACAAAGAGTGGATTAGCATTGTTATAATTTTGCGGCCAAATGTTGGAATTACCTGATTGTCCATACGTCGTATTATCAGAGGCAAAACGAATTAAGGATTCACCGGAAGCGTATGACGTTGGCGAAAATTGAAGTTCATCTGGTACTAATGCAGTGCCATTGATTATTAAGTTAAAACTATTATCTATGGATGTAACTTCAAAGTAGTAACCGTTAGTAGATTCAGAAAGCGTAAAAGTTTGACTATTACCATTCCTGATGGAAAAATTAGTTATATCCACTTTTGCGCACTCATCCAAATCTAAGATTCCATCGTTATCATCATCTAAATCTACATGATCCGCAATGTTGTCACCGTCCGTATCTAACAGATTTAATTCGCCTCCAATATTGATAACATAATCTTCTACCTCACCGTTGGTATATCCAAAATCGCAAGCAGTAAAGTTAGTATTGGAGCCGCCTCTAAGACCAATACGCACTTTTGACAGAGCTTCATCTGCATTGGCTGGTAACGTGATATTAATAGGCACTTCAACAACTTTATTCCCAGCCACGCTATTGCTGTCTTGAAATGTGAATAAATAACGTTCGCCAGGATCGTTAAAATCATCATCCATACTTTCATTTAAGTTAATCCATATTGCAATGGTATTTGTGTTGGTATTCCAGCCATTTAAGGTGACGCTAATGGTTCCTGTAAGTGGTTGGCCAATGGGAATGTTTTCTGAAGAAAAGTCGGAATAATTGGTAAAATCACCTGTTCCACCAGTACTAGTGTTATCTATTCCTGCAAAATTAACATTAGAAATAAACAGTGTATTGTAGCCACCTATATTTATGGTTTCGCAAAAATTTGGGGCTGTATCTCCGGGATCATTATCTGATATAAAATTAACCATGTAATCCTCAACCTCTCCGGTTTGATAGTTATAATTACACGATGTGAAGTTGGTAGTATTGCCAGATCTTAATCCTACACGCATTCTTGCATTACCAGCTTGGGCATTGATGGGTATTGGAATGCTAATGGGTACAGTTACATTTTTTAGTCCACCAACGTTATTATTATCTTGAAATGTAAACAGAAACCGTTCGCCAGGGTCTTCGAAATCATCATCAATTTCATTAAAATTAAACCATACCGCAACGGTACCTATATTTGTATTCCATCCATTTATAGTAACAGTAATTGCACCTGTTATTGTCTCACCTGCATTTATATCAGTTGGAGTGACTGCAGTGTAGTCCGCAAATGCTCCAATAGCGCCAGAACTACTGTTATTAATGGTTCCAATGTTTACATTAGAAATATGGTACGTCCAATTATTATATACGCCAATATTATTCGGCGTACAGTATTGTGCATATAACTCTGATGGGTAAAAGGAAATAAAAAGAAGTAAAACTAAAATTCCACGGTATAACCTAGTGTAATTTGTTTTCATAAGTAGGGTATTTTATTAAAACTAATTAAGCGATCTGAGGGGGAATCTTATAAACGTAAAAACGATTGGATTGGTTTTATATATTAAAAAAAATCGGATTAAATGTTATTTATATTCGATGAACGACAATATTAAGTCATCTATTTCACTTTTCCAAACAATTAGCTAAAATATTTAGATTGAAATGAAATATAACTTTAAAATATTAAGGAAAACCTTGATAAATGTTAGTTTTAACTGATATAGACTGTTTGTTTAAGTGTATTTAAAAGCCTAGGGTATTTTGACGAAACTAATTTTGAATGCCCTAGCCTGAGTTTAAAAACTACCTAAGATAAAATATCTGAAATAATGGCACATTTAATCTTTACCTGCTTTAAGGATGGTCGGCAGGCTCTAAGGAATAGAAAGTGAATTATTTAAAAAAAAATTCTTGTGGGATGAAATCAAACCAAAAACCCAACTAAATCCTCAATCTTAGAAATCAGTTGAACCTTAATCACGGTATTCTTCAAAGCAATTTTATTGTATTTAGACACAAAAATGGATGAAAACCCCAATTTTTCAGCTTCCAGAATACGTTGCTCTACACGTTGTACAGGCCGTATTTCACCAGATAAACCAACCTCGGCCGCAAAACAATAATCACTTGGCAACGCCACATCTTCATTAGAGGAGAGGATAGAAGCAACGACCGCCAAATCTATGGCAGGATCATCAACTGTGATGCCTCCTGTGATGTTTAAAAAGACATCTTTTGCTCCCAAACGGAAACCGGCTCGTTTTTCCAAAACGGCTAACAACATGTTCAAACGTTTGGCATTAAAACCTGTGGCTGAGCGTTGAGGTGTTCCATAAACTGCGGTGCTGACGAGAGCTTGTACTTCAATCATTAATGGTCGCAAGCCTTCTAATGTTGCGGCAATGGCATTTCCAGATAGTTCTCCATCTTTTTCTGAAATTAATATTTCGGATGGATTGGAAACTTCGCGTAATCCTGAACCTTGCATTTCATAAATGCCTAATTCATTAGTTGACCCGAATCTGTTTTTGTTGGCTCGGAGGATTCTGAATACATGATTTCGATCGCCTTCAAACTGAAGAACCGTATCTACCATATGTTCTAATATTTTTGGGCCTGCTATATGACCATCTTTAGTAATATGTCCAATTAACAAAACTGGTGTCGCTGTTTCTTTGGCGAATTTAATGAGTTCCGTAGTGCATTCTTTTATTTGGGAAATGCTGCCAGCTGAAGATTCAATATAATCACTATGTAAGGTCTGAATAGAATCGATCACCACAATATCTGGCTCTAAGGCTTCTATTTGCTTAAAAATATTCTGGGTTTTGGTTTCTGTAAGAATATAACAGTTGCTGCTAGAAGGATTAATGCGTTCCGCACGCATTTTTATTTGTTTTTGGCTTTCCTCGCCTGAAACATAAAGTGTTTTGTATTCTAATTTTAATGCTATTTGAAGTAATAACGTACTTTTTCCAATGCCAGGTTCTCCTCCTAAAAGGGTTAAGGATCCATTGACCATTCCACCTCCAAGTACACGATTAAATTCTGCATCTTGCATATTTAGACGTGCTTCTTGAGACGTATCAATTTCGTTTATCAATAAAGGTTTTGAAACCCTTTTAGTCGTTGAGGTTGGTAATTTCCAATCGCTTTTTTCAGGTTTTTGGATGACTTCTTCTGCAATGGTATTCCATGCCTTACATGAGGTACATTGTCCTTGCCATTTGGCATATTGACTGCCACAATTCTGACAAAAAAAGGTTGTTTTTACTTTAGCCATGTTCACTATTCGATCCCGATAGCTATCGGGAGGGAATCTATTTTTTAGATTTTGAACAGCTAAATTAAAACAATTTTAGTTGATGTCCTTAAACCAACTCACAATCGCTAAAATTTTTAGTGTCGCCAATTTTGAAGGCCAATTAGAAAACAACTGTTGTTTTGTTTTTATGAATAAGGCTTCAAAAAAATAATCCGTAGATAGTATATGTCTTTTATTCCTCTTCATTATCCTCCTCCTCTTCTAATTCTTCTATTTCCTCATCATCTACATCGACTAAAGCTAAAGTCAGCTCTTCAATTTTTGAAGCGATATAGTCTCTATCAATATTAAGTGCATCATTTAATGCTAATGCTTCTTCGTATAGTTTCTTTGCTTTTTTTGTTTTCCCTAGTTGTTCTGCTGATTGGGCTAAATAGAATGTGCCAAGTAGCGTTTCTGGATGAATTTTATTAGCAAGTTTCCCTAATTTATATAAAGATTTAAAATCTTCACGCTGTTCTGCAACTTTCGCAACTTTCTCTAATTCCTCTTCACTTATTTCTTGTGTAATACCAAATAATTTCTCGATTCTGTTATATCGATCTGTTAAAAATTGATCTAAAGTACCTTCGTAAGGCAATACCTTTTCTTCAAGTTCTTTCTCTCTTAACGGATTATAGATATTGAAAATCTTATCAAAGGATCTGGAAATCGCACCAGTAACTAATGTGTAATGTGTTTCATTTTTGAAATCGTCAAAATAATACGTGACATTCTGATTTGTAACTTCAGAAATTAAAGCGTTGGTGGAAAGGATATTTTCCCGTATTTCTGGAATATCCTTGTCCGATGTTGCCAAATAATAAAAAATATCGTCGTTATAGAGTGCTAAACGTTTTGAAACAAAGTTCTTTAGCGAACCAACAAAATCTGGACTGATGCATACATAGGCTTGAAATGCCAGGTCTTCCTTAAACACATAAGAATTAATAAAATTACCCATGATATCATGGCCAACAGCTACTCTAAATTTACTGGTGTTATATTCCTTGTCTATATAAGGTAATAATTCATCTGAAACAAAATCGTGAAATCGAAGTCCGGATTCTGTCGGTAATCCTGTAGTGGGATCGTAGTAACTATCGTAAAATCGATTCTCACCTTGCATAATGCCAACCACAATAGAGCTAGGCATATCATCAAAATAGGTTTGAAAATCTACCTGACCTGCTACAGGTTCAAATAAATAATCGCCGTCAAATACAATGATTACAGGATACTTTTTATCTCCTTTTGGGTCGTAGTCTTTGGGTAGCTTAATTTTTAACTGACGTTCTGAACTAAGGCGTGCCGAAGAGATCTCTTTATAGGACACTTGTGCAAACGAAAATGCATAAATAGAACAAGCAAGAACTACTAAAATAGTTTTTCTCATAACAAAGTAGGTTTAGTTTTGGGATTCCAAACATACTACTTTATCGGCAAATTGTCAATTTTTTTCGTTGAAATGCATTTAGTCGTTAATTGCTTCTTGCGTATCATACATTTTTTCGAGTATAATTTCCTTATCTACAAATTGCGAGGGCTGTAAAAGTAAGCCGCCTTTATATTGTACTAAGGCTTTTTTAAGATTGCCTATTTTTTCATAATACATCCCTAAATAATAAGCACTTAACATAGAGTCTGGAAATTTCTTCTTAACTAATTTTGCGAGATCCTCTAAAGAATCCAGATCATCTTTTTTGTCACTGGCTGCTGCAATAGCTCTTATATCGTTTTCAATCAATTCTTTTTCAAAACCATAGAAATACTCGATGTCTTCATACTTTTTTGTGAGATATTCGTACGGAGAACCTTCATAGGTCAATACTTTTTCCTTATATTCTTTAGCGTTGATAGGCTTAAATAGACTAAAGATCTCATTTAAAGCTTTTGGAATTCCTCTTCCGACCAATCCATAATGATTGGTGTCTTCAAAATCATCATACTTGTAAAACAATTTTTCGTTTTCTATGGTCGAAATAATAGAATCTGCTTGTATAGTTGATGCTCTTAAATCTTTTATATCGGCATCTGCAGTCGCCATGTAGTAAAACGTTTCCTGTTTCAAAATTGACAAACGTTGCTGTAATCTATTGATCATTTCTGGCGCAAACTCTGGACTGAACGCGACATAAGCCCTAAAAAGTGGCTCATCTTTAAAGAGGTAATAATTAATATAATTAGCACTTAAATCGTGCCCAAAAATGATTCTGAAATTCGAGGCTTTATAGTTGTCTTCTATATATGGTAATAATTCGGCAGCTAAGAATTCATAGAATGATGCACCTGTTCCTATAGGAAAATAGGTGTCTTCATGGTAATAAAAGTCATCAGTTCTCGTATCGCCTTGGTTGATACCTACTACAATGCAATCTGGTATATCTTCCCAATAGGATTGGTAATCGATGTTTCCTGCAATAGGTTCAAATAAATAATCGCCATCTAAAACAACGATTAAGGGATAGGTTCGTTTTTCTTCAGGATTATAATTTCTTGGTAATTGAATTTTCAATTCGCGCTTTTCTCCTAGCTTTTCAGAATCAATGGTTTTATAGATTGCTTGCGCCTGAATGTTTATGGCGAAAAAAAGACTTAATAATAGTAGGTAAAAATTCTTCATATTAGTTGTGCTAAAATAGTATAGCAAGTTAAAAAATTTTTCTAAACTGTTGTTTTCTTTCTGTTATAAATAGGTAAGTATAATAAAGATAAACCACCTAGTACTATGATCACTAAAGTTTGGGTGGACCACATGATCCAACCAAAAGCTCTACTTGGGTCATCAGCCATACCAAATAACGAAAAAGCAATCACAATAGCTTCGGGAAACGAACCAATGCCTCCATTTGTGGCAGCAATGCTAAAGCTGGCCAATATAAATCCAATTAAAACCGCTGCAATTGAAATATCTTTTAATTCTGGCAGGGCAAAGGTGGTCACATAAAACATGAGCACATACATTATCCAAATAAAAAAGGTATGACCAATAAAAGCCCATTTCTTTTTCATTTTAAAAATACTGAGTGCACCTTCAATTAATCCTGTTACAAATCCTTTCACTTTTAAGGCGAACTTAGAACTGCTTTTTTTAATAAAGATGAATAGCGCCAATGCTCCCAGTAACAAAACGGTAATACCTAATAATAAGGATGAAGGATTAAATTTTTCAGCAAAAAAAGTATAAATGAATTCAAATTCCAAAAAGAAAGCCATCGCAACAATTGAGAGTAGCATTATGGTATCTGCAACACGTTCGGCAACTATGGTACCAAACCCTTTATCAAACGGAATGCCTTCATAATTGGTTAAAATAGAAGCCCTCGCAATTTCTCCAGCTCTTGGGATGGTGAAATTAATAAGATAAGCGGAGTACACAGCCATAAAACTGTTGGCAAACTTAGGTTTAAAACCTAATGGTTCTGCCATGTACAACCAACGATATGCTCTAGATGCATGACTGAGAATGCCTAAAATAACCCCAAGAATTATCCAACTATAATCCGCATCTTTAAAATACTGGACTAATATAGGAATGGAAATTTTTGATAGCGAATACCATACCAGTCCTACTCCTAAGAGTAAAGGTAACACAACTTTTAGGATGGATTTAGGTTTGTTCACCTGCTTATTTAAGAAGGTTAGTGGCTTCGTCTGGAAAGACTAAAGAGGGCTTGAATACTTTAGCTTCTTCTATATCCATAATAGCATAAGTAATAAGGATTAAAGTATCACCAACGGCAACTTTTCTTGCCGCTGCACCATTTAGAGTAATTTCTCCGCTTTTTCTAGGGCCAGGAATACAATAGGTTTCTAAACGCTCGCCATTGTTATTATTTACAATCTGAACTTTTTCGCCTTGGATAATATTAGCAGCATCCATTAAATCCTCATCAATAGTTATACTACCAATATAATTTAGTGCTGCTCCTGTAACTTTTACTCGGTGAATTTTTGATTTTACAACTTGTATTTGCATGCCACAAAGATAATTAATTTAGAGCGATATTATCGATAAGTCTTATATCGCCAGCATATACAGCTATGAATGCTCTATAGGCTTTTTTTTCCCGATAGCTATCGGAAGATTTTCGTTTTACTGGTTTTAAGGTTTTTACATCTGCAATTAGAAAATACTCAAGCTCTAAAAGTGGTTCGTTCTTAAATTGCTCAATAACCCATTCCGTAACCTTTGTAGCACTTTTTGTGCCAAACTTTTCTTTGGCAGTCTGTAAAGTTTTATAAATAACAGGTGCCGCTTCTCTGTGTTTGGGAGTTAGTCTTGCATTTCTAGAGCTCATTGCTAAGCCATCATCTGCTCTATGAATTGGGCAACCAACTATTTTTACAGGCAAATGGTGTAGTTCTACTAGTTTTCTTATAATTTGTAATTGCTGAAAATCCTTCTCACCAAAATAAGCAGTATCAGGTGTGACAATTTCGAACAACCGCTTTATAATAGTACCCACACCATCAAAATGGCCAGGTCTGAAAGCGCCTTCCATCTCGTGTTCTAAACCATCAAACGTAAAGGATTGTGATTGAATGTTGTCACCGTAAATATCCTTATCAGTCGGAGCGTATACAATAATTCTATCGTGACTTATCGTTTTTAATAATGCCATATCCGCATCTAGTGTTCTTGGGTATTTGACCAAGTCCTCCTTATTATCGAACTGTGTCGGGTTTACAAAAATGCTAACAACCACAATATCATTTTCACCTAGACCTTGGTTGACCAATGCTAAATGCCCATGGTGCAATGCGCCCATAGTAGGTACAAACCCAATGGAAGTACCATTGTCTTTTAATGAACTAATATAAGTGGACAGTTGGGCTTTATTCTCGAAGTTTTTCAATGCTGTAACAAAAGTTTAACGCATGCAAACATAATATAATACTAGCAATCTGCACAAATTTTTGTAATTTTGCATGTTTTTTACTATTAATTTCAAAAGCAGCAGATTTATGAAAGATAAACGAATATTGTATGTGTCCTCGGAAGTAGTTCCATATTTACCTGAAACGGAAATTTCTTCAATGTCATTTGAAGCGCCAAGAATGGTAAACAAACAAGGAGGTCAGATACGGATATTTATGCCGCGCTTCGGAAATATTAATGAGAGAAGACATCAACTTCACGAAGTCATTCGACTTTCAGGTATCAATTTGGTCATTAACGATTTAGATATGCCTTTGATTATAAAGGTGGCTTCAATTCCAAAAGAACGTATTCAGGTTTATTTTATAGATAACGAAGAATATTTTAAAAGAAAAGCCACTTTAACTGACGAAAACGGAAAATTATTTGCTGATAATGACGAGCGTGCCATTTTCTTTGCAAAAGGTGTTATAGAAACAGTTAAAAAGTTGAATTGGGCTCCAGATATCATTCACGTTAATGGCTGGTTGGCTTCATTATTGCCATTGTACTTGAAAGAATTTTATAAAACAGAACCATTGTTTACTGAAAGTAAAATAGTGACTTCTGTATACAATCAAACCTTTGAAGGAACGTTAGATAAAGACATGCTCTCTAAAGTGAGTTTTGATGGTATCAATGCTGAAGCAACAAAACCTTTAGAACAGCCAGACTATATAAATTTAATGAAAATTGCTATTGATAATTCTGATGCCGTAATTAGAGGTTCTGAAGAATTACCTAAAGAATTAGATACTTACATAAGTAACTTAGCAAAACCCGTATTAGATTATCATTCTATTGAAGAATTTGCGGACCCTTATACTGATTTTTATACCAATACTGTACTAAACAGTTAATATTACCTATGAAAAAAAATAAAATTGCCCTACAGATTATCTCATTTGGTTTAGTTATTCTCACATTTATTGCCTGTGATAAAGATTTCGCATCTTTGGAATCTGATGTAATTAATAACGACATTGCCACGAATTTCGATATTCTTTCAGAACAGTATGCTATTATAGCATATACAAAGCCTTTAGAACCTGCTGTACAAACTAATGGTTTAATTGGGTTAAGTACTTTAGGTATTTATGATGATGCTTATGGTAGAACCAAATCTAGTTTTGTCACCCAACTTTCAGCAAGTTCTTATGATCCGGATTTTGGAAATGGGACAGTGATAGATTCTGTTGTTTTAAGGCTACCTTATTTTAGCAGGGCTACTGGTTTTGATGATGATGGAAACACAATTTATGAGATAGACTCCATCTTACCTAAGGGAGAAACCTACGATAATATAAAGTTGAGAATCTTTGAAAACAATTATTTCCTCAGGGATTTTGACCCTAATGCTGATTTTAATGAGAGTCAGGTGTATTTTTCGGATAAAACGGCCGCTGGTTCAGGGGGTTTTTCAGGTGCTTTAGAAGGGGAGGAACTTATTTTTGTGAATAGTCCTCAAACATCTTATCCAAATAATAGTAGCGATAATAGTATTAATATTAGCAATAATGTATTCCTCCTAGAAGCAGATGACGACGATGATGCCAGTACACCAGCAGTTATTACAGAAAGACAAGCCCCTGGGATTAGAATTAAATTAGACCCAACCTTTTGGCAAAATAAAATTATAGACAAAGAAGGTGATGCGGTATTAAGTAACCAAAACAATTTTGTAAACTATTTTAAAGGACTTTACTTTGAAGCGGAACCAGTAGATGGAGATGGAAGCTTCCTTATATTAAATACAAACAGTACTAACGCTAATGTCACCATATATTATTCAACTACAGAGACGAATGGTGACACAGGGACAGGAACTTATGTACTTCGTTTTGGACCCAATAAAATTAATTTCTTTGATAATGATGGTTTTACATTGCCAATAGAATCAGGCGATCCAGCAACTGGTGATAGCAGAATTTATCTTAAAGGAGGAGAAGGGGCTGTGGCTGGTATAAAGCTTTTTAATGGCGAAGATTTAGATGATGCACCTGAAGATAATTCTTTTGAGACATTTAAAAATTATTTTGTGGTCACCGATGAGGGTAAGTTTGTGAGGTCAAAACGGTTGGTAAATGAAGCTAATCTTGTTTTTTATGTCGATAGAAATCAATTGGATATGTTAAACGAAGTGTCAGATAACGAACCTAATCGCCTTTATCTGTATGACATAGATAATAAAACACCTTTAATCGATTTTGTTTTAGACGCAACCAACTCTACTCTACCTTCGTTCTCGAAATTGAGCCACCTTGGAATATTGGAAAGAGACGAAACTAGTGAAAAAGGTATCAAGTACAAATTAAAGATTACAGAGCATATTAATAATTTATTAATACGGGATTCTACAAATGTTGAACTAGGATTGGCTGTTTCTCTGAATGTGAACGTAGAGGAATCAACTTTAGGTTCGGTTCAGAAGGATGTAAAAGGTGCTGATGATTTTAATGTTCCTGTGAGTTCAATATTAACACCAAGAGGTACAATATTGCATGGCAACAACAGCGAAGATGAAACTAAACGTGTGTATTTAGAAATATATTACACCGAACCAAATAATTAAAAAAGTAACCTATGTGTGGAATTGTTGGGTATATTGGGCATCGAGAGGCTTATCCTATTGTTATAAAAGGACTCCAAAGATTAGAGTATCGTGGTTATGATAGTGCAGGTATAGCATTGTATGATGGTAATACTATTAAACTTTCTAAAACTAAAGGAAAAGTATCTGACCTTAAGGAAAAAATCGAAAATGAAATTTCCACAGATGGAACCTTAGGTATAGGACATACACGTTGGGCTACACATGGTGTGCCAAATGACGTTAATTCTCATCCACATTACTCCAATTCTGGCGATTTAGTAATTATCCATAATGGAATTATTGAAAATTACGATTCATTAAAAAAAGAGTTAATAAAACGTGGTTACACTTTTAAGTCAGATACTGATACAGAGGTGTTGGTTAATCTTATTGAAGACGTAAAGAAAAACGAAAACCTTAAACTAGGTAAAGCTGTTCAAATTGCTTTAAATCAAGTTGTTGGAGCTTATGCTATCGCTGTATTTGATAAAAATAAACCTAACGAGATTGTCGTAGCAAGACTTGGTAGTCCTTTGGCTATTGGTGTTGGTGAAGACGAATTTTTTATTGCCAGTGACGCATCCCCTTTTATTGAATATACCAAAAATGCTATTTATCTTGAAGATGAAGAAATGGCAATTATTAGAAGAGGAAAAGATGTAAAGGTTAGAAAAATTAAGAATGATGCATTGGTAGATCCTTATGTTCAAGAGCTTCAGCTGAATTTAGAACAAATAGAAAAAGGAGGTTACGATCATTTTATGCTTAAAGAGATTTACGAGCAACCAAGTGCAATTTTAGATACTTTTAGAGGTCGTTTATTGAGTAATGAAGCTATTGTTAAAATGGCAGGTGTTGAGGATAACATGAAAAAATTCTTAGCAGCAGACCGTATTATAATTGTAGCATGCGGTACATCATGGCATGCTGGTTTAGTTGCAGAATATATTTTTGAAGATTTAGCAAGAATTCCTGTTGAGGTAGAATATGCTTCAGAATTCAGATATAGAAATCCCGTAATTACGGAAAAAGATATAGTTATAGCCATTTCCCAATCTGGTGAAACCGCGGACACTTTAGCGGCTATAAAATTAGCAAAATCTAGAGGCGCATTCGTTTTTGGTGTTTGTAATGTTGTAGGCTCGTCTATTGCCAGAGAAGCAGATGCTGGAGCCTATACGCATGCAGGTCCGGAAA
Source organism: Winogradskyella forsetii (assembly GCF_013394595.1). Lineage (GTDB taxonomy): Bacteria > Bacteroidota > Bacteroidia > Flavobacteriales > Flavobacteriaceae > Winogradskyella > Winogradskyella forsetii. Next base: position 80,681 of record NZ_CP053348.1, read on the forward strand.
TTGGAGTAGCTTCAACTAAGGCGTTTACAACACAGATTACCGTTTTAACTTTGATTGCCTTGCGATTAGCGCGCGCAAAAGGAACAATGTCTAGTTCAGAATTTAGACATCATCTTATTGAACTTGAAACCATACCAGGAAAAGTTGAAGAAGCACTAAAATCAGATGCCTACGTAAAAACGATTGCTGAAATATATAAGGATTCTAAAAACTGTTTATACTTAGGTCGTGGTTATAATTTTCCAGTGGCTTTAGAAGGCGCTCTAAAACTTAAGGAAATTTCTTATATCCATGCAGAAGGTTATCCTGCTGCTGAAATGAAGCATGGCCCTATTGCATTAATAGATGAGCAAATGCCTGTATTTGTTATCGCCACGAAAAAGGGGCATTACGAAAAAGTGGTAAGCAACATTCAAGAAATCAAATCCAGAAAGGGTAAAATTATTGGTATAGTGACTCAAGGAGACACCAGTGTAAAGGAATTAGCAGACCACGTTATTGAAGTGCCAGAAACACTAGAATGTTTAACACCTTTATTAACAACAATACCATTGCAATTATTATCATATCACATAGCAGTCATGTTAGATAAAAATGTAGATCAACCTAGGAATTTGGCTAAATCTGTTACAGTAGAATAAGTTAAACCGGTTGCCAAAATCATATTTTAAAGCCTAAAAATTGAGTGATTCTCAATTTTTAGGCTTTATTTTTTTGAAAAAATACTATGCATGCATAATTTTATGAGAATTTGTTACTGAGTTTTCATATATTTAATTAAATTGCTCAACAAATAAATTAACTAATTCTCTAAAATGAAGACAATCTTAAAGCTTTTCACAATGCTTTTTTGCGTGGTATCTTTTGCACAGACCACAGTAAAAGGTAAAATTATCGACAATTCTGGGCTTCCCTTGCCTGGTGCAAACATTGTTGTTGTAGGTACCAGTACTGGTACAGTTTCTGATTTTGATGGTAACTACTCTTTAACGGTAGAAGAAGAGCTACCGTTTTCAATTCGTATAAGTTATACTGGATTTGAAGATCAGACTATTGAAATCACTACAAACAATCAAACAGTAGATGTCACAATGGAAGAAGGAAACGAACTCGATGAAGTTGTTATCTCTGCTTCACGTACACCAGAACGTATTTTTGAATCTCCCGTTACTGTTGAACGTTTTGGCCTAAAGGAAATAAAAAATACGGCATCTGCTGATTTTTATGATGGTTTAGAAAACTTGAAAGGTGTAGATATCAATACCAATAGTTTAACATTTAAATCGATTAACACTAGGGGATTTGCCACTTTTGCTAATACGCGTTTTATGCAATTAGTAGATGGGATGGATAACTCTGCTCCTGCACTTAATTTTCCACTTGGGAATTTATTAGGAATGACTGAAACAGATATTTTAAGCGTAGAGCTACTTCCTGGAGCATCATCTGCATTATACGGTGCAAATGCATTTAACGGTATCTTGTTTATGCGTAGTAAAAATCCATTTGACCATGCAGGTATAAGTGCTTATGTAAAAAGAGGTATGACTTCACAAGAAGCTGCTGGAGATAATCCATATACGGATTTTGGAATTAGAATGGCTTATAAATTTAGCGAGAAATTTGCCGCTAAAGTCAACTTCGCATGGTTAAAAGGAACGGATTGGGCGGCTAATGATACAAGAGGTAAAAATGACCGTAATTTTATCGATGGCTCAAGTACAAGAGAAAATGACCCTGGTTATGACGGTGTAAACACTTATGGTGAGATAGCAAGTTCAAGTTTAAGAACAGTTGCAGAGAGTCCAGATTTTTTAAGCCAATTACCTAATTCTGCTTTAGCTGATTTACTACCTCTTGATACGGTTGTTAGTAGAACAGGTTATGCAGAAGCTGATCTTACAGATTATAACGCAGAAAGTATAAAAGCAGATTGGGGTCTGTATTTCCGTCCATGGGAAAATGATTTTGAAATTCAATATGTGGGTAAAGTTGGATCGGGATCAACAATCTATCAAGGATCTAACCGCTATTCAATAAATAATTTCTTTTTACAACAACATAAATTAGAAGTAAAAAATGATAATTTCTTTGTACGTGGTTATGTAACGGCTGATAATGCCGGTGATTCTTACGATTTAGTATTTACAGGTGTAAATATTAATAGACAATGGAAAGACGATAATACATGGTTTGGTCAATATGCTGGTGCATTCATACAGGCTACTGTAGCAGGCGCTACAGGTGATGAAGCTCATGCCATGGCAAGAGCGGCAGCAGATACTGGACGTTTAATTCCAGGGACTCCAGAATTTCAAGCTGCCTTTAATAAAGTGACTAATGACGCTGATGTATTAACAGGAAGTAAATTTAAATCTGAATCAAAGATTTATCATGGTGATGCCAATTACAACTTAAGCCATTTAATCGATTTTGCTGAAATACAAGTTGGTAGTTCATACAGACAATATCAATTAAATTCTTTTGGTTCAATATATACAGATGCCCAAGGTGGTATTGATTATTCAGAAGTAGGTTTATACACTCAGCTTCAAAAGAAATTTTTAGAAGACGATAGATTAAAAGTTACGGCCTCTATGCGTTACGATAAATCGGAGCTTTTTGATGCCTTTTTATCACCAAGACTTTCTGTTGGTTATAATATAGGAAAAGATAAAAACCATAATATTAGAGCATCTTTTCAAACAGGATTTAGAAATCCAGATACTCAAGCCCTTTACATCGGTTTAAATGCTGGTAGAATTATTTTATTAGGTAGCGCACCTGATAATCCAGCAAGAGAAAACAGACAATTCCCTGTTAACAGTGCGCTCGGACAAACTTTGGTTGGAGGATCTAGTATTCAATTTAGCGGTTCAAATGCCTATAACAATTCTTTTACTGCTAGTTCAGTAACTGCATTTTCGGCATCTCAAAATCCCGCAGATCTAGAAATTGCAAACCCGTCTATAGTACAGCCAGAGCAGGTAAGTTCTTATGAAGTTGGATATCGTGGAAAAGTTGAAGGATTTATTATAGATGCGTCCGCCTATTTTAACCAATACCAGGATTTCATTTCTACAGTTGATGTTGTAGCGCCTTTCTATGGAGACGTACAACTGTCTCAAAATGTGCCTGGTACAACTATACCGCAAGCTGTTGCTGCTCTTGCAGGTTCAGATTTTCAAGCTTACCGTGCTTATACTAATACAGATGCAGATGTCAATTCCTATGGAGCTTCGATTGGAGTTTCTACAAAGATATTGGGTGGTTTCGACTTAAGTGCCAATTATACGTATGCTAAACTCGATTTTGACAGAGAAGCAAATCCAGACTTTCAAACCAACTTTAACACGCCTGAGCATAAAGTAAAAGCGTCATTTGGTAAAACCGAATTATTTAAAAACTTTGGCTTCAACTTATCTTGGAGATGGTCTGATACTTATGTATGGGAATCCTCTTTTGCAAATGGTGTAGTTCCATCATTTAATGTATTTGATGCACAAATTAATTATAAGGTAACTAGTTTGAAATCTATTTTTAAAGTTGGTGCAGCAAATGTGTTCAATAAAGAATATTTTACAGCAGCAGGAACCGGTTATATTGGTGCGCAATATTATGTGTCATGGACAATTAACAACCTATAATTCTTAAAATAAAAAATATGAAAACTATAAAATATATATGTTTAAGCTTTCTGGCCTTAGCATTTTTTGCCTGTGAAACTGATGACGAGATTATTACAGGAAATGAGCCTTTACCTAATTTAACGGCTGGTACTGCAGATTTTTCCAATTTCGTTGCAGTTGGAGCTTCATTTACAGCGGGTTATACCGATGGAGCACTATTTATGGCTGTTCAAGAAAGTTCATTCCCAAATATTATGGCAAATCAATTTGCTAAAGTAGGTGGGGGAAGTTTTACACAACCTCTAATGAATGATAACTTGGGTGGTTTGGCATTAGGAGGTAACAGAATCGCTGAACCTCGATTAGTTTTTGGAGGCGCAGGACCTGTGCCTATAGAATCTTTGATTGGTCCTATTACTGTTGGTACTGATTTGGCTACAAATAATCCGTCTGGGCCATTTAATAATTTTGGAATCCCTGGAGCTAAAAGCTTCCATTTAGTAACTAATGGTTATGGAAACATCCAAAATTTACCTAATGCAAATCCTTATGCAGTACGTGTCACAGGAACTACGCCAAATGCTTCTATTTTAGAATTAGCTGTAGCTCAAGATCCAACGTTCTTTACCTTATCTGAAATTGGAGGTAATGATGTTTTGGGTTATGCTACAACTGGTGGAGATGGAACAAATCCAATAACTGATACCGCAACATTTGATGCATCTTTAAATGCATTGGTCGCTGGTTTAACGGCTAATGGAGCAAAAGGTGCGATAGGTAATTTACCTAATATTACAAGTTTATCCCATTTTACAACAGTACCTCACAATCCTGTTCCTTTAGATGCAGCGACTGCAGGTTTTTTAAATAGTGCGAGTGCATATGGCGCCTATAATGCTGGTATTGTACAAGCATTTGCCTTTTTAGTTGCCAATACACCTATGACACAGGAAATGGCTGATGCTGAAATTGCTAAGCGTACCATATCTTTTGCTGCTGGAGCAGGAAATGCAGTGGTAATTATAGATGAAGATTTAACGGACTTAACGGTTATAAACCCAGCATTGATTAGCATGCGACAAGCTACTGTAGATGATTTAATTGTTTTACCTGCTTCAAGTTTTATTGGCACTGAAGCTGTTCCAGGCAATCCACAAACCGTAAATGGTGTTGCTATACCATTGGCTGACAAATGGGTGTTAACGCCTGAAGAACAAGATGAAATTACAGTAGCGACACAAGCTTACAACGCTAGTATTTCTGCTGCAGCCAGTGCAAATGGTTTAGCTTTGGTAGATTTGAATTCAATTTTAGTACAAGCATCTACTACTGGTGTTGAGTTTGACGGTTACACTTTAAATACGAGCTTAGTTACAGGTGGTTTAGTTAGTTTAGATGGTATACATCCTACGGCCAGAGGTTATGCTCTAATGGCAAATAGTTTCTTGAAAGCAATTGACGCAACCTATGGTTCTAACTTTGCAGCCTCAGGAAATCTTGCAAAATCAGATAACTATCCAGTGTTTTATTCGCCAACCTTGCAGTAAATTATTTTAATTATCATATAAAAAATCACGCTTTGAATGAGCGTGATTTTTTTTGCCGTTTCCTCATTTTTTTAATGAAATAAAACGCTATATTTGCAGCGCGAAAAACGCACACAATCAATAGGATTGGGAAAGGTGTTTTTCATATTCAAATTATTGCAAAACAAAAACATAAGAGTAATGTCAAAAGTTACAGGTAAAGTTGCACAGATCGTAGGTCCAGTTATCGATGTAGAATTCGCTGCTGGTTCAGAGCTTCCAAAGATTTATGATTCGTTAGAAATTAATAACCAAGATGGTTCTAAATTAGTATTAGAAGTACAATCTCACATCGGTGAAGATACCGTACGTACTATCGCTATGGATTCTTCAGATGGTTTAAGTAGAGGAACCGAAGTTCACGCCACTGGTGCTCCGATCCAAATGCCAATTGGTGAAGATGTTTACGGACGTCTTTTCAATGTTATTGGTGATGCTATTGATGGATTAGGTGATTTACCTAAAGCTGGTGATGCTGGTTTACCGATTCACAGACAAGCTCCAAAATTTGAAGATTTATCAACGTCAACGGAAGTTTTATTTACGGGTATTAAAGTCATCGATTTAATTGAGCCTTATGCAAAAGGTGGTAAAATTGGATTATTTGGTGGTGCTGGTGTAGGTAAAACAGTATTGATTCAAGAATTGATTAACAATATCGCTAAAGGTCACGGTGGACTTTCAGTATTTGCAGGTGTTGGTGAAAGAACACGTGAAGGAAATGATTTACTTCGTGAAATGTTAGAGTCAGGAATTATTAAGTATGGTGATGACTTTATGCACTCGATGGAAGAAGGTGGATGGGATTTGAAGAAGGTTGATAAATCAATCATGAAAGAATCTAAAGCGACTTTCGTATTCGGACAAATGAATGAGCCTCCTGGAGCTCGTGCTCGTGTAGCACTTTCAGGATTAACTATAGCAGAATATTTCCGTGATGGCGCTGGTGAAGGGCAGGGGAAAGATGTATTATTTTTCGTAGATAATATCTTCCGTTTTACACAAGCTGGTTCTGAGGTATCTGCACTATTAGGTCGTATGCCTTCTGCGGTAGGTTACCAACCAACATTGGCAACTGAAATGGGTGCCATGCAAGAGCGTATTACGTCAACTAAAAGAGGGTCTATTACATCTGTACAAGCGGTTTACGTACCTGCGGATGATTTAACGGATCCTGCACCTGCAACAACGTTTGCTCACTTGGATGCAACAACTGTATTGTCTCGTAAAATTGCGGAGTTAGGTATTTATCCTGCGGTAGATCCATTGGATTCTACATCAAGAATTTTGACCGCTGAGATATTAGGTGATGAGCACTATGCTTGTGCACAACGTGTAAAAGAGTTATTACAGCGTTATAAAGAATTACAAGATATTATTGCCATCTTAGGTATGGAAGAATTATCTGAAGAAGATAAAATGGCTGTAGGTAGAGCAAGACGTGTACAACGTTTCTTATCTCAACCGTTCCACGTAGCTGAGCAATTTACTGGTATACCTGGTGTATTGGTAGATATTAAAGAAACAATTAAAGGTTTTAACCAGATTATGGATGGTGAATTAGATCACTTACCAGAAGCGGCATTTAACCTTAAAGGTTCAATTGAAGAGGCTATTGAAGCAGGAGAGAAAATGTTAGCTGAGGCGTAAAACTAGTATGCAGTAAGCGGTCACAGATAGCAGTGTTGCTACTGAGTACTGAATACTGAGTACTGAATACTGAAAAGACTATGTATTTAGAAATTGTATCACCAGAAGCCACTATATTCAGTTCAGAAGTTGATTCTGTAACGGTTCCAGGTGTAGAGGGTGAGTTTCAAATGTTGAATAATCACGCAGCCATAGTATCAACATTAAGTGAAGGTATTGTGAAAATAAACACGCATGCACAAAGCCATCTGGTCTTTGATGAATTACATGCACTTGTGGTACCTCATAATAATGATAAAAAAGTTTTAACGGTTAAGATTAATTCTGGTACTGTTGAAATGAAAGACAACAAGGTTATTATCTTGGCTGACTAAAGATTGTTATATAAAATATAAAAGCACGAAATAATTAATTTCGTGCTTTTTTTGTTCTTTCCTTTTATGATCTTACATGCGTTTTACGGCTTCTAATTCCACCTTCAATTCCTGAAATAACATCATAATACTGCTCAATTTAAGTTCTTTTTCATCGTATTCTTGAGTGTTGATGCAACATGTGAATTCCCAAATTTCCAAAATATTTTCACGGGCAATTAAATAGGGTTGGTAACTTTTATTGTCGGAGCTTAATAGTAAGTTTGATAGATCTCCTTCAGGAATATAAACACGCTTATATACCAGGCCATCATCTTTGGTTAATATAATATAAGTGCGCCCATTTTTAATGTCGGCAATGTCTTCCAAAAACTTGGCTACTATAAATGCGCCATCTTTTACTGGTAGCATAGAATCGCCTTTTATCGGAAAAGCTCTGTGTGTTCCTGTGGGTAAAAACGGTAATTTAATTTTTTGAAGTTGTTCTATATATTCCGGATCATCATAACCGGATAAATAACCCGCTGTCGCTTTTGCAGGTATAATTTCTATTAAATCTTCATTGTCTTCATTTACAGTTACAGGAAACAACACACGTTTGTTACCAACTTCAATAAAAGAGGTGTCCTTTGCTTTCCGTAAATCGTTTTTTACCAGAATATCAATAGGAATATCAAAGAAATTAGATAAGTCTATTAAACGGTCTATTGGTGGCTCTGAGCGACCTTCTTCGTAAGAACCAACAACAGAGCGCGTCCAGTTGAGTTCATCTGCAAAGCGTTCTTGGGATATCTTTTTTAAAGCACGTAAATGTTTTATATTGGCTTGTATGGGTTTCATAGAATTTTTTAGATTTGAAATCTTTAACTACAAAAATAAGTATTATTAACTACATATGATAGCAATTTTTAAAATCTCGAATGTTAATTTTTAGTGTCGAGAAAAAAACATATTATATGTTGAATTAATTAGTTTCAAAATCTCATATAATTTTTCGATATTTGTAACACATGACACCATTTTGGCCAAACATAAAACTTCATCTTCATTTCCTTATCAAAAGGAATCCAGAATGACATTCATGTTATATTGAATTTGCACGTGCAGAACTTGTTTCAGTATTTCAGCATCCCTTCATTTTTTGTACCTTTAAGCATTCAGTTGAACTCAAGCATTTTCAGTCAACAGTAAGTTAAACTCATAAACGTTTCAACTTTTAAACTTTACAAAACATGCCATTCTATCATAAATTAGGAAAAATTCCATCAAAACGCCACACGCAGTTCAAAAAACCAAATGGCGATTTTTACTACGAGCAATTGTTCGGTACTATTGGTTTTGACGGTATGTCCACCAACAGTTATCATGAACAACGGCCAACACAGGTAAAGGAAATAAAAAGGCAGTATAGTGTTGCGCCAAAGATTGCTAAAGAAAACAATATGCAATCGTATCGGTTTAGAGGGTTTCAAGTAAAACCAGAGAACGATTATTTAGACAGTCGTAAAATTGTACTCACCAATAGTGATTGCAATATCATATTAGCGGCACCAAAGCATTCAACAAAGGATTATTTTTATAAAAATACGGATGCCGATGAGTTGATCTTCATCCATAAAGGCACAGGAAAACTAAGAACGCACTTAGGAAACTTAGATTTTAAATACGGAGATTATCTTTTAGTGCCAAGAGGCATCATTTATAAACTCGATTTCGATACCGAAGATAATCGTCTATTTATTGTTGAATCTACAAGACCAATTTATACACCAAAACGTTACCGAAATTGGTTTGGGCAGTTATTGGAGCATTCGCCTTTTTGTGAACGCGATTTACGTCAACCACAAGAATTGGAAACCAACAATGAGTCAGGAGATTTTTTAATAAAAATTAAAAAGCAAGATGAGATTTTTGATATGGTCTATGCCTCACATCCTTTTGATGTGGTAGGTTACGATGGTTATAATTATCCCTATGCATTTTCTATTCACGATTTTGAACCCATAACAGGACGTGTACATCAACCACCTCCTGTGCATCAAACTTTTGAAACTGATGCTTTTGTGGTTTGTAGTTTTGTACCACGTTTGTATGATTATCATCCACTTGCCGTGCCTGCACCATACAATCATAGTAATATAGATAGTGATGAGGTTTTGTATTACGTTGATGGTGATTTTATGAGCAGGAATGATATTGATGCAGGACATATTTCATTGCATCCAGCTGGCATTCCTCATGGACCACACCCTGGAACAATGGAAAAAAGTATTGGCAAGGTTAAAACAGAAGAATTAGCTGTAATGGTAGATACGTTCAAGCCTTTGAAAGTTACAGAAGAAGCTTTAAAAATTGCAGATGAAGATTATTTTAAGTCTTGGTTGGAATCCCCAAAGGGGACTTAAATTGGTTAAAAAAAGGAAATAATGTTTAATAAAAAAGACGCTGTTGCCCAACAGTTAGAGTCCCTTCCCAAGCTTGTGCTGAGCGCAGTTGAATTAGGAAGGCTAGGATGGGCTTTTATTTATGAATAAATTACCCGCGGATCCATTAGCACTAATATTGGGTATACTAGCTTTAGTAATTGGTATTGCTGGCTGTTGCTGCTATGGAATTACAGCTATTTTTCCATTAGCGATGTCAATCATCGGATTAGTCGTTGCCAATAAAAGTTTACGTGAGTTTGGTGAAAATCCAGATGCTTTCGAACCACAATCGAGAAGTAATGTTAATACCGCTAAGATCATCAATATTATTGCTATTGTTATAAATAGTCTTGTCTTTTTAGTAGCCATTGCTGCGTTTGCGTTTTATGGCACATTAATTTCTTCTGCTATTTTAGATGGTATTGAAAATGGACATTTTGAAGATGATGACTACTATCAAAGCGATGATTATTATAATTCAGATTCCGAGTCTGATACCATTAACACTTGGGAAGAAGATGATTATATTATTGAATCGGAAATGGATTCTATTAATATAGATTCAATAGAAAATAAATTACTTAAAACCTTTAAAGAAGGATGAGAGTTTAAACAAACAATTATGGCAAAAGAAGTAAAAAGTGTAAACTACGGTTTAGAGAAAATATTTGAAGGAGCGCAAGATTTCTTGCCGCTTTTGGGAACGGATTATGTAGAGTTCTATGTTGGTAATGCCAAACAAGCTGCGCATTTCTATAAAACAGCCTTTGGCTTTCAGTCGTTTGCGTATAGAGGTTTGGAAACGGGATCTAAAGATTCTGTGAGCTATGTTTTAAAACAGGATAAAATTCGATTAGTGCTCACAACACCATTAAACAGCAAATCTGAAATCAATAATCATATTGTAAAACATGGCGATGGTGTTAAAGTCGTAGCGCTTTGGGTAGATGATGCTCGCAAATCTTACGAGGAAACTACCAAACGAGGTGCAAAGTCGTACATGGAACCAACCGTTGAAAAAGACGAATTTGGAGAAGTCGTAAGAGCAGGAATTTACACCTATGGAGAAACCGTACACATGTTTGTAGAACGTAAAAACTACACAGGCAAGTTTATGCCAGGATTTGTAGAGTGGAAAAGCGATTACAATCCAGAACCTGTTGGCCTAAAATACATTGATCACATGGTTGGCAATGTTGGTTGGGGTCAAATGAACCAATGGGTAAAATGGTACGAAGATGTTATGGGCTTTGTTAATTTTTTATCTTTTGATGATAAACAAATCCATACGGAATACTCGGCACTTATGAGTAAAGTGATGAGTAACGGAAATGGCAGAATTAAATTTCCAATTAACGAACCTGCAAAAGCGGCTAAAAAATCTCAGATTGAAGAATACCTAGATTTTTATGAAGGGTCAGGTGTCCAACATATTGCTGTGGCAACAGACGATATAATAAATACCGTAGCTCAATTAAAAGCACGAGGAGTCGAGTTTTTACCACCTCCACCACAGGCGTATTATGATGATATTCCAAAGCGATTGGGCGATCATATGAATATGATGAAAGAAGATATTGGCGAACTTCAAAAATTATCAATCATGATAGATGCTGATGAAGAAGGCTATTTGCTCCAAATTTTTACGAAGCCAGTAGAAGATAGGCCAACGTTGTTTTTTGAGATTATTCAGCGCATGGGAGCACAAGGTTTTGGAGCTGGTAATTTTAAAGCATTGTTTGAATCCATTGAACGCGAGCAAGAAAAAAGAGGAACCCTGTAAAATAAAAAGCGCATTTAGTCCCCTAAACTAAATGCGCTAATAAAAAAACTAACTCTACGTTCATACTAGCCTTCCTATATCTTAGTGTGCTCAATACTAGTGGGAAGGAACTCAAAACTGAACAGATTTTGAGTATTCAAATAATTCTAACAAATAACCTTTTAAAAGTCCACGTTGGAAATTTAAGGGCTTCTAAACTTACATCGATTGAATTGAAAAATGTGAGCATTTAGTAATAATTTCTTCAAATTGACTTCACTTTTTAGATTGTATTTCAGCGATTTGTTACCTTTGGAATAGTAATTGTATTTGAACTTATATGGACTTATTATTTGAGACCGAAAAGTTTTGCTTTTGTGCTGTAATGAAGTTATTTTTTATCAACATAGCATGGCTATATTTATAAAAAAAAGCAAAATTAGAGTGCAAAATGGAAATTCCTGCCCGTCCGGCAGGCGGGTTGCAGGGAAAATAATAAGACCATATAAGTTCTTAAGATAATTGTAACACAAAAAATGCGTTACATTAATTACATTTACAAACTAGGATTTTGAAACGAACATGTTAAAAGTGTTGTGAGCTAAGCCAATGGCAAAAAGCTAAACACTTGTGATCTCCAAAATTCAATAGAAAAAAACACATGAAACATATTTTAACCTTAATATTATGCTTTGCAGGGTTTCAAGCAGCAAATCTTGAAAAGGAATCTGCATTTCAGGAAGGCGAGTGGTTTAAATTTGAAATGAGCTACAGTGGTTTTCTAAAAGCAGGAAACGCAACATTATCGGTTAATGAAACAAATTTGGAAGGGAAACCAGTGTATCATGTTGTCGGAAAAGGTTGGACAACTGGTGCCATAAAATGGTTTTTTAAAGTCAAGGATCGTTACGAAAGTTATTTCGATAAAGCCACAGGCGCTCCCTATAAATTCATTAGAAAAATAGACGAAGGTGGTCACACCAAGGATATAGAAATTACCTTTGATCATCAAAATAACATTGCTGAGGTAAACAATAAAAAACACAAGGAAACTAAAAAAGTAACTACCGAACAAGATGTTCAGGATATGGTTTCCATGTATTATTATTTAAGAAATAAAATTGATATAAGCGATTTAAAAGAAGGTGACGAGATTGAAACCAATATGTTTTTTGATGAAGAAAACTACGGTTTTAAATTAAAATATTTAGGCAAAGAAACCATTGAGGTAGAAGTTAATGGCAGTGAGGTAAAAGTAAAAACTATTAAATTTAGGCCTTACGTTATGGCTGGTCGTGTTTTTAAAGAAGAAGAAAGTTTGACACTTTGGGTAAGTGCCGATAAAAATAAGATACCTTTAAAAGTAAAAGCAGATTTAGCTGTGGGTTCCCTTCGAGCAGATCTTGTAGAATTTAAAGGTTTAAAACACTCCTTTAAAATAGAATTTGATTAATTAATAACATGCACGATTTACATAAATTCGATAATATTGTAAAAGAACTTCAAAAGAAGTATATAGCAATTGACCAAGACACAGACGACCATTTATACGGCTTACTTTATAGCAAACCCATAACTTATTGGGATTACATACAAACAGATGCGCTACTGAATTTGCAAATTCAACGGACAACGCTTCCAGATGAAATGGTATTTATAGCTTATCATCAAATTAACGAATTGATTTTTAAAATGATACTTTGGGAAATTTCCCAAGTCGCAGAAAAAGAAGATATCGACGTTACTTTTTTTGAAAGTAAACTGATGAGAATTAGCCGTTATTTCGATATGCTATCCACGTCTTTCAACATTATGAGAGAGGGTATGGAAGTAGAGCAGTATATGAAATTTAGATATACCCTCACTCCAGCAAGTGGTTTTCAAAGCGCTCAATACAGACTTATTGAGTTTGCTTCTACAGAATTAATCAATCTTATTGATTATAGATTTAGAAAAGATATTGATAGAGAGACACCGTTTACACATGCTTTTGAACATTTATATTGGCAAGCGGCAGGAAAAGACCATAAAACAGGGAAAAAATCCACACTTTTAGTTAATTTTGAAAAACGTTACAAAGATGAGTTTTTAAGGTTTATGGAAACCTATAACACTAAAAATCTTTGGACACGTTTTAAAGAGTTGCCTGAAAAGGATCAAAAAAATGAAGAGCTTGTAAAAGCCATGCGGCATTACGATTACACCGTTAACGTAAGCTGGGTAATGGCACACTACAACGCAGCCAAACATTATATTGATAGCGGCATTGGAGATGGAGAAGCAACAGGAGGAAGTGACTGGAAAAAATACATGCATCCAAAATATCAGAAACGTATTTTTTTCCCAGAACTGTGGAGCGAAGAAGAATTAGAAAATTGGGGAAATAATTTATAAAGTTAATGCAATTAAGAAATAGCCTGGCAATAGTCATTATTGCTGCAAGTTTATGGACATGTAAAGAAGATAATTCTGCCGAAGTCGCTTACGAAAAAGAAGAAGCCGAAATTGTTGAAGAAGAAAAGATTCTTGAATTTGGTTTCGATATCAATAACTATATTGTAAAGCGGGATACCATTCAAAAAGGTGATAGTTTTGGTGAAATTCTTCAACGTAATAATATTGGCTATCCTGATATTTTTAAAATAGCAGAGGTCACTAAAGACACTTTCGATATCAGAAAACTTCATCCAGGAAAACCGTATACCTTGCTGTTTTCAAAAGAGTCTGAAAAGGATAGTCTTCCCAGTCCAGAAACTTTTATTTACCAGGCAGATCAAGTGAAATATGTGGTCATAAATTTAAAAGATTCCATTCATGCTTACACCAACAAAAAACCAGTAACTTTTGTTGAAAAAACAGCGACTGGTATTATAGAAAGTAGTATTTCCTCAACTTTAGAGGAAAAAGGATTAAGTCAGAAATTAGCCTATAAAATGGCGGATGATATTTATGCCTGGACTATAGATTTTAGAAGGTTGCAAAAAGGCGACCGTTTCAAGGTGCTTTATACGGACAAATACATTGATGACACTATTTATGCTGGTGTCCATCATGTTAAAGCCGCTTATTTTGAGCATAACGGCGATTCTTTATATGCTTTCGAATTTGAAACCGATTCTGTAAAAGGCATTCGGGATTACTTTAATGAAAACGCAAAAAATCTAAGACGTGCTTTTTTAAAGGCACCTGTACAGTTTAGTAGAATATCATCTCGTTATAACCTGAAACGCCGTATTGCAGTTTATGGTTATAAAGTCCGTCCGCATAAAGGAACCGATTTTGCTGCACCAATTGGTACACCGATTATGGCAACTGCCAATGGAACCGTAATCGAATCTACGCGACGCGGTGGCAACGGAAAATATGTGAAAATTAGGCATAATGATACCTATTCTACTCAATATTTGCACATGAGCAGACAAGCGGTTAAAAAAGGCCAATTTGTAAAACAAGGCGATATAATTGGTTATGTCGGTATGACAGGAAATACAGGTGGTCCACATGTGTGCTACCGTTTCTGGAAAAATGGAAGTCAGGTAGATCCATTTAAACAAAAGCTGCCGGAAGCCAAACCAATTTCAGACAGTTTAAAAGTGAAATTCCTAGACCATATAAAACCTATAAAGCAACGCCTGGACAATATTTTCTTCTTAGAAGCTGAGCCAAAGGAAACAGAAAACAACATAAGCGAAGATTTAACAACAGACATACAATAATGGCACTAAAAGCAACCAACCCAACCACCACAGAAGCTTGGAAAAAATTACAGGCACATTTTGAAACTATTAAATCGCAGCATTTAAAGGACATGTTTAAAAATGATGCTGAAAGAGCAAATGGTCTTACGGTAAAGTGGGAAGACTTTTTTGTCGATTTCTCTAAAAACAGAATCACAACAGAAACCATCGATTTGTTAATTGAATTAGCAAAAGAGGTGCACCTAAAAAATGCCATTTCAAAATATTTTGATGGCGATGTCATTAATGCCACTGAAGGAAGAGCGGTATTACACACGGCTTTAAGAGCACCAAAAGAAGCTAAGGTTTTAGTTGATGGCGAAAATGTGATTCCTGAAGTGCATGAGGTAAAGAAAAAGATTGAAAATTTCACAAACGCTGTTGTTAGCGGTACTCATAAAGGACATACAGGAAAAGCAATAACAGATGTTGTTAATATCGGAATTGGAGGTTCAGATTTGGGGCCAGCTATGGTGGTAGATTCTCTTCAGTTTTATAAAAATCAGTTGACTACCCATTTCGTAAGTAATGTCGATGGTGACCATTACCAAGAAGTCATTAAAAACTTAAATCCTGAGACCACACTTTTTGTGATTGTATCTAAAACCTTTACAACACAAGAAACCTTAAGCAATGCCAATTCCATTAGAGCTTGGTTTTTAGGATCACAGCCAAAAGAAGCGGTTTCTAAACATTTTGTAGCGGTTTCAACTAACATTGAAAGTGTAAAGAACTTCGGAATCGATGAAGCGAATATTTTCCCAATGAAAGATTGGGTTGGTGGACGATTTTCACTATGGAGTGCCGTTGGGCTTTCTATAAGTTTAGCCTTAGGGCATAAGCATTTTGAGAGCTTATTGGATGGCGCGCACAAAATGGACGAGCATTTTAGAACGACAGATTTCAATGAGAATATTCCAGTAATATCAGCACTATTAACCGTTTGGTATAATAATTTCTTTCAATCGGAAAGCGAAGCCATTATTCCATATACACAATACTTAAATCAGTTTGCTACCTATTTGCAACAAGGCATTATGGAAAGTAATGGTAAAAGTATCGATAGAGCTGGGAACAAAGTAAATTACCAAACAGGTACATTAATTTGGGGTGAGCCAGGAACGAATTCACAACACGCCTTTTTTCAATTGATTCATCAAGGAACTAAATTGATTCCGACTGATTTTATTGGATTTGTTAATTCACTTTACGGAAACAAAGACCATCACGATAAGTTGATGTCCAATTATTTCGCTCAAACAGAAGCCTTGATGAACGGTAAAACAGAAGCAGAGGTTTTATCGGAATTAAAAGGGCAATCAGCGTCCGAAGATGAGATAAAAAACCTTTTACCTTTCAAAGTATTCGAAGGGAACAAACCAACAACCTCACTCTTAATTCAAAAATTAATACCAGAAAGCTTAGGAAAACTCATTGCCATGTACGAACACAAAATTTTTGTACAAGGTATTATTTGGAATATCTATAGTTACGATCAATTTGGTGTTGAGTTAGGGAAACAATTAGCAAAATCTATATTAGCAGAACTTCAGGAAGCTAATTCATCTTCACAACACGACGCGTCTACTCAAAATTTAATAGCATTTTATAATAAGAATTATTAAAATCTGTTAATTTTTTTTAATTAAATTCGTTATGCGTGCATAGAATTTGACAATTCTACAATTATTGTATATAGATATGGATTGTTAACATTGAGTTAATGTTTTAGTTAGAGTATTGCGTAAATTTGCGCCGAATAATAAAACCAATTAACTTAAATTTTAATATGAAAAAATTTAATCAATTTTTATGTATTGCCATATTGACCCTGTTCTCAACAGCGATATATGCTCAAGCCACTATCACAGGAAAAATTATTGATGGTGACATGAACTCACCACTTCCTGGTGCCAATATTATAGTTAAAGGAACAACAAATGGAACAACGACAAACTTTGATGGTGATTTCACTTTAAATGCAGCATCAGAATCTGGAGAGGTTGTAATATCTTATGTGGGGTACGTAACTCAAACTATAGCCTATAGTGGAGATACAGATTTAGGAACAATTACGTTAATGTCTAGTGACGTAGGGTTAGATGAAATTATGATTATCGCTTCTGTAGCAGTTGATAGAAAAACGCCAGTTGCAGTTTCAACCATAAAAGCAGAAGAGATTTCTTTAAAATTAAGTACTCAAGAATTTCCTGAAATTTTGAAATCTACTCCAGGTGTATATGTAACAAGACAAGGTGGTGGTTACGGAGATAGTAGAATTAACCTTAGAGGATTTGATTCTGAAAATGTAGCGGTAATGATTAACGGTGTTCCAGTAAACGACATGGAAAATGGAGCTGTTTATTGGAGTAACTGGGCAGGTTTAGGAGATGTAACTTCCACTATGCAAGTTCAAAGAGGTTTAGGAGCTTCTAAAGTGGCAGTTTCATCAGTTGGTGGTACAATTAACATTATTACTAAAACAACAGATGCTGTTCAAGGAGGGAATATTATGTCGACTATAGGAAACGATGGGTATTTAAAATATGGAATGACATATTCAACTGGTTTAAATGAAAAAGGATTTGCTGCAACAGTTAGTGCGTCAAAAATTTCTGGTGATGGATATGTTGATGGAACTGAATTTTCAGGATATAACTATTTTGTAAGTTTATCTCAACAAATAAATGATGCGCACAGACTTTCATTTACTGCATTTGGGGCGCAACAAGAACATGGGCAGCGTTTTAACCGTTCAACTATTGCTGAATTACAAGAAACAGACTCAGGACCTAAGAAAGCAAATAAAGATTGGGGTTATAAAAATGGTCAAGTTTATCACCAATCGTACAACTTCTATCATAAGCCTCAAATGTCTATAAACCATTTATGGGATATTAACGAAAAGTCAGTTTTATCAACAGCGGTTTATGCTTCTTTTGGTTCTGGAGGAGGAAGAAGAGATGAGGGCTCAAAAATCGGGTCAGCAGAATATAGAATTGGGTCTACGGGCTTAACACCAATTGATTTCGACAGAATCATATTAGAGAATAAAGCAAATGGGGTGAATGGTTCCAGCGATATTATATCATCTTCTAGAAATTCTCATGAATGGTATGGTATATTATCTACTTATAAAAATAGAGTTAATGATGCATTGACTATTTCAGGTGGTTTAGATGGACGCTATTATATTGGCTCTCACTGGTACCAAGTAGATGATCTTTTAGGCGGAGAGTTTTACTTGGATAATGAAGTTAATACATTTGCTTTCGGCCAACCACTTAAAGTTGGAGACAAGTACAATAAAGATTACGATGGTATAGTTTTAAGATATGGTCTTTTCGGACAGGCTGAGTATCAACTCACAGAAAAGTTGAATTTCTTTATGGCTGCAGATATTTCTAATAGTAGTTATAACCAGAAAGAATATATGAATAGAACCATTACAGGAAGCAGAAAGTCTGAAACACAAAGCTTCTTAGGCTATGGTATTAAAGGGGGTGGTAACTATAATCTTGATGCTAATAATAACGTTTTTGTAAATATAGGCTACTTTTCCAGAGCTCCATTCTTAGATGCTGTATTTATTAACGAAGATGGCATAGATGCTAATACAGATGCTGTAAATGAAAATGTATTTAGTGCCGAATTAGGATACGGTTTTCGTGGTGATAAGCTAAGTGCCAATGTCAATGTATATTATACTAATTGGTTGGATAAAGCTGTTGAAGGAAGGATACCAAATGATAACGACCCATTTTTTTATAACTTATCAGGTGTAGATGCCTTACATCAAGGTGTTGAGGTTGACTTTAGATATAAGGCCACAGATATTCTCACTGTAACAGGTATGGCGTCTTTGGGTGATTGGAAATGGACAAGTAACGCATCAGGTCCTGCGAGAAATCAAGCGGGACAGGTGAGAGATACAATAACTGTTGTCGCCGATGGTTTGAAAGTTGGTGATGCTGCTCAGACTACTTTTGCTTTAGGTGTTGACTACAAGCTAGCACCAAAATCTAATATCTACGTAGATTATAACTTTGCAGGTGACAATTACGCATCTTATGATGTTACAAATAGAGAAAGTGCTGGACTTCCTGACGTCTGGAAAATCCCTGATTTTGGTTTATTTGATTTAGGGATGAGACATACCTTTGAATTGGGTTCTTTCGAAGCAACCTTAAATGGTAAAATCAATAATGTATTTAATACAGAGTATATCTCTGATGCAAATGACGTTGAGGGCTTAGCTGAAAAAGCTCTAGTATATTACGGACCGGGAAGAACCTATAGTGTAGGATTAAAAGTTAAATTTTAAAAAATAATTGAGATGAAAAGAATAATTTATTGTTTAGCAATTTTGGGTATAACCTTCGTGGGTTGTGACCCAATGGAGGATATCTATGATGATTTAGATACAAGTGCCGATCCAATAGTGGGTAGTGATACATATACACTAACTAGTGATGATTATGACGCCTTAGACTTGGGTTTCGGAAGTTTTAATTCTGAACAACAAGCAAAAGATTCTATTCCACAACTATTAGAAACAATGTATCCATTTTGGGGCGAAGGTTCTCAAGTGTTAGTGGGATATGATTTATATATTGGTTCGGCCGAAGGTGTAAGTGATTATACTGGTGCTACCATTTATGAATTCACTAATTCTGATTATGCTACCGCTGGAAGTGATGCTTTTGGATTTTATCCAGACGTCAACGCTTCTGAAGAGATTCCTGCAATACTCGAAGCTCAAATAGTAGATCCAGTTGAAGGAGATGTAGTTTTAGCGAAATATGATCAATATACTGAAGATCCTGTAGTGGGACTAGCGGATTTAGTGGCTTATGATTTTGCCGGAAGTCTTGAAGGATGGAATATTGTTGAAGAATCAGGTGATGATGAGGTATGGACATCAGAAACAGGTAACGTGCGCGGAAATGGTTTTTTTGGTGACCAATATTCAAATGTTGAGTGGCTAGTTTCACCTTCCATAGATTTGTCTGGGGAAAGTGATTTGAAATTCCAGATTACACAAGAACTTGATTTTGCCGGAGATCCATCTTTAGTTAAAATTTTAGTCTCTACAGATTATTCAGGTGACGTTTTAACTGCAACTTGGGACGAAATTGTATTAGCAAATCCTGCAACTGAGGATATGGCGACTTCTGAAGATTACGATTTTTCTGCTTATGACGGCGAAACTATTAATATTGCTTTCAAATATACATCTATAGGAGATGATCCAAGTACACCTGACGTTGATGAAGGTGATGCTGCAAGATGGAGAATACAAAGTTTAAAAATTAAGACATTAGGCGCTACTGGTGAAACCAACTCTAAAGGAGAATACTTTATGTATTCAGCAGGTGCTTGGGATACTATTGAAGGTGTTTATTACTTAAGTTCTGCTGATTTTGATTCAATGGGTGAAGGTTCTGGTCAACCTGGACAATATGATAATTTCGGTAGTTCAATTCCGCCAGATAATTATTTACCAACATTCTTGGAATTGACTTTCCCATATGCTCAAGAGGAAGAAGAGTTATTGGTCATATATGATTATTATTCAAGTTCAAGTGGAGCACAAATTAGAGGTAATGCTTATACTTATATGAATGGCGTATGGTCTGGTCATGAAAGTGTCATTTCTACAACGTTACAATTTGGTATTGAAGATGGTATTTGGGTTCCAGATAATACAATTAGATATACACTAACTAGTGATGACTATGCTGCGATAGTTTCTGCTTTAGCTACGGATTATCCAGCAGCCACAGATAGTATGGGTAACTATGGAAATATGGACAGAAGAGCTGGAAACAGTGCTGAATGGACTGATGCCATGGTATTAGATGCAATTAGCGTCGTGCTCAACAATATTGATCCATCTGCAGCAGAAGAACAAAAATATATTATTACAATTGAAGTTTACAATGGTAGCAATACTACAGAAGATTTCGCAGTAATAAAAATGGGAGGTGAATGGGTTTACCAAAACTAATTGATCTTTAAAATTAAAAAAGCCTCTTGATAATATACTTCAAGAGGCTTTTTTTATTTAAAAAAAGTATTAATCCTCCCAACGCACACTCTCCATAATCTTCTTAATATCCTTCTTCAAATATTCTGCAGCCGGATAAATAGAATCGTAATTAGGTTTCGCGTAGAAGTAAAGCGAACCACTTAAAAAGTGATTAATACTATCCGTAACATAAAATTGGGATTGCGATGCTGCGTTACCTCCAATTTCATACAACATCCCATATACATTTGCTTCCTTGTTTTCATAGAGATTACTTGAAATTTCATCAGCTTTGATCGTATGTTTTTGGGTGAGGTTTTGAGCATCTCTCAACAAGCTATCCAAATTATTGTTTTCCACCGCTTTATAAGTGAGGTAAATAGTGGCTTTTAAAGTTGGGTATTTTACATCAACACCATTGGTTTTACCCAAAGACTTTATAGTTTTTATTGGATTAGCAAGTTCATTTTTTTCAAAAGAGAATGGTAATGGGACACTAGTCTTTTTGTAATTGGCTTTTGGGTACTCTAATCTTAAATAACCTTTAGGTTTTGGTAACGGATCGTCTCCACAACTAAACATCAATAAACCTAATAAGGGTAAGACTATTCGCTTCATACATGTCGATTTAATAAGGTGAGTTTAATTTGTTTAATGCGTTTGCGCTCTAACGCTTCTACAGTAAAAACGTAATTTTCAAAATTTATTTTACTGCCGATTCTTGGAAATCCACCCGATATCTCTAGAACAAAACCAGCAAGTGTCTCGGCTTCGCCTTTTCGAGCGTCGAAAAGTTCTGCATCGTCTTCAATACCTACTATTTTATAAACATCTTTAAGAGGTGTTTTACCTTCAAAACTATAATTGTTATTGTTAAGCTTGGTGTAAACTAAGTCATCGTCATCGTATTCATCACTAATATCACCAACAATTTCTTCAATTATATCTTCCAGCGAAACCAGTCCCGACGTGCCTCCATATTCATCTACAACTACCGCAAGATGTACTTTTTTAGTCTGGAATTCTACCATTAGATCATCCAATTTTTTGTTTTCCGGTACAAAGAAAGGTTCGCGTAAAATGGTAGTCCAATCAAATGTTTTTTTGTTTAAATGCGGTAACAAATCTTTCACATAGAGCACTCCCTTTATGGTGTCGATGCTTTCTTCATAAACAGGAATACGGGAATAGCCATTTTCAATAATCTCTTTGATTATGGTTTCATAAGGTGTATTCATACTCAAAGCAAACAAATCCATGCGAGGTCGCATCACTTGTTTGGTATCTGTATTTCCAAAAGAGACAATGCCTTGCAGAAGTTTTTGTTCTTCTTTAGTGGTGTCTTCATCATTGGTAAGTTCTAATGCCTGTGATAACTGATCGACGCTAAGGTTAGAGCGTTGTTTACCAAATTTATTCTGAATTTGTATAGTAACGAAACGCATTGGTAAACTCAATGGTGATAAAATCACATCCAAAACCCGTAAAGGTCTTGCCATAAACGATGAAAATTTTACACTATTTCTACTGGCATAAATCTTCGGAATAATCTCTCCAAATAATAATATTAAAAAGGTTGCTGAAACGACCTCAATCAAAAATCGAAAAAGTGTATTTGTAATACTGCTAAAAAGCGTTTCTCCGATGTAGGCGAACAACAATACAACCGCGATATTGATGAAATTATTAGCGACTAATATTGTTGCCAATAATTTTTTTGGCCGTTCTAAAAGTGAAGCAATAATTTGCATCGCAGCAGATTTGTTCTCTAAACCTTCATCTACATTGGATTTGGTCAGGGAAAACAAGGCCACTTCAGCTCCGGAGATTAAGGCAGAGCAAAGCAATAAAACAACAAGCACAACTATACTTGTTATAAACGACGTATTAATAACTAATAAATGTGAAATTAAAACCGTGGGTTCTGGGTCCAAGTTAAGATACTATTAAATGGTTAAAAAGGTAAATCATCATCACCTTCCGCCTCTGTATTAGTAGGGGCAGATTTTGGCTTTTGAGGATTACTATCGGTATTGGGCTTCTGGGATTGCTGTGGTTGTTGATCACCTTTAGGCGTTAAGAACGTAAATTCATCACATTGTATTTCTGTAGAATAGCGTTCCATACCCTTGTCATCAGTCCATTTTCTAGTTTTAATGCGTCCTTCAATATAGACTTTATCGCCTTTAGTTAGGTACTTTTCACAGATTTCGGCGGCTTTGTTTCTCACCACAATATTGTGCCATTCCGTATTTGTAATGCGCTCATTGGTCTGCTTACTCACATAAGACTCACTTGTCGCAATAGGAAAACGGCCAACACAATTTTTATCATCAAAATAATGCATTTTTACCTCGTCTCCTAAGTTTCCAATTAGCATCACTTTATTTAATGTTCCGGCCATAATTATTTTATTTAATAGGTTGCAAAGTTACTCAATTGTGTAGTCACAACTTTAAAAGTACTAAAAAAATGTGATTTCTTTAAGGTTCTAAAAACCAAACCGGTCTATAAAGTCGCTAATAAGTACAGGAGCAGGATATTTAGTCAATGATTTCGTAGAAATTGCATCGCTTGGTAACTGCGCTACCTCAATAATCCAAAATTTGGTGTATAGATGCAGATGCGACAATTTATGGACAATATCGACGTCATTATACAAGGAATAATCGAAAGGTTTTAAGCTTAAAAATGAATCCTCTAAATTCAATAAATGAAATTCTTCAGAATTCAAACTTTTTTCAGATTCAACCAAAGGGAATTGATATAGGTTCTGCCAAATCCCTTTTTTTGCTCGTTTTTCAAAAAGGGTTTGCTGGTTGTTATCAATAAAAACCAAAAAGTTGAAGTATTTAGTGGTCACTTTAGTTTTCTTTAGTTTTACAGGAAGGACATCGACCATTTTTTTCTGAAGCGCCATACAACCATTTTTGAGGGGACAAATGTTACAATCGGGATTTTTTGGTTTGCATTGTAGCGCACCAAATTCCATGATGGCTTGATTATATGTTGCTGGCTGATCCTCATCGATCAGAGAATTCGCCAAAGTTTTGAATTCTTTGATGCCTAAAGTAGAATTGATAGGCGTTTCAATGCCAAAATAGCGCGATAAAACTCTATACACGTTGCCATCTACCACAGCCGCAACTTCGTTGAAGGCAATGGAAGCAATGGCACTAGCTGTATAATCTCCAACGCCTTTTAGTTTTAATAAATCATTGTAATTATCAGGAAAATGGCCATGAAGCTCATCTACAATATGTTTAGCTGTATAATGAAGATTCCTTGCTCTGGAATAATAGCCCAAACCTTGCCATAATTTTAAAACCGATGTTTCAGAAGCGTCGGCAAGGTCGAAAATAGTTGGGTATTGGGTAACAAATTGTTCATAATAAGGTAAACCTTGCTTAACCTGGGTTTGTTGTAAAATAATTTCTGAGAGCCAAATATGATAAGGATTTCGGGTTTCTCTCCATGGCAATTGTCGTTTATTTATTGAGTACCAGTTAATTAGTTTATGTTTGAAATCCATTGGCCTTTTTTAATGAAAAGCAAAATTAAATGTTTATTGTGTTAAATTTTAATTAATTACGTTTGAACTATTGAAATTAAATTACCTATATTTGCAATCCCTTAGAATAAATAGTAACCCTAAAACTAGTAACAATGACAAAAGCCGATTTGGTAGCAAAAATATCTGATAAATTAGGTATTGAAAAAGGAGACGTACAAGCAACTGTAGAAACCTTTATGGAAGAAGTAAAAACATCTTTAGAGAGCGGAGATAACGTGTATTTAAGAGGTTTCGGTAGCTTCATTATTAAAACAAGAGCTGAAAAAACAGGTCGTAATATCTCAAAGAATACTACAATAAAAATTCCAGCACACAACATACCAGCATTTAAACCAGCTAAAGTATTTTTAGAAGGTGTTAAATCTAATGTTGAAGTGAACTAAGAAAGCATTTAAAATAAAATATTAATTAAAAAGCATTATTTATTATGCCAAGTGGTAAAAAACGAAAAAGACACAAGGTAGCGACGCATAAGCGTAAAAAACGTAGACGCGCTAATCGTCATAAAAAGAAATAAATTGTTAAAAGTAGTTTTATAACTACTTTTTTCAGTTTTAACGAAACGTTCTTTGATATAGAATCTGGCGTATTTAATAGAGTACTCCAAGATTTGTTGGTTTCCCGATTAAATTCGGGACCTGTGTCAATTAATTGAACTGATTTGAGCAGTTAAAATCTAGCGAAGATTTAAGTTTATAGTCATATTTTGAATCTTTTTAAGTTGCTTAGCAAGCGCTAAGAAGCGATGAAAGAAAAGAAAAAGCTATAAGCGGTAATTTTTATTAGACCTAAAAAGTTTAAATCAGTTCACTAAGTAAAATCCATCTATCTCAATTAAGAGTTAGATATAAATTAACATTATGAACAATGAATTAATCGTAAGATCGAGTTCAGATATTGTTGATTTTGCCTTATTAAAAGATGGAAAACTTATTGAATTGCATAAAGACGAAGAGGATAACAACTTTGCGGTTGGCGATATTTTTATTGCCAAAATACGTAAAGTTATTCCTGGTTTAAACGCTGCGTTTGTTAACGTTGGCTATGAGAAAGATGGTTTTTTACACTATCATGATCTTGGACCGCAATTGCCTTCACTTTTAAAATTCATTAAACGTGTAAGCACAGGAAAATTAAGGGATTACACCCTTAAAGACTTTCCGATGGAAAAGGATTTGGACAAACATGGCAGTATTGCAAATGCCATAAAATCCAATCAATCCATTTTAGTACAAGTAGTAAAAGAACCGATCTCTACAAAGGGACCACGCATTAGCTCAGAATTGTCTATTGCTGGAAGATACATTGTCTTGGTACCTTTTTCTAATCGTATTTCAATTTCTCAAAAAATTGAATCGCAAGAAGAAAAAGACCGTTTAAAAAGACTCGTAAAAAGTATCACACCTAAAGGGTTTGGGGTTATTATTCGTACTGTAGCTGAAGGCAAAAAAGTTGCCGAGCTCGATAGTGATTTACAGAATTTGCTGGATCGATGGACAGCAATGTGTAAAAAATTGTACAAAGCACATCACCCAACCAAAGTACTGGGAGAAATGAACAAAGCATCCTCAATTTTAAGGGATATTTTTAACGATTCATTCTCTGGTATTGTTGTCGATGATGAAGAAATGTACATACAAGTAAAAGATTACGTGCAACAAATTGCACCGAAAAAAGAGTCTATAGTAAAGTTTTATAAAAATGGTGTTCCAATCTTTGAAAAATTTGGCATAGAACGCCAGATTAAAACATCATTTGGAAGAACTGTTTCTATGGCAAAAGGCGCTTACTTGGTTATAGAACATACTGAAGCACTACATGTTGTAGATGTGAATAGTGGTAACCGATCTAATAAAGAAAAGAACCAAGAAGACACCGCTTTGGAAGTCAACATGATTTCTGCCCAAGAAATTGCCAGACAATTACGTTTACGTGATATGGGTGGCATTATCGTTATCGATTTTATCGATATGGGACGTGCCGAGAACAGAAAAAAACTTTACAATTATCTCAGGGATGAGATGAAAGACGACAAAGCAAAGCACAAAATATTGCCGCCGAGTAAGTTTGGTTTAGTGCAAATAACCAGACAGCGCGTTAGGCCAGAACGCAATATTAAAACGAAAGAAGAAAATCCTAATGTTTTAGGCGATGAAATCGAAGCACCAATTAAAGTGGTGGAGCGTATTAATCAAGACCTAGAACGCGTTTTCAGAAAAGATTATAAAAAAGTAACACTAAATGCACATCCTTTTATAGCAGCCTTTTTAACCAAAGGGTTTCCATCAGTACGTTCAAAGTGGTTTTTTGAACACAAAAAATGGGTAAAAGTTTTACCTAGAGATGCTTACACTTATCTTGAATACCATTTTTACGATAAAGATGGTAACAAAATCAAATAATATCTATTAGTAAAAAAGCCCAATTAGATTCCGATAACTATCGGAACAATTGGGCTTTTTGTTTTTAAGTATATGTTCATACTTAAATATATCCACTTTTAGTATTGAAAACTATTGAGCTGATATTTCCATATTTCATTGTTTTGGAATTGTCCTAATACCAAAAAATAAAACCCTCACATTTCTGGAAGAGTTTAAACTTTAATTCAATACTTCTGTTTGATTAGAACCAAATACAGAGAAAATAAACTCTTTAATGCTTGGTTCTAGTATTTTATAAACTTCTTTTTTATCATCTGGAATATCTTCTTCGGAAATCATCATGAAATAAAGAATAGGTTTGGGCACATTTAATACTGTACAAATTTTATCCAAAGTTTCTGGCTTCGGTTCATACGCACCATTGATAATTTGAGATAATGCGGTTGTGCTTTTATCAATTTTTGAAGCTAATTCTTTTTGAGTTAAACCTCTTTTTTTTATCAAACTTCTAATTACTTGTCCTATTTCCATATTTTAATCATCATCAAAAAAGCCAGTTATAATCTTAATCAAGACTGCAACTATTTGTGTAATTCTTTTCTCGGTTTTGGCTTGTTTTAAATTTCTTTTTACATCTATTAATAATACCTTCGT
Organism: Winogradskyella forsetii; assembly: GCF_013394595.1. Taxonomy (GTDB): domain Bacteria; phylum Bacteroidota; class Bacteroidia; order Flavobacteriales; family Flavobacteriaceae; genus Winogradskyella; species Winogradskyella forsetii. The sequence goes on from NZ_CP053348.1 coordinate 108,488, forward strand.
TTCATCTGAAATCTCATCTGATAACAAAGCGTCATTTATTTTATCTAAAATATTTTTTTTCATTATTACTATTATTTAAAATTGATACTGAAGGTTGAATAACCTTAAATTGTAAATTTTCAATAATAGTATTACCATGATAATCATCGAGATTTTTAAAATGAAAAGATTGAATTTTTCTAATCAATAGCCTTAAGTTTCTTTGGATACAGGTAATTAAATAAAAAAGAATTCTTTTGAGCCTTCTATTTATTTTCTTAATTAATACATTGTATTTTTTAATCTTTTCTTGGCGAATTATATAGTCCCAAATAAATCTTCTCTTATCATGGTCTTTTTCTTTCAAGTACAATATTATAAGATCTTGGATATTGTATCTTCTTAAAGAAGCGCGAAGGGAAAATGAATTATTTTTTAAATAAACAAAATCAACTTTGATAGCCTCAACAAAGGACTTCATTGATTCTAATCCAGAAATAGTCTTTCCAAGATTGCACTTTGATTTTATAGATGTAAAATCAGTTTTCACAAAATTTTCTTGAATGCTATTTGATATGGAATCTAAATTTATATCTGATAAAGATTCAAGCATATATTTGACTTTCTCAGACATAGATGACCCAATCCATTCAATCATTTCAAGTTCTTCATTTTGAAACGAAGTTTGTAGAGATAAAAAATCTTTTGGATTTGATGCGTCAATAAATTTCATAATTTAAATTTAAGTAAAACTTAAATATCACACAACTATATTTGAGATTATTTTTTGCACTAACGATTGAAACGGCATCCTTTTTAGAGGCACGAAAAAAAGATATAGTGGAAAGCGTGGTTTAATTTGGTGCTAAAAACCAAATTAAAATTGCCCAAATAAAAAAATCCCAAACACGAATGCTTGGGATTTGAAATTTTAAAATTGGAATTTGAGATTCCTTTTTTCAAAGGAATTTGTTAATATCGATAATGCTCAGGCTTATAAGGTCCTTCAACTTTTACACCAATATAATCAGCTTGGTATTCTGCCAATTCAGTTAGCTCAACACCTATTTTTTCTAAGTGTAATTTCGCTACTTTTTCGTCTAAATGCTTTGGTAACATATACACATCGTTTTCGTACTTGTCGCTGTTTTTCCAAAGTTCAATTTGCGCTAACGTTTGGTTGGTAAATGAATTACTCATTACAAAACTTGGATGACCAGTTGCACAACCTAAATTTACTAAACGACCTTCTGCTAGTATGATAATGTCTTTACCGTCAATAGTATATTTATCTACTTGTGGCTTAATGGTATCTTTAGTATTGCCGTGGTTTTTGTTCAACCAAGCCATCTGTATTTCGTTATCGAAGTGACCAATATTACAAACAATAGTTTTGTCTTTCATGGCTTCAAAATGCTCAGCTCTAACAATATCCTTATTTCCTGTAGTGGTAATAACTATATCTGAGTTGGCAACAACAGTTTCCAATTTCTTCACTTCAAAACCGTCCATTGCAGCTTGTAATGCACAAATAGGATCGATTTCAGTAACGGTTACAATACTTCCTGCGCCTTTAAAAGAGGCAGCTGTACCTTTACCAACATCGCCATAACCACAAACGGTTACACGTTTTCCGGCCAACATAATATCAGTGGCGCGACGAATCGCATCTACCGCAGATTCTTTACAACCATATTTATTATCGAACTTCGACTTTGTAACAGAATCATTCACGTTAATCGCTGGCATTGTTAATGTACCATTTTTAACACGCTCGTAAAGTCTATGAACTCCAGTCGTTGTTTCTTCAGACAATCCTTTAATTCCAGCAGACAATTCTGGATATTTATCCAAAACCATATTTGTCAAATCGCCACCGTCATCTAAAATCATGTTTAATGGTTTTCTGTCTTCACCAAAGAACAAGGTTTGCTCTATACACCAATCAAATTCTTCTTCTGTCATGTCTTTCCAAGCATAAACAGCGGTTCCTGCGGCAGCAATAGCAGCTGCAGCTTGATCTTGAGTTGAGAAAATATTACAAGAACTCCAAGTCACTTCTGCGCCTAAGGATTGCAATGTTTCAATTAAAACCGCAGTCTGAATCGTCATGTGCAAACAGCCTGCAATACGTGCGCCTTTTAAAGGTTGCTCGTTTTTATACTCTTCACGCAAACTCATCAAACCTGGCATTTCTGCTTCAGCCAATTCAATTTCTTTTCTTCCCCAAGCCGCAAGCGACATATCTTTTACCTTATTAGGTACGTAGGCAACTGTTTTTGTACTCATATTTTTTTGACTTTTTTTAAATTATACTTGCCTTTGGGTTTCACACTTAAATAGTTAAATTCGCTACATAAAAAATGCGAAATCTGCCTCAGGCAGTGCAAAGATAACCAATAACATTCAGAATTCTAAATGCCATTATACAAAACCATTAGTGTAAACTCACAAACTACTGTTAAAATTTGGAAGATTGAAGAAACTTATGAGGAGTTATTTCAGCCTTTAGATTTAAAACCTAACAGTTTAAAACGGGTTTTAGGGATGAAAAGTGAATTGCATCAACGTGGTTTTTTGAGTGTGCGTCATTTGTTACGCGAATTTGGTTATACAGACCAGGATTTGTTTTATGACGACAACGGAAAACCGCATCTAAAGGATGGGAAACATATTTCCATTACGCATTCCTTTACCTTTTCTGGAGTCATTGTAAGTGATAAAGAAGTAGGCATTGATATTGAAAAGCAACGCGAAAAAATAACAGTCATTGCCCATAAATTTGTGGATTATGAATACAATTACTTAAAATCTACTGATGACGATTACATCAATAGACTTACCGTAATTTGGGGAATTAAAGAATCGCTTTATAAACTTTTTGCCGTTCCTGGCATGTTGTTTAGAGATCATTTTTTAGTGATCCCTTTTTCGATGATAGATGGTCACACTGTGGCTTGGATTGATTATGAAGGTAAAAAATATAGGTATAATACCGCTTTTTTAGAGTTTGAAGGGTTTACCTGTGCTTATGTGATTCCGTAATGAACAGTATTTACCAAAATATAATTGCTGAAAAAGCTAAAGCCGAAAAACTCTTAGCCGTTTTGATTGATCCGGATAAGATGAAGGTTGAACATATGTCGAATTTTATGTCTAAGGTCAATCAATCCATAGCCACACATATTTTTGTGGGAGGCAGCGAAGTTGATGAAGGTTTAACGGAAACTTTAGTCATCGAAATTAAAAAACACACCAATTTACCGGTTGTTTTATTTCCTGGCGATATCGTTCAAATTACGGATAAAGCAGATGGTATTTTGTTTTTATCTCTAATTTCTGGTCGGAATCCAGATTATTTAATTGGTAAACACGTCGAAGCAGTTTCCAGGTTGAAGCACTCTAATTTGGAAGTCATTCCAACAGGATATATTTTAATTGAAAACCTTCCTGCTGTTAAGCATGGTGGAAAAGAAACTGCTGTACAACGTGTGAGTGAAACTAAACCAATTCCGAGAAAAAAGGTTCAAACAATAAAAGACACGGCAAAGGCAGGAGAATTATTAGGCATGAAATTCATTTATCTTGAAGCTGGTAGTGGCGCAACACATCCTATTGAAGCTGGTATTATTTCAGAAGTTAAACAACAACTCAATATACCTTTGATTGTTGGAGGAGGCATAAGAACAAAAGCCGACATGGAATCAGCTTACAAAGCAGGAGCAGATTTAGTGGTTATAGGAACTGCTTTTGAAGCGGATGAAACTTTCTTTGATGAATTAATAAAGTAACTCAGACTGTGTCAGACTGAGGGCAGTCGAAGTCCATATAAACTAATGTATAATTAAAAGATTACCGCTGAAGTTAACATTGAGCGTAGTCGAAATGCAAAACAAAGTATGAAAATATCAATAGAACTCACACTTACACCACTAAAAGACGATTACGAACCACACATCATCGACTTTATAAAAGCGCTTAGGTCTTCTGAATTTAAAATTTTGGAAAACCCTCTAAGCACGCAGATCTATGGGGATTATGATAAGGTAATGGCTTTTTTGACCCAAGAAATTAAGAACTCATTTTCAGGTTTAGACATTGCCGTATTGCAAATGAAATTAGTTAAAACTGACAGAAGCGATTATGAGCCACATTTTTAATATCCTGCAAGGTTTTAAAAACCTCGTAGGTATTCAGCAGAATATCAAAACATGAACCAAATTTTTGATTTTTTCTTAAACGCTTATCAAAATGCTCCCACATATCAAATTGTATTAGAGGCCGTTGCTTTTGTGTTCGGAATAGCGAGTGTTTGGTATGCAAAACAAGAAAATATTCTCGTATATCCAACAGGAATAATTTGTACAGTAATTACTGTTTATCTCTTATATATTAATCAATATTTAGGCGATATGATGATGAATTTTTATTATTCTCTCATGAGTCTATATGGATGGTGGAATTGGTCGCGGAAAAAAAACAACGTCATAGCTGTTCCGATTTCCAGAACGACTTCCAAAGAAAAACTAATTGGTGTTGGCTTATTTATATTGACCATGATAGTTACCTATTTAGTGTATCTCTTTTATGATTATACTATAGAAATTCCAAACTATATCGATATTGTTACTTCTGGTATTTTCTTTACAGCAATGTGGTACATGGCAAATAAAAAATTAGAAAACTGGACCCTTTGGATTATTGGCGATTTAATAACAATTCCTCTCTATGCATATAGAGGTTTGGGCATGTTGTCATTACAATATCTTATCTTTACAATCTTAGCAATACAAGGCTACATCGCATGGAAGAAGCACTTAAACAACAGCCATCAGACTGCATAAAAGTAGTTTTGTTTGGACCAGAATCTACGGGAAAAACTACGCTATCTATACAATTGGCAAGGCATTATAATTCCGTTTGGGTGCCAGAATATGCACGGGATTATTTACAGGAAAAATGGAATGATGAACGTAAAACTTGTGAACCAAAAGATTTACTTCCCATAGCAATTGGACAGATGGCTCTTGAAAATAAACTGGCCCAAAAAACAGACTCAGTTTTAATCTGTGACACCGATTTATTGGAAACCAAAGTATATAGTGAAGCTTATTATTCAGGAACATGTGACCCGGTTTTAGACAATTACGCTTTAAAAAATTTTTACGATCTTTACTTTTTAACTTATATTGACACGCCTTGGGAAGCTGACGACCTTAGGGATAAACCCAATGAAAGAGAACGCATGTTCAACGCTTTTGAAACGGCTCTTAAAACTTACAATAAGCCTTATGTTTTATTAAAAGGAAGTAAAGAGGAACGTCTTAAGATTGCTGTTCAACATATTGATCGTCTATTAAATAACAAATTATGAATTTTACAGAAAAAGATATAAAACAAATAGAGTCTAAAGGTTTAAGCTTAGATGAAGTAAAAAAACAAGTTCACATTTTCGAAGCTGGAATTCCATTTACAAACATTGCTGAAGCAGCGACGACTGATAGCGGAATAATGACATTGAATGATAGTTTAATTGACATGTTCATCGCATCATTCGAAGCAGAAAAAGATAAGAAAACGTTATTAAAATTTGTACCAGCATCAGGAGCTGCAACCCGAATGTTCAAATTTCTATTTCAGTTTGTCAACCAATATAATCCTGATGAACAATCACTTAATTCTTATATCAACAGAAACAATTTAAGGGAATTATCACTCTTTATGGTTGGGATGGAAAAATTTCCATTTTATAGAGAGATACTAGCGTCACTGAAATCTAAAGGTATAAACCTTGAAACGTTACCAACGCAAGAAAAAGTGTGGCATTTCGCAAAAGCGATGTTAGATGAAAACCAATTAAATTTTGGTAATCAACCTAAGGGATTGTTACCATTTCATGAGTATAAAAAAGACCATATTTCTACGGCCTTTGAAGAACATTTGTACGAAGCAGCCTTATACGCATCGAGTAATGGATTGGCTAAATTGCATTTCACTATTTCAGAAGTTCATGAAGATAAATTCAATGAGGAGTTTAAAAACATTAAACACGATATAGAGAAAAATACAGGCGTTACGTTTGATATTTCATTTTCATACCAACAGCAATCTACGGATACCATTGCGTTAACTTTGGATAACGAACCTTTTAGGAAAGCTGATGGCTCCATATTGTTTAGACCTTCTGGTCATGGCGCTTTATTGACAAACCTGAATAACCTCAATGCAGATGTTGTTTTTATTAAAAATATAGATAATGTCGTCGTCTATAGATACAAAGAAGAAGTTGCAAAATATAAAAAAGTGCTAGCAGGAATTCTTTTGGAATTACAAACCCAAACTTTTGAATATCTCCATGAATTAGATTCAAAAGCGATTACAGAAGAGCGTTTAACAACTATTGAGAATTTTCTAACAAATAAGTTAAGCATCAAAATATCTGATGAGTATAAAAAATATTCAGATCGTTATAAGGTGGAATACCTTCAGGAAAAACTAAACCGACCGATTCGTATCTGTGGCATGGTAAAAAATGAAGGCGAGCCAGGAGGCGGTCCATTTTGGGTAAAAGATCACAGATCTAACCAATCGCTTCAAATTGTGGAATCAGCTCAAATCAATTTAGAAGACCAAAAACAAGCAGATATACTAAATAACGCCACCCATTTTAACCCTGTGGATTTAGTTTGTGGTATAAAAAATTATAAAGGCGAAAAGTTTGATCTGGCAAACTACGTAGATCCTAACACCGCTTTCATTTCCCAAAAAACCAAAAACGGGAAACAACTAAAAGCATTGGAGCTGCCAGGACTTTGGAATGGAAGTATGGCACATTGGACGACGATTTTTGTTGAGGTACCAATCATCACTTTCAATCCTGTTAAAACCGTCAACGATCTGTTAAAATCACCACATCAAATTAAAGAATAGTGAATTCCGAATTACTAAAATCTGAATTAAACTACAAATATGTCCGAAGTTCAGGAAGTGGAGGTCAAAATGTAAACAAAGTATCCTCTAAAGCTGAATTATATTTTGACCTTGATAATTCCCAAGTCTTTAATGACGAAGAAAAACAAAAACTTTCTGAATTTTTCAATAATCGATTAACCAAAGACGGCGTATTAATCCTTGCTTCTGATGAGAGCAGAAGTCAATTTAGAAACAAGGCTTTAGTCACCCGACGATTTTTAGAATTGATTGAAGAAGGCTTAAAGGAAGAAAAGTTAAGGGTTCCGACTAGAGTTCCCAGAAAAGTCAAAATGAAACGCCTGAAGAACAAACGGATTAATGCTGAGAAAAAGGCCAATCGAAAGCCACCAAAATTAGATTAATTCCAAATTCAAGAAGCAAATTTTTTTTTTTTTTCGTAAAGCTTCTAAACTGCAAAGCATTATAGTCTCGCTTTGTGACTTTCTGTGTTTGCTAGAAGAAAAAATCGAAAATCGTTACTCGAAAATCAAAAATCCCTTTTATCTTTGCCACGTTCTCAAAAAAGGGGTGCCTATTATCGGCTGAGATCATACCCATTGAACCTAGAACAGGTAATGCTGTTTAGGAAGCGAGCGTTAAGAAAATGTCTTGTGGACATTTTTAGCGAGTGCAATAAGGTTATCAATGATGTTTTTTTACTACTTCTGAAACTTGATCTGTTATATTTAGACATGAACAGTTTCAAAACGAAGAAATCAACATTTACCAACTGCATAAGCCTTAAGCTCAAAAAATTAATTATTAACCAAGAATAATGACCTCTTTTTATTCGATTATAAATTATAGTCGTATGAAATCTAGTATTCTTAAAGTTCAATCTGATAATCTATTGTCATTATCTAGATTCAGTTTCGCCTTTCTAAATAATATAGCCGAAACTAAAATTTTATTCAACAATCTCTCAAAAAAACGAAAACAGAGATTAACAATTTCCATTTTTTTATTAAGTCTTTGCTCAGCTTTTGGGCAAGAGAAACAACAAGATTCTACTAAAGTTGAAAAACTAGACGAAGTTCTGGTAAAAGCCGTTCGTGTTGATGCAAAATCACCAATTACACACAGTAACGTATCCAAAGAAGAGTTGGCAAAACGTAATTTAGGACAGGACATTCCTGTTCTGCTTAACTATTTGCCTTCCGTAGTTACCACTACAGATGCTGGTGCAGGTGTCGGCTATACTGGGATTAGAGTTCGTGGTGTAAGTTCGCAATCTACAAATGTTACCATTAACGGAATTCCGTATAATGACGCGGAATCCTTAGGAACATTTTGGGTCAATTTAGGAGATTTTGCGTCTTCTGTTGAAAGTTTACAGCTTCAGCGTGGCGTTGGAACTTCAACAAACGGTTCTGGTGCTTTTGGTGCAAGCATTAACGTGTTGACGGATGCCGTTTCTAAAGACGCTTCAGGCGAAATTTCTAATTCCTTTGGGAGTTTTAATACTAGAAAACATACCGTAAAATTCAGTACAGGACAAATTTATTCGGATGCTGAGCGAAGTCGAAGTATTGAGATTGCTGGCCGTTTGTCAAATATTACGTCTGATGGTTATATTGATCGGGCTTCTGCAGATTTAAAATCCTATTTTTTACAAGGCTCTTATATTGATGATAACACTTTAATAAAGGCTATTACATTTGGTGGTAGCGAAGTCACTTATCAAGCTTGGAACGGTTTCGATCCAGATTACATTAGTGCCTTAGGAGCCAACCCAAATATTGATGAAAATAGACAATTCAACGTATCTGGTGCTTATTTTGATGACAATGATGTTCTTAAATTTTATGATAATGAAGTGGATAATTACAGTCAAGACCATTATCAATTACATTGGAACCAACGTTATGATAACCAATGGTCAACCACATTGAGCTTCAATTATACCAAAGGGCAAGGGTATTTTGAGCAATACAGAGAAGATGAGGATTTTGGTGACTATGGTTTTGAAACATTAAATTTTAATGGTGAAATAATTGACGAAACCGATTTAATTAGGAGGCGTTGGTTAGATAATAATTATTATGTTTTTAACGCTAATGCCAATTATAAAAAGAATAACCTAGATCTTATTTTTGGAGGCTCATACAGTCATTATGATGGTGATCATTTTGGTGAAGTGATCTGGGCAGAGTTTGCAAGTCAATCCGAAATTAGAGACCGATATTATGATGGCAATAGTAAAAAGAATGATTTATCAGTTTTTACGAAAGCGAATTATAAATTAAATGATAAAATAAGCCTATTCGGCGATTTGCAAGTTAGAAACGTAACCTATAAAACGACTGGTACAACTTCTGATATTGTAGAATTTGCCGTCGATAAAAATTTTACATTTTTCAATCCAAAAGCTGGTGTGACTTACGATCTTAATGCGGACAACAGTTTATATTTTTCTTATGCCAGAGCGAACAGAGAACCGAATAGAACTGACTTTGAAAGCAACAACGCTATAGAACCAGAACAACTCAATGATTTTGAACTGGGTTGGAGACACAACAAAGGAAACTTGGTGTTTAATGCCAATGCCTATTACATGTTATATAATGAGCAATTGGTCTTATCTGGTCGGTTGGATGACGTAGGAAATCCTATTAGAACCAACAGTGGTAAAAGTTACCGATTAGGTTTAGAATTGGAAGCCGTGATTCCTGTGGTTTCAAAGTTAACCTTACAGCCAAACGTCACGCTTAGCACCAATAAGAATAGTGAAACCATTGTTTCTTTTGATGGCGAATTACAGAATCTGGGTAAAACGGATATCTCATTTTCGCCAAGTATAGTCGCAGCCAATGCTATCGTATTTCAACCGATTGAACATCTTCAAATGTCTTGGTTAAGTAAATTTGTAGGTGAGCAATTTATGAGTAATACTGAAGCTGAATTATCAAAATTGGATAGTTATTTTATTAATGATTTCAATATTAATTACACCTTGAAAACCAAATCTGTTTTTGAATCTATAGTGTTTTCAGGATTAGTAAATAACTTTTTCAATGTCAAGTATATTTCTAACGGTTATTATTATACGTATGATGACGACTTTTCCAATCCAGGAATTGTTTCAACTATTGAGGGCGTAGGTTATTACCCACAAGCAACTACTAACTTTTTAGTTGGTGTAACCTTGAACTTTTAGTTCGTCACCAAATAAGTATTATTACCAATAAACTCAACTCTGTAGGGCTGCAATGTACAGGGTTGAGTATTTTCTCCAAAGCTTAAACCAGTAATAAGACTATATTCATTGGCATCATCACAGCCGCAGACTACAATATCACCTATACCTGAATCTGTTAAGGTAGAACACGCTGCTGGTGGGTGGCTCGGATCTGCCGCATCCCAAGCATTTAGCGTAGAAGTACTGGCGCGCCATAACCAAATACCGTTATTCCCCTGTCCGGAAACATAAACCCCATTGCCTGTAAATTCTAATTGACTAAACTGAGGTAAATTTAAATTAACGGTTAAATTGACTCCAGCATCAAACAGGAAGTTACAATTGCTATTATCGTCATTTGAATTACAAGCAAAAATCACAACACAACTAAGTGTTAAAAGCAGTTTTTTCATCTTTTATCTTTTTGGCACTTCGACAAGCTCAGTGTGGCACAATTTACAATTATTTGAACTTTGCCGTAAATATTTTATATATTTGTATAGTAATCTCGTCAGCGCGGGATTTTTTTCATTAGTCCCGAACTTGTTTCGGGATATTTTGAATATAGCGACCACAGATTACATGGATTAAACGAATGAATTATGAGTAAAGTATCTTATTACACCGCTGAAGGTTTAAAAAAATTACGGGACGAGTTAAACCAACTTAAAGATGTAGAACGTCCTAAAGCCTCACAAGCTATTGCAGAGGCAAGAGATAAAGGGGATTTAAGTGAAAATGCAGAATACGATGCTGCCAAAGAAGCACAAGGTATGCTAGAAATGAAAATTTCTAAAATGGAGGAAGCCTTATCTGGAGCCAGAATTATAGACGAGTCGCAATTAGATTTGACCAAAGTTTTAGCTTTATCAAAAGTGAAAATAAAAAATCAAACCAATGGTATGGAAATGACCTATACCTTGGTAGCGGAAAGTGAAGCTGATTTAGCGTCTGGTAAAATCTCTATTAATTCGCCAATAGGAAAAGGTTTATTAGGAAAATCTGTAGGAGATACTGCAGAAATTCAAGTACCAAATGGCACGATGAAGTTTGATATATTAGAGATTTCACGATAGAAACATCAATGTTTAATACCATTCTACCTCTGTTCGCTCAGCGAAGTCGAAGTGAACGGTACCATGAAATTTGATATTTTAGAAATTTCAAGATAATTATTTACGGATTAGACAATAATCTTGTAGATATCTCCTAAAAAGATTCCTTATTACAGGAATCTTTTTATATTTATAGAAGACTCAACAAAACTTAAACATGGCAACACTCTTCACGAAAATAATTTCAGGCGAAATACCGTCTTATAAGGTTGCCGAAACTGAAGCGTTTTTTGCGTTTTTGGATATTAACCCCAATTCCAAAGGGCATACACTTTGTATTCCAAAAAAAGAAGTCAATAAAATTTTCGATTTAGATGAGGATACCTACTTAGGATTGATGGAATTTTCTAGAAAAGTAGCTATCGCTTTAGAAAAAGCAGTGCCTTGCGAACGTATTGGAATGTCTGTAATTGGTTTAGAAGTTCCACATGCGCACGTTCATTTAATTCCACTTCATACTATGGATGATGCTCGTTTTTCAAACAAACAAAAATTAGAGCCTCAAGAATTCGAAGCTATTGCAAAGAAAATCAGCTCTTTTTTATAAATTAAATTGAAATTATTCCGGTAGCGAATAAGATAGTGGCAATTAAAACCACAATTACAAAAACTAGTATTCCCCAAGTAATTGGTTTCAGCTTAGTAGATTTAGGTTTCGTTTTAAGTCCTCTTTTGTGGTAATCTACAACACGATCAATGTCATCGGTCCACATAATAGGAAAAATTTGTACTTCACAGTTAAGGCAACGCAACTCACAAGCCGTCTCATTTGTAATGGCCTTATGGAATTTAGATTCAGTTAAGTTTTGTTTAAACGTGAGTTCTAAACTGTCATTAGAATAACATTCTGGACAGTTATTGCTTAATCTGGCTTCTTTTAAAGTGAAAAATCGTGACGAACTCATGGCCAAATTTAAACTAAAATTTTGATAGTTTTGGATGTGAACTTTCAGGTTTTTAAACTTTTGTCATTCAGAAGGAACGTAGTGACTGAAGAATCTCTTAGATAGTCTCGTTTAAAAATTCCCACTCAGCATTAAATTGTGAAATCAAGTATTCTTTTTTCTTACGACTCCAGCCTTTAATTTCCTTTTCTCGTTTTATAGCAGTTTCAACGTCAAAAAAAAGCTCATGATAAATTAAATAAAAACATCTATACTTTTTAGTAAAAGCTTTTGAAAATGGCTCTGGATTATTATGAAAATATAATCTATCTTTAAGATTGTTTGTGACACCAGTATATAGTACGGTTTTTGTTTTGTTTGTTAGGATATACACATAGTAATTGTGATTCCCTATAGTTTTCATGCTTTCAGAATAATTTTAATTCATTGATTAAGTAAACATATTGAGATTCTTCGCTACGCTCTGAATGACAATTAAACCTGCTTCAACATAATTTGAATCGTCGTTCCTTTACCAATTTCAGAAGTCAACACTTTTATTCTTCCGTTGTGATAATCTTCAATAATACGCTTGGCTAAAGACAAGCCAAGTCCCCAACCACGCTTTTTGGTAGTGTAACCAGGCTCAAATATTTTAGTATAGGAAGACTTCGGAATCCCTTTTCCGGTGTCTGAAATATTGATGAATACTTGGTTTTCGAGCTGTGATAATTCCAGTTTTAAATCGCCTTTGCCTTTCATGGCATCTATGGCGTTTTTGACCAGATTTTCAATGGTCCAGCTGTAAAGTTGTTCGTTGAGGTTAATAGATATTTCCCTTTCAGGAATTATAATTTCAAAATTAATGAGCTTGGAAGAACGTGCTTTTAAATACGCATAAGACGATTTGGTCACATCAACAATATCCATCGATTTTAATGTTGGCGCAGAACCAATTTTACTAAACCGTTCAGTTATGGTTTGAAGCCGGTCAATATCTTTTTCGATTTCAACAATATATTCAGGATTTACATTTTCGGTTTTCAATATTTCTGTCCAACCAACTAGAGAAGATAATGGTGTCCCAATCTGATGGGCTGTTTCCTTTGCCATACCTGTCCAGAGTTTATTCTGATCTGCAATTTTAGAACTTCGATAGAAGAAATATGCAACGGCAGCAAACAGAAAAATAATAAGCATTAAAGCTAAAGGGTAATATTTTAGTTTGTTTAATAATGGGGAGTTACCATAGTATAATGTAGATAATATTTTGTCCTTATAGCGTATTTCAATAGGCTCATTTTCATTTTTAAATTTTTCAATTAATTTAATAAGGTAAAGTGAATCCTTTGCTTTTTCTTCATCGATATTATTATGCTCCATACTCCCATCTTCGCTAACTTTTATCATGGGTGTAGACGTATTACTTTTTAATATTTCTAGCGGCAACTCCCCAATATCTGCATTAAGATTATCGGTTTTACGCATTTCTTTTTGGGCAAATGACCAATTCTTCATTTTAGAACGTTCTTCGGCCTTAAAATTTTGAAAAAACGTATAAGTATTCCAAAGAATAAGAGAAATGATAATAAAGGAAGACACGACAATAATCCAACGGATTGCATTTCTATTTAAGCTAAAAGTCATTAGTTAATTTTAATTCATGTGTTTATAATTATTGCTTTTCAAGGTCACATGCTGTTCGCTATTAATCGTTACATGCGATTAGAAAACTATAATTATGCTCGTTTCAATTTTAAATATAATGTAAATATGTTGATATTATTGTGCTTTAATATGCCCAAAATACTTTCGTCAGCAACTCAATATAATTATATTTGTTGAAAATCAATCAAATACATGCTTTCATACCTCCCTCAGGACCTGTCAACAGGCGTTTTACACAGTTATTTATTAAGTGCTATTGCGCCAAGACCTATCGCTTTTGCGAGTACAATTGATGCTGATGGTCATCCTAATTTATCACCTTTTAGCTTTTTTAATGTGTTTAGTGCCAATCCTCCCATATTGATTTTTTCGCCAGCCAGGCGTGTAAGGGACAATACTACCAAACACACTTTGGGCAATGTTGAAGCGACCAAAGAGGTGGTCATTAATGTTGTAAATTACGATATGGTGCATCAGGCATCCTTAACCAGTACAGAATATCCTGAAGGGGTTAACGAATTTGGAAAAGCGGGTTTGACTATGCTTCCTTCAGATATTGTAAAACCGTTTAGAGTCGCAGAATCGCCAATACAATTGGAGTGTAAAGTAAATGAAATTGTACATTTAGGAACCGAAGGCGGAGCTGGTAATTTAGTGATATGCGAAGTGGTAAAACTTCATATTTCGGAAGAAGTTTTAAACAAAGATCAAACCATAAATCAGGAAGCTTTGGACTTAGTGGCAAGAGCAGGTGGAAGTTATTACAGTAGAGCGAACAAAGGCTTTTTTGAAATACCGAAACCATTAGCATCCATGGGAATTGGTGTTGATAATATGCCAGAGCATGTTAGAAATAGTATGATTTTAACAGGAAACAATCTCGGAATGCTTGCCAATGTTGAAGCTTTACCTAATAAAGACGAAGTAAATCAATTTGTTGCCGATATTTCTGAACGCTATCCAGACATTAAAACCGCATCGCATAGAGAAAAACATAAACTGGCTCAAAATTATTTGAGCTACGGAGACGTAAAAAGTGCTTGGAAGTTATTACTTTCGTAGTCTCAAAAAAATTAAGAATTATTTAAATTATAGATTAAGCAAAAATGGAAGTACAAGGACGTATTAAAATGATAGGAGAGACTCAAACTTTTGGTAGTAATGGGTTTAGAAAAAGAGAAGTTGTAGTGACTACAGAAGAGCAATACCCACAACATATTATGGTGGAATTTGTTCAAGACAAAACAGATTTGTTAAACAACTACAAAGAAGGTCAGCAGGTTAAAATTAATATTAACCTAAGAGGAAGAGAATGGGTGAATCCACAAGGTGAAACTAAATATTTTAATTCTATACAAGGTTGGAGAATTGAAGCGTTACAAGCACAAGCTCCAAGTGGAGATATGCCTCCTGTACCACCAACAGAAGCTTTTGAGCCTGTTAGCGATTTAAACGAAGATGATAATGACGATTTACCTTTCTAGGTTAAGGTCGTAAATTTTAAAAGAAAGACTTGTTTTTTATTGAAAAGCAGGTCTTTTTTTTTTGTTAACCAGTTCAACTTTAATTGAAAAAGTCCTGATGGTTAATCAGGACTTAGTATTGTGGTTTTAGGTTTGACCTCTACAAACAAATTAAAAAAAAGCAATGATGAACAAAAATCTAATTCATAAAGGTCAACTCAAATATCACTAAAATTCTTTTAGTATCAAAGTGAAAGTGCTAAATTAACAGCAAAAATGTACGTTATAGATTTTAACAGATGCACTTTCTAACCCAAAAAATTGATTTTCCTGATGTGTCTAAAGCGTCTGCTGATGGCCTTTTGGCCATTGGAGGTGATCTGTCTCCAGAACGGTTATTGTTTGCCTATTCCAAAGGTATATTTCCATGGTTTCAAGATGAAGAACCCATTCTTTGGTGGTCGCCAGATCCGCGGTTTGTTTTGTTACCTGATGATTTAAAAGTGTCTAAAAGTATGAAACAAGTGCTTAAAAAAGACGCTTTTAAAGTGACTACAAATAAGGCTTTCAAAGCTGTTGTGGAAAACTGTGCGTGTGCAAAACGCAGTGACCAATATGGCACGTGGATTACTGATGATATGATAAAAGCTTACGTAAAACTTCATCGACTTGGTTACGCGAAGTCTATAGAGGTTTGGCAAAATAAAGAATTAGTTGGTGGCCTGTATGGTATTGAAATTAACGATAAAGTGTTTTGTGGCGAAAGCATGTTTACCAAAGTAAGCAATGCGAGTAAAGTGGGATTTATTACTTTTATTCAAAATTCAAGTTATCAACTTATAGACTGCCAACTGCACACTAAGCATTTGGAAAGTCTAGGTGCGAAAAATATGCCTAGAAACGAATTTATAAAATACCTTAAACCTTTTTCGTTATAAAATTAAAGATTTACTTCTAAATTGAGAGCATTGCTAATTGAACGATTAATGCTTTACTATAGGATTAATATTTGGATGACCTAAGAAATTTTTAGTAAAAGGTTCTTAAGTCTTGATTTTTTTGTTCGTTTTTTCATCAAGGAAAAAATGAATATACTCTATTTTATCTACTAGAAACAAACTAAACCAAAATATAAGAAATGTTTTAAACCTCTTGATACCTGAAACAAGATACTTCATGATCATTTACCATTCCTGTAGCTTGCATGTGGGCATAAATAACCGTTGAGCCTACAAATTTAAATCCACGTTTTTTTAAATCTTTGCTTATAGCATCACTCAAAGGCGTATGCGCAGGAGCGTTCTTATAATTTTCAAGACGATTCTTTATAGGTTTTCCATCCACGAAACCCCAAATATATTTAGAAAACGACCGATATTCCTCTTGAATTTTCATAAAAGCCTGTGCATTGGTAATAGTGGCATTCACTTTTAATCTGTTTCTAACAATTCCTTTATCTTGCAATAAGGTTTCAACTTTATCGGATGTGTAATTGGCAATTTTCTTATAATCAAAATGGTCAAAGGCCTTTCTAAAGTTTTCACGCTTCTTTAAAATGGTTATCCAACTTAAACCAGCCTGAAAGGTTTCCAATATTAAAAATTCAAACAAGGTATCGTCGTCATAAACAGGGAGGCCCCATTCTTCATCGTGATAAGCTTCATATAAATCATTGCCAACGCACCAACCACATCTGTTTTTATTCATCTTGTAAGGAATTTTAGATTGCACTACTAATGTAACAACTGTTGCACAAAAAATGGTAATAGAATCTTAAT
The DNA here is from genome assembly GCF_013394595.1 of Winogradskyella forsetii. GTDB lineage: Bacteria > Bacteroidota > Bacteroidia > Flavobacteriales > Flavobacteriaceae > Winogradskyella > Winogradskyella forsetii. The sequence continues at coordinate 125,525 of NZ_CP053348.1, forward strand.
TTTGTCATATGAATACGGACGCACTCACTATAAACGACATTATTTCAGAAAGTCTAAAGAATAGTATGACTTATGCTGAATACAGAACTTTAGTTTCAACCTTGGTTGAATTAAAATCAACTACTGGAAACGAAAAAACTATTGATTTAGTTGCATATACCCAGCTTAACAACAGACGGATGAGACGTTGGGATAAAACGGCTAAAGTTTCTGACGAGATGAAAACAAAAATTGAAAGTTTCAACAAAAAAGTAACATGGTTGGTTATATCTGAAAGTTGGTGTGGCGACGCAGCGCACATTCTACCAATTATCAATAAAGTGGCGGAACTTAATGCTAATATTGATTATAAAATTGTACTCAGAGATGAAAACGATGCGCTTATGAATCAGTTTTTAACCAATGGCGGAAAGTCAATTCCTAAATTAATAATGCTTGATTCTGAGACGAAAAAAGTCCTAAACACTTTTGGACCGAGACCAACTATCGCAACTAAATTGGTTAAAGCTCATAAAGCTAAATATGGTGCTATAACACCACAATTTAAAGAAGATTTACAACGTTGGTATAATACGGACAAAGGACAATCTACAGTTGAAGATTTGGTGTTTTTATTACAAGATTATTAAAGGTCTTTTCGTTTCGGTGTTGAATGTTCTATTAGGGTTTAATAGCGAAGAAAACTTGATATCAATTGAGTGACAATTTGTGAAAATTCGTGTAATTCGTGTCAAAAAAATCTAATGAATCAACGTTTCCCTTTAAACAAAAAAGTTATGGTACCTAGTTGGTCTGATCGACTAGAGCTATCAAACTGAACGGATTCCGCATAGGCAATCGCATGATCAACCAAGCACTTATTATTAGAATTAGATGAGCCATTAACAGAGGCATCAATCACATCTCCAGAGCCGTTTACTTTTATCGTCACAACTATTTTTCCGCCAATTTCACACAGATAACGTGGAATTTTATAATGTGTCAAAGTTCTACCTTTAAGAGAATAGGTTAACGTACCTTTATTTTTGGCATGCTCGTCTGCTATTTTTTTGTTTTTTAGGCGTTGCTGAAGTTCTTCTTGCAGTTTTTTATAGGATTGGGTTTCTTTAGAATTTAAGGCATAATCTCCACTATTGGCATAGGATTGAGTAGTGCTGGTTTCTTCTGAGACCTCTTCGCTTGCTTTAGCATCTTCTATGGCTTTTGTGGTCCTTTCAAAATCATTGGCATCAACGGTTTTAAAGTTACGCATCATTTCCTTGTATTCCTCATCTTCGTTGAATGCTTTGTTGGTGGATTCAGCTGCTAATTCTTCTAACTTCTGAAGTTCAGTTTCGGTTTTTTCAGGTTCTGGTTCAAGAAGGTAATAACTTTCAGTAATTAAATCTTGTTGCCGTTGTATTTGAATACTGAACATACCAAAGACTACAATTCCTGCGAGAAGAATTGTGATGATTAAGGCTTTATGTTGTTCTATGAAATTCAAAAGAATAAGCGGTTTTGGTATAGTTATATACGAATATAACGCAGAAATAGTTTAAAAACCAACCTTAAACCCTTGTTAAATGACTATTTTAAAGGTAAATTTTCTATAAAAGTTTCAGGTGTTAGGGCGTCTTCAACTTTAAAATCCCCAATTCTAGTGCGACGTAATGCGGATAAATGTGCGCCAGAATTTAAAGCTTTTCCAAAGTCGTGAGCCAATGACCTTATGTAAGTACCTTTGCTACACACCACTCTAAAATGCAATTCAAGGTTGCTGATTTGAGTGATTTCAAACTCCGTAATTTCTACTTGTCGTGATTTAATTTCAACGTCTTCGCCTGCCCTTGCAAATTCGTACAAACGCTTGCCATCTTTTTTAATGGCTGAAAATACAGGTGGAAATTGGTCTATTTTTCCAATAAACTGTTGTGTTGAGGCATGAATTAAGTCATCAGTAATATGTTCCGTAGGAAAGGTTTCATTGACCTCAGTTTCCAAATCAAAAGATGGAGTGGTAGCACCTAAAACAAACGTACCTGTGTATTCTTTTTCTTGCCCTTGAAAAGTGTTGATTTGTTTGGTCATCTTTCCTGTACAAATCACTAATAAACCTGTTGCCAAAGGATCTAAAGTACCAGCATGACCCACTTTGATTTTTTTAATGTTGAAGGCTTGCCGAATTGACCAACGCAACTTGTTCACCACTTGAAACGATGTCCACGTCAATGGCTTGTCTATCAATAAGACTTGTCCGTTTTTAAAATCGTCTTCGGTTTGCATTAGAGTTGAGTCCAGATTATGGCTATCACACCAATGATAGCACAGTAAATAGCAAAATAAGTTAATTTACTTTTCTTTACTATGGAGATCATCCAAGTACAAGCAAATAAACCTGAAATAAAAGCGGCTAAAAAACCAACGCTTAAATAACTAAAACTCGCCGTATTATAAGTTAATTCACCCGATAAAATATCTTTTGCGATTTTGCCAAAAATAAGTGGGACAACCATTAAAAAGGAAAAACGTGCTGCTTTAGTTTTATCAATGCCTAAAAGTACTGAGGTTGATATGGTGGCACCAGAACGTGAAATTCCTGGAAGCATCGCAATACCTTGGGCAATACCTATGATAAATGCATTGGCAAACGTCACTTTTTTGTCCGTTTCCTTGGCTTTGTCTGCCAAAAATAAAAGTACAGCGGTAACGATAAGCATGGCTCCAACGAGTAAAATGTTGTTACCAAATAATTGTTCAAATTCCGACTCATATTTATAACCAATAATGACTGCGGGAATCATTGATAATATAATTTTCAATGAAAACTGCAGATCTTCATTCCACTTAAACTGAAATAATCCTTTAAGGATCTCAAGAATATCTTTTCTAAAAACAACGATGGTACTTAAGGCTGTTGCAAAATGAAGAACAACGGTAAACATTAAGCTTTCTTCAGGAATAGCGTCACTACCAAGTATGGCTTTTCCTAGTTCTAAGTGACCACTAGAGGAAACTGGCAAGAACTCGGTAAGCCCTTGAATGATTCCTAAAATAATAGCATCTATAATTTCCATGGGCGCAAATGTATCATTTTAGAATAATGAAACGAGTCATAAGTAAGTAAAAGGCTATTATTTTTTGGATGCTTTATTCGGGTTTAAGAGAATGGCATACACCTGAATACCAAAGCCAATCAAGACCAAAGTAGGTGCTAGTCGAATACGTCTCCAACTGTAAATAGATTCGTCAAAAACATTTGGGTCGTCACTGCCTCCACCAGACATAAGGATAAAACCGATGACAATAAATGCCAAACCGATGAATAAGAATTTATAGTTTTTCTTCCCGAAGATGAATTCAGATTTAGAATCTTCCTTACGTTTTTGTTCTCCCATGGTCTTTTCAGCTATACGTTAGTATTGATTTTGGAATGCAAAGTAACAGTTTTATTTGTAATTGGTGCGTTAAGAGTTTGTGAATTTAAAGTTAGTAATACAACTGATCTGTCTTCAAATTTAAGAAACGTTGTGTGGCAATAAAGGTACTAATCCAGGTGATAAGAATGCCCAAAACGAAAATGCCAACAAATAAGGCGGCAATCAAAACGCTATTTCTTAGTAATTCCAATTCCGGGAATGTAATATCCAAATAGTATAACACAATTGCCATTCCTGCCAAAGCAACAAGCGCCCCAATAATACCTAATTGTACGCTTTTCCAAACAAACGGTTTGCGTATAAAACGTTTGGTAGCGCCAACCATTTGCATCGTTTTAATAATAAAGCGCTTAGAATATACGGCTAAGCGAATAGAACTATTAATCAATAAAACGGCAATTAACGTGAATAATCCGCTAATAATCAACACCCAAAACGTGATTTTTTTAACATTATCGTTCATTAATTCCACCAAGTCATTATCGTATCTAATTTCTTCAATAAAGGCTTTGTTGGATAAGCCTTCCGTAATTTCTGTTAATTGTTCTGTGGTAACGAAATCTGCTTTTAAGTGCACATCAATGGAATTTTTTAAGGGATTATAGCCCACAAAATCCATAAAATCCTCGCCAGTTTCGGCTTTCATAAATTCGGCGGCTTCCTCTTTAGATACATAAACCGCATCTTTAGTATAATCTGCCATCGCCAAACTCTTTTTGAGTTGATTGACTTCCACTTCTTTTGCCGTATCATTTAAATAAATAGTCATGACCACTTGTTCTTTAAAGTGATCAGCTACTTTTTTAGAGTTAATGACCAAAAGCCCTAAACAGCCTAAAAGAAACAATACCAAAGCGATACTAATCACTACAGATACGTAAGAGGATATGAGTTTACGTTTTTGATATTTGTCAAAAGATGATGCCATGGATTAATTAGAATTAATGCTGTAAAAATAATAAAGAAATTGCTCATGTTGAACATTACAACGTTTAGTTTTTAATTGTGTTGTAATAGGTTTAAATTTGCGCTCTAAAGTAAAGGTAAATTCACGCAAAGGCGCTAAGGCGCAAAGAAATTTATATAAAGATAGGCTTTGCGGCTCTGCGCCTTTGCGTGAAAGATAATTGATATGACATACAATTTCAACGATATAGAAAAAAAGTGGCAAGACTACTGGAGAGATAATCACACTTTTAAAGCTGAAAATAATTCGTATAAACCAAAATACTATGTGTTAGATATGTTCCCATATCCCTCTGGAGCAGGTCTGCACGTTGGGCATCCCTTAGGTTATATTGCTAGTGATATCTATGCGCGTTACAAGCGTCACAAAGGGTTTAACGTTTTGCACCCACAAGGTTATGATAGTTTTGGATTACCTGCGGAGCAGTATGCGATACAAACGGGTCAGCATCCTAGAATAACGACAGAAGAAAACATTAAAACCTACAGAAGACAATTAGATCAAATAGGGTTTTCTTTTGATTGGAGTCGTGAAGTGAGAACGTCTGATCCTAATTATTATAAATGGACCCAATGGATTTTTATTCAATTATTTGAATCTTGGTATAATAATGATGCTAACAAGGCGGAACATATTGATACTTTAATTGAAAAGTTTGCTACCGAAGGAAACACAAAGGTCAATGCAGCTTGTGATGATGATATTGAGTCCTTTTCAGCTGAGGATTGGAACACTTTTTCCGAAGTTGAACAACAAGCAATCCTTTTAAAATACCGATTGACGTATTTGGCCGAAACAGAAGTGAATTGGTGCCCAGAATTAGGAACCGTTCTAGCCAACGACGAAATCGTCAATGGTGTTTCCGAAAGAGGCGGCCATCCTGTGGTTAGAAAAAAAATGACCCAATGGAGCATGCGAATTTCAGCTTATGCAGAACGTCTGCTTCAAGGATTGGAAAATATAGACTGGACAGATGCACTAAAAGAAACACAGCGAAATTGGATTGGGAAATCGGTCGGAGCCTCAGTTACCTTTAATGTCATTCCGACAGAGCGCAGCGACGAGGAATCTCAAACTATATCCGTATTCACAACAAGAACAGATACCATCTTCGGTGTCTCATTCATGACATTAGCTCCAGAACACGAACTCGTGTCAAAAATCACAACACCAGAACAAAAAGAAGCCGTCGAAGCCTACATAGAAAAAACAGCCAAACGAAGCGAACGTGATCGGATGGCGGATGTAAAAACCATTTCAGGTGTTTTTACAGGCGCTTATGCAGAGCATCCATTTACCAAAGAACCCATCCCAATCTGGATTGGCGATTACGTGTTAGCAAGCTACGGAACAGGAGCCGTGATGTCAGTGCCATGTGGTGATCAACGTGATTTTGATTTTGCAAAACACTTCGGAATCCCAATTCCCAATATTTTTGAAGGTGTAGATATTTCAGCGGAGGCCTATGGTTCTAAAGACAACGTAAAATTAAAAAATAGTGATTTCCTTAACGGCATGAACTATAAAAAAGCCACCAAACGTGCCATTTACGAATTAGAACAACTCGAACAAGGCGAAGGCAAAACCAATTACCGTTTAAGAGATGCTGTCTTCTCCAGACAACGGTATTGGGGCGAACCGTTTCCAGTATATTATGTCAACGGCATGCCGCAAATGATAGAAAAGGAGCATTTACCGATTGTACTACCGGAAGTTGAAAAATACTTACCAACCGAAGAAGGCGAGCCACCTTTGGGACGTGCTGATGTTTGGGCTTGGGATATAAAGCAGTTTACAGTGGTCAGTAATGAGTTGATAGACCATAAAACCGTATTTCCTTTAGAACTCAACACTATGCCAGGTTGGGCAGGAAGTTCTTGGTATTTCTTTCGCTATATGGAAGACGCAGCCCATAGAGATGGTGTTTTTGCAAGTGAGGATGCGCTTAAGTACTGGGAAAATGTAGATTTATATATTGGTGGAAGCGAACATGCCACAGGTCATTTACTCTACTCGCGTTTTTGGGTAAAATTATTGAAAGATAGAGGTTTTGTCAATGTGGAAGAGCCTTTTAAAAAGTTGATTAACCAAGGGATGATTTTGGGGACTAGTGCTTTTGTATATATTTTGGAACCAATCATTAGTTACAAAAATCAAAACATGATAAATGGAAAAATTGTTCCATTACCTATATATGAAAACCATCGTTTTATTAGTTACAAATATATCGAGGAGGCTGATAAAATATATCAGAATGGAGATCAAAAGTTTTTTCACAATCAAAAAATTCAAAATAAATTGACTAATGAAATAAGAGAAAATTTAAGAGGTAGGACCATTGATGAAAAACTGTGTTCTTCTTCTCAAAAATATATTGATGATATTGACAATTGCGAAGTCTCTGCTTTATATTTTAGACCATTGCATGTCGATGTGACTTTTGTAAATGCTTCAAATGAGTTGGATATAGATGCATTCAAGAATTGGAGACAAGAGTATAATGATTCTGAATTTATCGAAGATGGTAGTGGAATAGTAAAAGTAGAACGGGATGTTGAAAAAATGTCCAAATCAAAATACAACGTCGTCAATCCAGATAGTATTTGCGAAGATTACGGCGCAGACAGCCTAAGACTCTACGAAATGTTCCTCGGACCATTAGAACAATACAAACCTTGGAATACGGCTGGTATTACAGGTGTACACAATTTCCTGAAAAAACTATGGAAACTCTATCACCACGGAGAAAATGGCGCGTTCCGAGTGGACTCTTCCCCTCTAGGGAAGTCGGATGGGGCTTTTAAGACACTACACAAAACGATTAAGAAAGTAGAAGAAGACATTGAGAATTTCTCTTTTAATACATCGGTTTCTACATTTATGATTGCAGTGAATGAGTTGACCGCTCAAAAGTGTACGAGCAAAGACATTTTAGAACCTTTATTGATTCTAATTTCGCCTTATGCGCCACATATTGCTGAAGAATTATGGTCGCAATTGGGACATGATGAATCTATTTCAACCGCACCTTTCCCAAAATTTGAAGAACAATACTTGGTAGAAAGCAGCAAGGAATACCCAATTTCATTTAATGGTAAAATGCGTTTTACCATGGAATTACCTTTAGACTTATCTAAAGATGAAATAGAAGCAGCTGTTATGGCTAATGAGAAAACGATGGCGCAATTAGATGGTAGAACACCTAAAAAAGTAATTGTAGTGCCTGGTAAAATTGTGAATATTGTTGGGTAAAAAAAGACTAACCACATGTCATCAAATAAGCCCATTTTAGCAAAACCGTCAATTAAAAAGCAACGGAAAGGACTAAAGGATTATTTTGATTATCGAAATAATTTGGTTAATCAAGTGGGCTTGATTCTTTTTGCGGCATTCGTCATTGCGACTTCTTTGCATTTCTTTTTTGAAAATCGATTTACCGAAGAGCAATGGAAAACAAGACCGATGACGCGACATCTAATGGTAGATGACATTATAGAATCTCAGATTTTATTGAACAAATCAAAACCTAATGTTATCAAGCTTTTAGGTCAGCCCAGTTGGATTTTAACCACCGAAAGGGATATCATGTTATATGAAATAGGTTTAGTGCCAAATCGAAATGATAATCAAGTGGAACAGCTTTATATCGAATATATAAATGATAAGGTGTCCAAAGTGTCCTTAACGATGTATGAATCTAAATAAATCATAATTCGTAAGCTTACTTCAGTTGGTATCAAAAACCTTTCTAAAACACGTCATCGATACAATATTTCATTCAACGAATATCATATTGTATTAAAAATCAGTATTATACTATATATTTTTCAAAAAATAGGCTTCAAACTAATAATTCAATAAAAATAGCTTCAACTTGATATTGAAATTTGCAAAACATGATTTTTTAATAGTACTTACTTCCTGCTATTAATCTCAAAATCTACAAAAAATGAAAATTGGAGTCCCAAAAGAAATCAAGAACAATGAAAGCCGCGTTGGTATGACACCTGCAGGCGTTTTCGAATTAACGAAGAATAAGCACGTAGTTTACGTTCAGAAAGACGCTGGTTTTGGCAGTGGGTTTTCGGATCTCGATTACATAGATGCTGGCGCCATAGTCTTAGACACCATAGAACAGGTCTATGCCTCTAGCGACATGATTGTAAAAGTTAAAGAACCAATTGCCGAAGAATATCCCTTAATAAAATCGCATCATGTGGTGTTTACATATTTTCACTTTGCCTCTAGCGAACCATTGACCAAAGCGATGTTAAAGAGCAAAGCGGTTTGTATTGCATATGAAACCGTTGAAGACAAAGACGGCACCTTACCTTTATTAACTCCAATGTCTGAGGTTGCCGGAAGAATGGCCATTCAACAAGGCGCAAAATACCTAGAGAAACCGATTAAAGGTCGTGGTGTTTTATTAGGAGGCGTTCCAGGTGTACCACCAGGAAAAGTATTGGTTTTAGGTGCTGGTGTAGTTGGTATTCAAGCGGCCAAAATGGCTGCTGGTTTAGGTGCTCATGTTACAGTTATGGATATTAACATGAAACAGTTGCGTTATGTAAATGATGTAATGCCAAGTCATGTGGTCACCGAATTTTCAAGCGAATACAATATCAGAAAACGCATTAAAGATCACGATTTAATTGTTGGTGGTGTTTTATTAAGAGGTGCAAAAGCACCTAAATTAATTACGCGCGATATGCTAAAAGACATGCGGCCAGGAACTGTACTCGTCGATGTTGCTGTCGATCAAGGCGGTTGTATGGAAACAACCAGAGCCACAACGCACGAAGATCCCACATATATCATTGATGATGTGGTTCATTATTGTGTGGCTAATATGCCAGGAGCTGTTCCGTACACTTCCACTTTGGCATTAACCAACGTTACCTTACCTTACGTGCTACGTTTAGCAAGCCAAGGATGGGAAAAAGCTTGTGAAAACGACGAAACTTTAGCCAGAGGATTGAACGTTGTGAAAGGGAAGATTGTATATGAAGAAATTGCTGAAGCCTTCAACTGGTCCGTTGATGCCATGTAAACTGCACTTCTGACATACCGAAATATGACAATAGCCAAATTTTAGTTCTTAACTTTAATTTGGCTTATTATTTGCTATCCATTTAGTAAATTTACATAAATTAAAATTTTCGAATTATGAGTGGAATGATGGGATATTACATACTGATTGGTGCTATTGCCTTAGTGAGCTGGTTAGTTAGTAATCAACTTAAACGTAAGTTCGCTAAGTACTCTAAGGTACAATTGCGCAACGGTTTATCAGGAAGAGAGATTGCAGAAAAGATGTTGGCTGATAACGGTATTTACGACGTAGAAGTGATTTCTACACCAGGACAATTAACAGATCATTACAACCCAAAAAATAAAACCGTTAACTTAAGTGAATCGGTTTACAACCAACGCAATGCGGCTTCGGCTGCGGTTGCTGCCCACGAGTGTGGCCATGCTGTACAACATGCACAAGCCTATAGTGCATTAGGTATGCGTTCTGCTTTGGTACCCATTGTAAGTGTGACCTCTGGGATGTCGCAATGGTTAGTTATTGGTGGCTTAATTTTAGGAGCTGCTGCCGGAGTCGGCCTAGGCTATTGGGTTGCTGTTGCAGGTCTGGTTTTTATGGGCTTTGCCACATTATTTAGCTTTATCACCTTACCTGTAGAATACGACGCAAGTAACAGAGCTTTGGCTTGGTTAAAAAACAAGAATATGGTAACACCAGAAGAATATGCTGGTTCTGAAGACGCACTTAAATGGGCGGCAAGGACTTATTTGGTGGCTGCAATTGGTGCATTGGCTTCGTTGTTGTATTGGGCACTTCAGGTTTTTGGTGGTAGAGATTAATTTCAAAATAAAGTCTAGACCGCTTACTGAAACAAGTTCGGCACAAGTCACTTTTAGTCCCGATTGCTATCGAGAAAGAACCAAGACTAATTGAGGAAATAAGAAAAGGTATAAAAGCTCTGAAAAAATTCAGGGCTTTTTTGTACGCTATGACGAAAACACTTACTTTAGTTCTTCTAAACTAAACTACATTATGGAAAATCAATTCCCAAACGAATCCCAAGGAAAAATCATGATTGGCAGTCTTTCAGATGTTGATCGTGTTGCCTTTTACAAAAAAACTTACGCGCACGTTGCAGGCGGAGTACTTGCTTTCATTTTATTTGAATATCTTTTATTGCAAAGCGACACTATAGTAGATTTTATGCTTTCAATGACCGAAGGTTATAAATGGTTGCTAATGCTTGGTGGCTTTATGCTCGCTACAAATTATGCGGAAGGTATGGCATTGCGTACATCAGATAAGAACATGCAATATTTGGCTTATGGTATTTATATCTTTTTTGAAGCTTTAATTTTTGTGCCGATGATATATATAGCTGCGTTCTATATGGAATCAGGTCCGGAAATTCTTAACCAAGCAGCTATTGTGACCTTAGCCTTATTTACTGGATTATCGGCTGCAGTTTTAATGACAAAAACCGATTTTTCATTCTTAAAAACAGGATTGACCATTGGTTTCTTTATAGCCATTGGTTTAATTATAGCAGGAACTATTTTCGGTTTTAACTTAGGATTATGGTTTTCTGTAGCTATGTGCTTATTAGCAGGAGGTTCTATATTATACCAAACGTCTAATTTGGTTAAAAAATATGGTGTTGAGGATTATATTCCAGCAGCATTAGGTCTGTTTGCATCCTTAATGTTATTGTTTTGGTATATTCTTAGAATCTTTATGTCTAGGGATTAATCTTCCTAAAATCATTTACATAATTTATAAAATTAGAAGCCCTGAGGAATCAGGGCTTTTTTTACGAATCATAATGGCGAGTAGAAGTATTATAATAGTTTCCTGAAATTTGTATCTTAGGAAAACATGTTGTATTCCAAAGAAAAAATAAAAGTACCAAGATTCAATGAGGAATCAGGCTTCTATACCACAAAGAAACGCTCAAAAATAATGAGTAAAATTCGTGCTAAGAACACCAAACCAGAACTGTTATTTCGCAAAGCACTTTGGAAAAAAGGCGTACGTTATCGTGTCGATAGCAAAAAACTACCAGGACGACCAGATGTAAGTATTAAAAAATACAAATTGGCTATTTTTATTGATGGCGAGTTTTGGCATGGCTATAACTGGGATGAGCGAAAAGACAAACTAAAAAGCAATCGTGGGTTTTGGATACCCAAAATTGAACGGAATATGCAGCGCGATCGTGAAGTCAACGACCAACTTACGGAACTAGGTTTTACCATTTTTAGATTTTGGGATCACGAAGTCAAAAACAATCTGAAGACTTGTATTAATGATGTGATGGTGTATTTGGATATGGCAAAACCAATCGAACAAATTTGAACTCTTTATTAATGATAGAGTTCTCGATACAAAACTGCCCAAAAAAAGCAGTTTCACTCGAACCGACGCTTAAATTTCAATATTAAGTATTGAAAAAAGACCACGCAGTTTTAAAAACCTGTGAGGTCTAAATAATATTTACATTTCAGCTACTGCCTACTGCCAACTCATTTGTTTCTTTTCTTCTTCCTCTTTTTTCTCTTCTTCTTACCATTACCCTTCTTAGGATGCACCAATGCCATCTCATCAATCAGATGCTTTGCACCAGCATATTTATCAACAATGAAAAGCACATAGCGTAAATCTACCATAATGTTTCGGCAGATTAATGGATCATAATTCATGTCGCTCATGGTACCTTCCCAAACACGATCGAAATTCAATCCGACTAAATTACCTTCGGCATCAATAGCTGGACTTCCAGAGTTTCCACCTGTGGTGTGATTGGTACCTAAAAAGCAAACTGGCATTTTTCCATTTTTATCAGCGTATTGACCGTAATCTTTAGTGTCGTATAAGTCAATTAGTTTTTGTGGCACATCAAACTCGTAATCGTCTGGCACATACTTTTCCATGACACCGACTAAATGGCTAACGGGTTCATAATAAACCGCATCTCTTGGCGAATAGCCTCTCACTTGTCCGTAAGTCACACGAAGCGTACTATTGGCATCCGGAAAATACCGTTCATTGGGCAACGCTTCCATAAGTGCCGTCATATATTTGGTTTGTAATGCTGTAATCGGTGCGTTTTTTTCTTTGTATTCAGCATCAATGCTATTAAAAAATTCAGCAATAATTGGTTTTGCATAGGTATAAGCCGCATCGTTGTTTAGATTTTTTATCACAGCATCAGCATCACCTTCCAATAATTTTAAAGCTGAATCTAAATTGGTAAAAGCAGAATTGTCATAAATTGAAGCATCTACAGGTTTGCCGTATAAAGGCATCACATTTAGGTAAACTCCTTTGTCTAAGTCCTCATCATAATTTTTATGAATCTTTTTCAACTGACCAATTAAATACTCTTTTCCTCTTTCAAGGTTTTCTGGATTGTCGAGAATTGCTTGTTCCACTTGATACGCTCTGTAAGTCATCTGCATTAGCTCGTTGGTCACTAAAAAGACTTCAATAAAGTTTCTTCGCTTAATATTTATTGGCGCAAATTCTTCATAAAGTTTATCAAATTCTGCTAGGATGTTTCCGTATTTATCCTCTAATCCTTTTTCTTTTAAGGCTTTGGTAAACGTAGTTTCAAATTCACGTCGTTTTTCAACCGCATTAGTTCTTTCAATTCCCAAATTTTCGCCAATCCATTTTTTCCAAGCGTTGGCGATTCGTGCTTGTTTAGACGCGTATTTAATCCGTACGTCATCGCTTTCTTTCATTTTTCGGTCAATGACTTTTAGAGCGGCTTCGCGAATGGCAATATTTGTCGGATTAAATTCTTCGGTAATATGTTCTATGGCAACGGCGGGTAAATATTCACTTGTAGTCCCAGGAAAACCAAATACCAAAGTAAAATCGCCTTCCTCAATACCATCTAATGAGATCGGTAAAAAATGCTTTGGCTTGTAAGGCACATTGTCCTTGCTATAGGCTGCAGGACGATTGTTAGCATCGGCATAAATCCGAAATAATGAAAAGTCGCCAGTATGTCTAGGGAATACCCAGTTGTCGGTGTCGCTACCAAATTTACCAATACTAGTTGGTGGTGCACCAACCAAACGGATATCGTCAAAACGCTCTGTTACAAAAAGAAAATACTGATTGCCTTCATAAAACGCTTTGGTCTTTGCATCCTGCCACGATTCCCTTGGCCAATCTTTTAACGCTGCATTGGTGTTTTTTGAGATTTGCGATTGTTTTTCCGTTTCGGTCATCGCATCGGTTACACCCTTTAGAGCGACTTCCGTTACATCATGAATACTCACAATAAATTCTATGAACAACCCATTATTTGGCAATTCTTCTTCTAAATTCATCGCCCAAAATCCATCCTTTAAATAATCGTTTTCTAAAGAGGAATGGGACTGAATCTGACTAAAACCACAGTGATGATTGGTAAGCACCAAACCTTGATCTGAAATCACTTCACTGGTACAGCCACCATTAAAATGACCAATGGCATCTTTTAAGCTGGAATTGTTAACGTCGTAAATATCCTGAGCCGTTAACTTACTGCCTAAACTTTGCATTTCGTCTTCGTTCATACCTTCTAAAAGTGAAGGAATCCACATACCACCTTGTTGGGCCGAAACTTGAAAAACTATAAAGAGAAAAAGAATTTTTAAAAAGCGCATAATCAATATTTATTTAGTTTTTGTAAAGATAGAAAAGCTTGTTTTATATCTTTAATGTTTAAAAGATAAAGCTTACAGTTTTATGAATGTAAAATCAAAATTGCCCAATGTTGGCACCACAATTTTCACGGTAATGAGTGCTTTGGCAAAAGAGCACAATGCCATAAACTTGTCGCAAGGATTTCCAAATTACCCTAGTTCACAAAAGTTGAATGATTTGGTAACCAAAGCCATGAACAATGGTTACAATCAATATGCACCAATGGCTGGGAATTTGGATTTACGTTTGGCAATTGCTCATAAATATCAATTGCTTTACAAAAGCACCTACCATCCTGAAAAGGAAATCACGGTTACGGCAGGAGCAACCCAAGCGATTTATACAATTATTTCAGCATTTATAAGACCGAAAGATGAAGTCCTGATTTTTAAACCAGCGTACGACTGCTACCAACCAGCCGTTGAAATCAATGGAGGACAAACAATTCCTATTCAATTATCTGCTCCGAATTATAAAGTAAATTGGGAAGAAGTCGCTTCAAATATATCGGGCAAAACTAAAATGATTATCATTAATTCACCACACAATCCAAGTGGCACTATTTGGTCTAAGGACGATATGCTTCAACTTCAGAAATTAACTGAAAACACCAATATTATTGTATTGAGCGACGAAGTGTACGAGCACATTTTGTTTGATGATGCACAACACCAAAGCGTCTGTTTATTTCACGATTTAAAACAACGGAGTTTTATAACCGCTTCCTTCGGAAAGACTTTTCATAACACAGGCTGGAAAATTGGCTATTGTTGTGCTCCAGAACATTTAATGGCAGAATTCAGAAAAGTGCATCAATTTAATGTGTTTTCGGTGCATCATCCCTCACAAAAGGGTATAGCAGATTATATGCAAAATGCGCAAACCTATTTAAGTTTGGATACATTTTTTCAGCGCAAACGTGATTTATTCTTGAATTTAATTTCAGAATCCAGATTCAAATTTCAACCCTCAGAGGGCACGTATTTTCAAGTTTTGGATTATTCTAATATTACAGCCGAGAGTGATATCGATTTCGCTACAAGATTGACCAAAGATTTTAAAATTGCAGCGATTCCATTATCGGTTTTTAATGAAAATAGTAAGGATGATAAGGTATTACGGTTTTGTTTTGCAAAAACGGATGACACTTTAGTAAAAGCAGCAGAAATTATTAATACGGTATAATGTTAAATCTATATTAATAGAGTGACTTTAGGCTATACATGTGTCTAAATTATAGAACAAACTTGAACAAATATATGATGAAATATCAAAAACTAATTTATTGTCTTTTAGTGGGCTTAATCGTATCTTGCGGTAGTAGTGAACGTGTTATTACAGCGGATGGAAAAGTCTATGAGGTAAAAGGCAGTACCATTAAAAACAATGGAGATGATGTAACGGAAAGTTTAACAGAAGACCGTAAAGCAGAAATTGAGACTATCTTAGAAACCAAAAGAAAAGCCCAGGAAGAAGCGGAGCAATTGCAAAGTAAATTAGAGGATCAACAAAAAGAATTAGAAAAAGCACAAAAAGAAGCTGAAAAGAAACAGGATGAAATTGAAGAAAAGCAAAAGGCGCTAGAAGAAAAGATTGAAGCACAAGAAGAGGCTCGTGAAGACTATCTTAAAGCGAAAAAACGTCTAGAGAGTAAACAACAAAAATACATAAAGCTTAAAGATAAAGGTAAATTATCACCGAATGACATAGAAAAGTGGGAAGAAAAACTTAAGACGTTAGAAGAAGATTTAAATGAGGCTCAAATGGAAATGAATAACTTAAACAAATAAAAATGAAATATATATTAACAATAGTAGGTTTTATGTTTATAATGCTTTCAAATGCTCAAAAGGTTGAGAGCGAGGGAAAAACTTATGAAGTCAAAGATGAAAAAATATTCTTAGATGGCAAAGATGTCACGGAAACATTAACTGACGAAGAAAAAAATTTTATTTTAAAAGAAGCCGTTGTTATTTCTGATAAAATGATACTTGAAGAAATAAAGAGAAAAGAAGCAGAAGAAAAGATTAAAGGACATAATGAAGCGGCTGAAAAGCTGGAAAAAGAGGCAAAAAAAGCAGAAAAAGCACAAAAAAAGGCAGAAAAAGAGCTGAAAAAAGCTGAAAAGGAATTAAAGAAGAAAGAAAAGTTGCAGTCTAATTTTGAAAAGGCCGAGCGCAATCTCGAAAAATCACAAAGCAAATACGAAAAGCTAAAAAGAAAAGGGAAGTTGTCTCCTGAGGATGAACGCAAATGGTTGGATAAACTTGAAAAATTGACCAGTAAACTAAAGAAAGCCAAAGGAAGATTATAAATGATGAGTAACGCCCTAAAAGTTGCCTTAATACAAACGGATTTAGTCTGGGAAAACCCAGAAGAGAATAGACGATTATTAAATGATAAGATCGATACCATTTCAACAGGTGTCGATCTTGTTGTTTTACCAGAAATGTTCACCTCTGGCTTTACCATGAATCCAACTTCTGTAGCAGAAACTATGGACGGAAAAACCTTGAAATGGTTAAAGACGAAAGCCAAGGAAAAACAGGTTGCTATAATGGGAAGTCTTGTTATTTCTGAAAATAACAATTTTTATAATCGGATGGTTTGTGTGGAGCCTTCAGGAAATATGACACACTACGATAAGCGCCATACATTCACATTAGCTGGTGAACACGAGGTCTATTCTGCTGGAACAGAAAAAGTAATTTTCAATTATAAAGGGTGGAAAATTTGTCCGCTTGTTTGTTATGATTTACGTTTTCCGGTATGGGCAAGAAATGTTGAAGACTACGACCTTTTGATCTACGTTGCCAATTGGCCTAAAATTCGAATTGATGCTTGGGATGCCCTTTTAAAAGCAAGAGCTATTGAAAACATGGTCTATTGCATTGGTGTAAATAGAGTAGGGCTGGATGGGAACCAATATGAATATTCTGGTCATTCTGCGGCTTACGATGTTTTAGGGAAAAGAATAGACACTATATCTGAAAGCGAAATCGCCACTGAGATTGTAACCTTAGAAAAGGACAGTATCGAGAAATATCGAAAAAAACTAAATTTTCTAAATGACAGGGATGATTTTAATCTTCTAATGTAAAATCGATTACAAAGTCAAAACTAGAACGAACCGGATCAATGGGTTGTGAATATGCAACGCGCTCTGGTTGGATGCCCATCAAGTAATTCCCGGTATCATATTTTCCATTTTCATTGGCATCATAAATGGCACGTAAACTGTATTGTCTAGCTTGTAAATTTGTAAAATCCACAACGGGAGAATCTTTGGCATAACGCTCATAGAGCACGTCTCCTTTTTCATTTACAAGTTGTACAATTAGAGGCAATTTCGCATTTCTGAGGTTAACCCTTATGTTACCGTATTCAGATTTCATCTTTGTTTGTACCGTATAATTCAAAGTGTCTTTGTTGGTATTATCATAGAAATCGGTAAATGTGCCAGGCAACATCTTAAAATTATATTTTTGCCCTTCTTGTTTATCTATTGGAAATTCATAGCGATTGAAAATAGAATCGTATTGCACTCTATAAGGCACAGCAAGTGAATCTTTATCTATTAATTTAATTTTTGTGGTATCAATTTTAGATAAAGGAATATTGGCTTCCATGGTAAATTCGTCATCATAATTTAAAGTCCCTTTAGTTAAAGCCGTCATTTTTAAAGAATCTGCTTTTATAGTTCTAAAACGATGCTTAAAAGTGTCAATCTGTTTTCCATTGGTAACAGTGAAGAAAGTAGTATCGATTTCAAATTTTGGTTTGTACCAATAGTATAAGGTATCGGTTTCTACATCCTTTACAATTCGGGTTTCATAGCCTTCTGGTTGGTCGCCTAGAAGTTCAATACGCATATTTTCATAATCGCCTTCGTATGGAAAAATAATTCTAGTTTCACCGTCCTGTGTTGGTCTAATGGCTTTAAAATTTACACGTTCTTTAAAGAGTGTTAGCTTATTGGAAGCAGTTGAGTCTTCAGGTACTGTAATAAAACCTTCGTTAAAGCCTATTTTTTCGTCCTTCTGATCAAATGTATAATTTGAGTTTTTGTCTTTTAAAGCAATCAGTTTATAAGTTCCGGCTTTCACATTATCGATGCTAAAGGTTGTGACACTATCGAGTGTATTGGTAATATATCTTGGTTTCTGTTTATAGACAATTGAATCCGTATAGGTAGAATCTGCTTCATAAAGCATCACTGACACAAAGGTATCTGGTTCTTTTAGCAAAGCATCTTCTACGTAACCCTTAACAGATAATGAATCGATTACATCTCCTGTAGAAAATACATAGCGATAATAAGGGTAAGGGTTTCCTTCGTTATTATCAACAATGCTTTCACCAAAATTAAAAGCATAGGTGGTGTTGTCTTTTAAGGTATCTTGAATTGTAATAGAAATATATTTGCTCGCTCCACCAGCTGGTGTTACAATGGGATCTGTATCCATTGGAGGCGAAATAATAAGTTGTTTTCTAAGATCTTTTATTTTAACATACTCATTAAAATAGATTCTAATCTCGTCACCCTTGAAATTAGTAGAATAATTTTCTGGATCTGACTCTACGATTACAGGTGGTTCAATATCTTTTTCTCCGCCTGTTGGATTGCCACGATTCGCGCAGCTTGCAATGCTGATTGCAATTAAAACAAGACTTAAAATTCGCACGACAAGTAAACGCATCTATTTAAAATAATTTAGCACAAAGAAACAATTAAAATACCTTTATACAAAACGTAAGATTTTCCAAATTATTCTAATATTATGAAACGAAATCTGCCTACAAGCAAGTAGGAAATCAATCCGCAATGGCCATCATAGCGAGACTTAACTTAATATCATCAATTTTTAACAAAACTGTGGCGCAGGCTTCAACTGTTGCTCCGCTTGTAATAATATCATCTACCAATAAAATATGCTTTCCAGCTAAGGATTTATTTTCTGAAATGTCAAATATGGCACCATCGTCATTCCAGCGTGTTAACCTGGTTTTAAAAACCTGTGTTTTGGTCGATTTTGTTTTTATTAAAACCGAATCGTTATAATCCGTTTGTAGCGCTTTTGCAATTTCTTGTCCAAACTTAGCCACTTGGTTGTAACCGCGCTTTCTCAATTTTGATTTGTATAAGGGCACAGGTATTACCACATCAATAGTCTTATAAGCCTCTAGAGTTGATAGTTCTTTACCTAGCCATTTGCCGAAAAAAGCACCAATCTCTTCATGTCCTCGATATTTTAAATTGTGAAGGGTTTGTTGAACAATCCCTTTTTTGGAAAAATGCATTAATGCTGTTGCATTTTCTAGTTTTACACGACCATAAACGATCTTTTTTACATCCTCAGCATTGTCGAAATGAAAGTTGGTTACAGGTAAATGATGTCTGCAAGTTGTGCATAAAACCTCCTGATTGTCAGATAATACGTTATTGCAAGCTTCGCAAACCAGGGGAAAGAATAAGTTTAACAAGTTTATCATCACTTAATCGAATAAAATAAAATAGTAATACATTTAATCCTAATTTCGCATTTAATTAAGAAATTAATAATGATAGTTAACCCTCAATTATTTAACTACAGATTAATTATAAGTTCTTTATTGGTCGTTTTAACTGTTTTAGGAATATATAGCTTTGACAAATATAAGTCCATTGAATCCTACGAAGTATTTTTAGAGCAAGAAAAAAGTTTGATAGAAACCGAATTATCAGACATGTTGTCAAGTTACGACGAACTAGGCCAAGACTATAATCTTATGGCTTCGCAGCTCCAAGAAGCAAAAGTGGAAACTAAGATTGCCTTAGATTCTTTAAGATTATTAGAAAGTGATTTATCCATAATTACTAGGTTTAAGGAGCAACTTATAGTTTTAAAGTCAAAGAGTAAGGTACTACTGAGTACAATAGACTCTCTAAATTCTGCGAATATAAAATTGCAGAAGGAAAAACGTTATGCTTTAAATACCATAAAAAAGAAAACAAGCACCATTAATGCTCTTGAAGTAGCAAATGATTCTTTAAATAGATCTATTGATAATGCTGCAATATTAAAAGCGAGTAATGTCAATGTACAATCTTATAAATTAAAGTCTGGTAAAAAGCGTACTACCGATCGTGCAAGACGCGCCAATGCTATGGATGTTTGCATTACGCTCAATGAAAATCCTTTAGCCTTAAAAGGAAATAAAACGCTTTATATTCAAATTGTAAGTCCGGAAGGTAATGTGGTTTCTGATAAAGGAGAAGTAGTCTTTGGAAATGTGTCTTTAAATTACAGTAAAAAAGAAGTAGTGTCTTATAATAACAACAATTTAGAAATTTGTTCAGCTATTATTGCAGATGAAGACGATCAACCGTTTTCTAAAGGGTATTATTTTATCAACGTTTTTCATGAAAATGTAAAACTTGGTAGCACAAGTATTGAACTCAACTAAGGAAAATAAAAATTAAAAGATAATTTTTGAAAAACCGTTCTGTTAATAAGAGCGGTTTTCTATTTTTGCAACATTATGGCAAACGACGATCAATTTAAAAAAGTAATCTCTCACGCAAAGGAGTATGGTTACGTGTTTCAGAGTAGTGAAATCTACGATGGACTAAGTGCAGTATATGATTATGCCCAAAACGGAGCAGAGTTAAAGAAAAATATTAGAGACTATTGGTGGAAAGCCATGGTACAAATGCACGACAATATTGTAGGTATTGATGCGGCAATTTTTATGCATCCAACCACTTGGAAAGCTTCTGGGCACGTTGATGCATTTAACGATCCCTTAATTGATAATAAGGATTCTAAAAAACGTTACAGAGCTGATGTTTTAGTAGAAGATTATTGTGCTAAAATTGAAGCCAAAATTGAAAAGGAAGTCAAAAAAGCTGAAAAGCGTTTTGGCGACGCTTTCAATAAAGAGGAATTTGTTTCTACTAATCCGCGCGTAGTTGGTTATCAAGAAAAAATCGATTCTATATTAAAACGTCTAGGGCAATCTTTAGAAAAAGAAGACTTAGCCGATGTAAAAGCGTTGATAGAAGAATTGGAAATTGCATGTCCTGTGGCTGGAAGTCGAAATTGGACTGACGTTAAGCAATTCAACTTAATGTTCGGTACAAAACTTGGTGCTTCCGCAGAATCTGCAATGGATTTGTATTTACGACCAGAAACAGCCCAAGGTATTTTTGTGAATTTCTTGAACGTTCAAAAAACAGGACGTTTAAAAATTCCGTTTGGTATCGCGCAAACAGGAAAAGCGTTCAGAAATGAAATTGTGGCGAGACAATTCATCTTTAGAATGCGTGAGTTTGAACAAATGGAAATGCAATTTTTCATCAAGCCAGGTACTCAGAAAGAATGGTTTGAGCATTGGAAAGAAACCCGAATGAAATGGCATTTATCGCTTGGCATGGGAGAAGATAATTACCGTTTTCACGATCATGAAAAATTAGCACATTATGCGGATGCTGCTACAGATATAGAATTTAAATTTCCATTCGGATTCAAGGAATTGGAAGGCATCCACTCGCGTACCGATTTTGATCTAAAGCAACACGAAGAATATTCAGGTAAAAAATTACAATATTTTGACCATGAAGATAATGAAAGCTATACACCTTATGTTCTAGAAACATCCATAGGTTTAGACCGTATGTTCTTGGCGGTGTTCTCAAACGCATTAGAAGAGGAAGAACTTGAAGATGGCAAAACACGAACGGTTTTAAAATTACCAGCGGTTTTGGCTCCTGTAAAAGCGGCCATATTTCCTTTACTGGCAAAAGATGGTTTGCCAGAAATCGCACAACAAATTGTTGAAGATTTAAAGTGGGATTTCAGCGTAGCTTATGAAGAGAAAGACACCGTTGGAAGACGTTACAGAAGACAAGATGCTGCCGGAACACCATTTTGTGTTACTGTGGATCATGATACATTAGAAGACAATTCGGTCACGATTCGTCATAGAGATACCATGGAACAAAAACGTGTTAAGATTGAAGATTTAAAGGCTATTATAAAAGCTGAGGTTGATGTGAAGCATTGGCTGCAGAAGATGTAACCAAATTCTTGAATTATGTGCAATTAAACCAAAACGATGAAATATTTAACCTCACAACAAATGAAACAAATATCCCGAATCTTTTTAGTCTTATCCGTTGGAATTTTCTTGTCCTGTAGTAGTGATGATGATAGTTTAAACCCTTCTTCTACAAATGCTGAATTAATTATAGGCTCATGGACATGGTCTGCACAATCTGAAAATGGTGTTGATTCTGGCGACTTAACCGATTGCCAATTACTAGAAACATTTATTTATGATGGAACACAGGTTGCGCAAATCGATTATTATGGAGATGCATGTGACCAATCCTATTCATCGATTGAAAATTATTCAATTGAAGGCAATACCCTTACTTTTTTTGATGTAGATGATGAAACCGATTTTTATAGTGAAGAAATAATAGAGCTGAATACTACAACACTGAAATTAAGATACGAAGAAACATATAACAGTGAAACGTTCATTTATATAGACACGTACACTAAAGCGAATTAAAGCATAAAAATAACATCGTTTAAAAAATAGCAGGAAAGAACTAACCTTTACGTTTTAATATTTTCTGCTATTTTTTTACATATTATTTTCCCTAATTTAAAACCTCCAACCCAGAGTTGCACCTAATCGTGGTACAAACTCAGTCCCAATATCATTGTTAGAAGTTGAAATGTTTCTACCAACACCTCCAAAAACTTCAAATAAAAATCCTTTTTTACTTACAAATTTTCCGCCGACAGCCATTCCAAAAGCGATGCTATTAGAAGTTTCATCGGAATAGACATACTCATAGTCATCAAAAATGGGGTCGTAGATATAGTTTTCATCTCTATCTTCTTGAATGCTATACATGCCAAAGGCTTCTAAGAAAAATCCCCAAGCGTATCTACTTGAAAAATAACGTCTGTAATAAGGCGTAAAGGCAAATTTTTCGGCGTAAACAGGGCCGTCTTCAAAATCTCTATCCTCTTGATTTTGTAGATTAAAAAGTACAGTAGCTCCAATCGAAGATTCTGAATCAATTAAATACTCATAGGAGAAATCTACAGACTTAAAAATAATAAGGTTAAAAGCGTTCACCTTAACTTCATGGTGTTTTACGTTTTCTTCAATGTCATCTTGGGCAAAAGTTGCAAAAGATGTAAAAAGGAGTAATCCTAATAGGGCTTTTTTCATTTGTTTATTTTTTTTTAGTTCAATTATTATGATCAAAATTTATACAAAAAAATGGTAAATAATTTTTTATTAGATACCAAAAGTAGAAAAAGGTTGCGTCAGAAAAGTAATATTCTTTGCTCAAAAATTAGCCATTAAATCTCAACAGAACGCTCCTTGCAACATTCATTTTAAAAGTCACTGATGTTCTTATTAAATAATTCAAATTCAAATGTCTCCAATGTGTACTTTTAAATGATTTATCCCAATTTTCACAATATATGATTCGCTAAGTAGGCAGCGTCTTTCTTTACACCTCCCAATGTTGCAGAGCCTCGTGTATGTAGCCAAGGCAGACCAATAAAATAAATGCCTTCTGTAGTGCTGATACCTCTATGATGTTTTGGGTAACCATCTTTGGCAAGTTCTATGTCTTCTATCCATTCAAAATTCGGTTTGTAGCCTGTGGCCCAAATAATATTTTTTACATCGGTAAGCGTTTTGGTAGCAGTTTTAATTGTGTTTTCTTCCGCGTCAATAGTGTAGCCAACAGCTTTAACGCTATCGCGTTTAATAATTGATTTCACATCCGTACCAATTATCGGTTGTTTAGATTGGCTTATTTTTTTTCCTAGCCATGACATTTTACTAAAGCTTAAAAATCCAGTGATTGTAAACCACCACCATAACGTTTTTCCTAAGATTTCTTGAGGTAACGTTCTAATACTTGTATCACCAGAAAAATAGGTAGTTTCCTTGGTGTGCTTAGAAATTTCATCTAAAATCTGAAAACCGCTGTCTCCACCACCAACGACCAAAGTAGGTCCTTTTTGTAATTGGTCTGGCATTTTATAATAATTGCTATGAACTTGGTATATGGAGTCTGAAAGCTTGTTGTGAAACTTTGGTGTATAGGGAACATGGAAGGGTCCTGTAGCGATGATAACATGCTTACTGGTAATATCTTGTTGGTTTGTTCTTATTATAAAATAGTCGTTCTTTTTCTGAATACTTTGAGCCAACGTGTTTAATTGAATCGGGAATTGGAACGTTTCTGCATAATGTTTAAAATAAGATGCTACCTCGTATTTGTCTGGATAATGCCCTTTTGCTGCAGGAAAAGGCACGTCTGGTAAATGGTTAAATTCTGCAGGCGTGAATAATTTTAAGGTACTCCAACGGTTAAGCCAAGACGCTCCAATTTCTTTTTCTTTATCAATTATCAAAAATTCCTTTTGCTTTTGCTTAAGAAAATAGGCCATAGAGAGTCCTGCTTGTGCAGCTCCTATAATTACAAAGTCTTTCATTCTGTATTGTCAGTGTTTTGGACAGTATACCATTTTTAACGGTTTCACACAAGTTATCATGGGATCTAAAACTTTGTTTTTTTGCTAGAAGTAAGCCTTCAACTGAACAGTTCCTGTGTGTATAACTTCAGACGTCTCCGATTTCCGTCCAAAATAATTCAAATTCAAATCTAAATACTTGGTTAGTTTCTTTTGCGCCAATAAGCTCCACGTAAAGTTTTTTCCTGGTTGCAAGCCTTCAAGCATTTGGTAACCAATTGGTGAATTGGCATTTCCTTCAAATTTATTTTGAAAATAGTTGAACTCGCCCGTCAATGCTATTTTTTGGGCATTATTATAAGTAAAGGACAAGCCATAATTATTCTGTGTCAAAGACTCTAAACTACCGATAGTATTTTCTTTGGAAGTGTATTGATAAAATACATCAAATTGGGCATTTTCGCTAAATAAATAACTGAGTTTTGGGTTAAATTGATAATTGTCAAGCGTATAATTTCGGTTGGAAAAATTCTGGCTTCTACTGTCTTCTTTTCCCAAACTGGCCAAAGTATTTACCAACCAATTCACATTAAATTTATGGTTGAAATTAAGTTGATGGCTGTTAGTTTTGTTTTGTTGTAACCCTGTAGAAAGTAAATTCCGGCTCTTATTAGTTAGAAAGGTATATGAGGTGGTATAGCGTTGTTTCCCGCGATTGAAAAACAGAACATTTCTAATACTATAATTTATGGATACGAAATCTTCTATATCCAAATCATCTTTTAAAGCTTCAAAGGGATTCAAGTTAAATGAATTTCCACTTTTAAACTTTTTACTATCCACTATGAACGATGCTTGGTCGTAAAAATGTGACCAAAATTGCTTTGATTTATTTTCAGAAACATTCCAAGATTGTGGATTTATGGTCACTGTTTGCCCAAAGCGATTTTGATGGGTCTGCACAAAAACCTGATTGGGCAGCAAGACTCTAATATAACTGCCTTGGTCTGCAAACTGCGCAATTTCAAACTCATCTAATTCTTGAATGTCATTTTCGTTGTAGTCGATCCAAGTGTAAGCGCCTTGTCCTGCTTCCACTTCAACATAAGTAAAATCTTGTTGTGCTAAAGTACCGGAATTAGTTTCGTAATTGGTATTTAGTATGATGAGGTTATTGAATAATTTTTGATTGTAATTCAATCGGCTATTCAAACTTTGCTCATTATCTATGTTATCATCTTCGGACTTTAAATCCCTATAATTAGCATACAATTGAAGTGTTGTATTTTTATTCTGAATCAATCGCGATTTTAAATAATAGGTGTTTGAACTATTAACACGTTCCAATTTACCTGTGCTGAGCGTAGTCGAAGTATTATTTCGTAAACTGTCATTAAAACGTTTAATGTAACCTACTTCTGCAAAAACCTTAGTACTATCGCCTATGCCGACAAAGGCTTCGTATGCCTTAAACTTTTGACTCAAAGGTGTTAAGGAATCGGTTGTAATCGCACGTTGTTCATTATCTTCCGTTGAAAATTTCACGCCAGCCCATTTGTTGTTCTTACCATAAACCACACGATTAAAAGACCTAAAAAAAGTAGAGCGGTTAATGGTACTTTCATTATTTAGAATACTAGAATTCGAAAATATCCTGAAATTACCCAATCTTAAATTAGCTGTAATATGATGTCTGTTTCCATTAAAATTTTCAGAATAATTTAAATGCTCAAAATTATAAGTGGCTATCCCTTTTTGGTAATGTGCTAATTGTAATCCAGATGTAAATAACAATTGATTCCCAAAATTGAAATTCCGTTGGTTGCCTTCTGGTGTATCCAAGTTCCAATCGCGTCCAAATTCCGCTCTATACAAACGTTGAATGGTTCTAAAATCCTTTTGAATAAAGTCGGCATCAACGAGTGCGGATAAATTCCAAAGGCTATCTGATTGAATTATCTTTTGCTTTAGGGTTAATTTTCCAGCGTAACCATCATTGTCGTTATCGTCTAAACTCGAAAATAGATTGTTATCGGTTTTACTTCCAGCCAATTCAAAAAAGACATCTGTTTTTTCGCTTGGTTTATATTGCCCGTTAACAATAGCAATTTGCAATCGTTCTGGTGCTACGAGTTGAATAATAGGTTCGTAAGTGCCTTGAGGAACGCCTGCAATTGGTGCCACATACTCATAAATGTTGTTGATGGCGTTAGAATTCGTCAACACATAATTCCCTTGATTAGCGCCCACCAAAGTAAACCGAACGCTGAATAACTCGTCTTCGGGATTATTGGAATACACGAAAATTTCTTCCGTGCCAACGATTTCTTTCCGATATAAAATCCGATTGTCAGAAAACGTAGCTAATGCCGCAGAAGGCGCTGTCATTAAATCTTGATCGTCTCCTGCAGCTGCTAAAATCTGGGTTTGTTCTGTAGATAAATTTTGTTGCAAAGGCTGGTTTTTGGCATCACTTTCAGAGTAAATGGACACATTTAATTTTAAAGTTTCGGTGTTATAGTTGGCACCACCAAAAACGGTAAACCTCGAATAATTCCGTTCGCTAAATTGGTAATCGACCGTAATTCGCATTTCGGAAGTAATAGGAAATGTGGGATTGAAAATAAGTTCGCCAGCGTTATAATCAATAATATAATCGTTGTTTTCGCCACGTTCTAAAGGAATGCCATTGACATAAACCGTTTCACTACCAGAAACGATAAGCACGTACAATTCATTATTGGAACCACGTAATTTGTATGGGCCTTGATTCCCTTCTTGCGCAGTGAATTGTGTCGTCGTAAATTGACCTCGCACCAAAGCTCCAGAAGCAAAAACAGATGTTTTTTCACTCAAATTAGCATTGACCAACAATCCTTGAACTCGTTTTGAAAAATTCGCGAAATAGCTTCCGGTGTTTTCCAAATCGATATCGCCAGCTCTTATATTCCAATCGTCACTAAACAATTCAATAAATACTTGGTCAAATTCATCCAACCGTTGGGAATAACCGCTTTCTTGCAATGGAATATTAGCGTCTTGAATGGAAGCCCTCAGTGAGACTTTATCACTCAGTTTTCCAGAAATCTGTAAATCGAGTTCACTGTTCAATACCGAGTTCTGATTATTTCCAATGGTAACACCTCGCGAAATACTTCCTGAAGTCGTCAAGCCATCAAAAGGCGTAAATGTGTTTTTAGTGGTTGTATTTTGTAAGGTATATAATTGCTGAAACTGTGATGAACGCTCAACAATCACCGCATCGTCCAATTGCCTGTAAACTTGAGTTAGAAATTTCGGATAACGTAAATACGAAATTTGAATGGTATCAATTTCAGTAGGTTGTTTGAAACGCAAAATAGCTTTAGCAAAATCAATAGTATATAATGTCGAATCCAAGATTTTATTATCTTTTGTTCTAACCGAAAATCGTGTGGGATTGATACTCACGGAATCAATTTGAATAGAATCCTCAACGGCTACCTTCTTTAGTCTAAAATTTGGCTCTTGCTCTTGGGAAAAACCCAAAAAACCAGATAGAATTAAAAGAAAAAGTAGTACGTTTTTCATGTAGTTTAATAACTGTTTTAAGCGCAGAATATTTTATGGTTGCAGTTGTTTAGAACTTTTCGTTAAAACATGCTTAAAATAATGGTGTAAAAGTAGCGTATTATTTAATTTAGGCATTTGGTAAAAAAATACATAAGTTTTGTAATTACGTGACACAAATTGATACTGTGTTATTTTTTCCAACGGAAAAGGAATTCGTGGTAACCACTAGTATTTAAAAATTGGGTATTCATTTTAAATCATTTTGCATCGACTCTTATAAATTCAGCCGCGAATTTCACGAATTGTCACGAATTCATTAGTTATTGAAATAACGAATTAAATTATTGACTATCTATTTCACGAATAAAACAGACTAAAAGTCTGTTTAATAATCCTATTGATTTCGGTCAATAGATGTTTAGTCAACTTATTCACAAAATAAAATTCGTGTATTTGTGGCATTAGGATTACATGTTTTTATTTTTGTCATGTACTAATAAAAATTTTAGATTATGAAAATAGCTTCTTACAACGTCAATGGTATCAGAGCAGCCGTAAAAAAAGGTTTTGTGGACTGGTTAAAAGCCACAAATGCTGATGTTATTTGTTTGCAAGAAATTAAAGCGATGGAAGAACAACTTGACCTGGATTTGTTTACCGAAGCAGGTTATGAGTATAATTATTGGTACAGCGCCCAAAAAAAAGGCTATAGCGGTGTTGCTATTCTATGCAAAAAGAAACCAAACCATATTGAATTCGGAACAGGAATAGAATCCATGGATTTTGAAGGTCGAAATATTAGAGTCGATTATGATACCGTTTCCGTAATGAGCATGTATTTACCATCTGGAACCAACGACGCCAGACTATCCCATAAGTTTGAGTATATGAATCTCATTCATGAGTATTTA
The DNA here is from genome assembly GCF_013394595.1 of Winogradskyella forsetii. GTDB lineage: Bacteria > Bacteroidota > Bacteroidia > Flavobacteriales > Flavobacteriaceae > Winogradskyella > Winogradskyella forsetii. The sequence continues at coordinate 154,603 of NZ_CP053348.1, forward strand.
AATGAACTTCAAAAGCAAATACCAAACTTGGTGGTTTGTGGCGATTATAACATTTGCCATGAGGAAATAGATATCCACAACCCAAAAATGAAAGGTGTTTCAGGATTTTTACCAGAAGAACGCGAGTGGTTGGGCGAATTTATTGACAGCGGATTCATCGATAGCTTTAGGTATTTACATCCTGAGCGTCAGGAATTTTCTTGGTGGAGTTATCGCGCAAATGCCAGAGCTAATAACAAAGGTTGGCGATTGGATTATGCCATGGTTAGTGAACCCTTACAAGAAAAAATAAAACGCAGCGTTATACTAACCGATGCGGTTCATAGTGACCATTGTCCAATTTTATTGGAATTAGATGTATAAAATTAAACTTAACCTAAATTATAAAACATGATTAAAAAAATTTCATTATTAGCCCTAACACTTGCATTATTCAGCTCATGTGTATCAAAAAAAATATACACGGATTTAGAAGATAAGTACACCAATTTAAAAAAGGAAAATCGAAGCTTAACGGACGAAGTGGAAACCTTATCAAGTGATAAAACCAAACTTTCTAACGAATTAGATCAATTGCAAACAGCTTATGATGAAGCCGTTGCAGAACGCGATAAATTACAGGGTGAATATGCAGCCGCTAAATCAAATCTAGAGACGTTGAAGGCTTCATACAAAGCTTTGGAAGAAAATAGTTCGGCATCGATTGCAAAAAATTCGCAAAAAAACAGAGAGCTTTTAGCACAATTAGAAGCGAAGGAGCAAGCCTTAGCAGCAGAAAACGAACGTTTAAATACCTTAAAGCAAGAATTGGAAAACCGTTCGAAACGTGTGGCAGAATTAGAAAATGTGATTGCATCAAAAGATGCTGCCATGAACAAATTAAAAGATGCCATTTCTAAAGCCTTAACCAATTTTGAAGGTAAAGGCTTAACGGTAGAGCAACGCAATGGCAAAGTATATATTTCCATGGAAAACAAATTGTTGTTTGAATCGGGAAGTTGGTACGTTGGCGCACAAGGGAAACAAGCTGTAAAACAATTAGGTAGTGTTTTGGCTGAAAATCCTGAAATTTCAGTATTGATTGAAGGCCATACCGATAATGTGCCTTACAATGGGAATGCCCAATTGAGTGGTAACTGGGATTTGTCTGCAAAGCGGGCAACTGCCATAGTGAATATCCTAAGGGAAAATGAAGCTATCAATCCTGAAAATCTAACAGCAGCTGGTCGAGGAGAATTTGCACCTATTGCAACTAATGATACTGCGGAAGGAAAAGCTAAAAACAGACGTATTGAAGTGATTTTGACGCCTAAGTTGGATGAGATTTCAAAACTTTTGAATGAGATATAGTTCATAATTGTCATTGCGAGGACGAAGGACGTGGCAATCTTTTAAAATGTAACTCAAATTAAACAGATTGCCTCGTCGCTAAAAAGCAGCTCAAAATGATATATTAACAAATATTTAGACCTCACAGGTTACAAAAACCTGTGAGGTCTTCTTATATTTATGCTTTTAAGTTAAACTAAAATGATCCCGAAACTTCGGGACTGCTTTCCTGTCTACCGACAGGCAGGCGCAGGAAATAGTATGAAATACACAACACTACCAAACACAGCTATAAAAGTCAGTAAAATATGTCTTGGCACCATGACTTGGGGCAATCAAAATACCCAAGATGAAGGTTTTGCCCAAATGGATTATGCTTTAGACAAAGGCGTTAATTTCTTCGATTGTGCAGAACTATATCCTGTGCCAGCCACAGCAGAAACTTATGCGGAAACCGAACGCATCATAGGAAATTGGTTCGCTAAAACAGGAAACAGAGACAACGTGGTTTTGGCTACAAAAATTGCAGGTCCTGGAGACTATACAGCACATATTAGAACCAATGGTTTTAGTAAAGCAGCACTAAACGAAGCGGTCAATAATAGTTTAAAACGATTACAAACCGATTATATTGATTTGTACCAACTGCATTGGCCAGAACGTGATACCAACACTTTTGGAACGCGAGATTATAAACCTAATCCAAGTGATGAATGGGAAGATAATTTTAACGAAATCCTTCATAATCTAGATGACATTATAAAATCTGGAAAAATAAGACATGTCGGAATTTCTAACGAAAAAGCTTGGGGAACCATGCGTTATTTGGATGAGTCCAAAAAACAGGATTTACCACGAATGATTACCATTCAAAATGCGTACTCTTTAATAAATCGTGTTTTTGAAGGTGATTTGGCAGAAATTGCCCATAGAGAAAATATTGGGTTATTAGCTTATTCGCCAATGGCTTTTGGTGTGCTATCTGGCAAATACATTAAAGGTAAGGATGACCAGAATTCAAGATTAAATATGTTTCCAAGATTTGCACGTTACAGTAGCGAACAAGCTACCGAAGCTGCCAAACGCTATCTTAAAATAGCAGAAGCTAATGAAATGTCTTTAGCACAAATGGCATTAGCCTTTGTAAACGAAAGACCATTTGTAACCAGTAATATTATCGGAGCCACAAGTATTGATCAGTTAAAGGAAAATATTGATAGTATTAATCTGTCGCTATCAGAAGAAGTTATAAAAGCGATTAACGAAGTTCATGCTGAAATACCAAATCCCGCGCCATAATCCAACAAGTTAGCACTCGTCTCCGAGTTAGCGCTCGTCGCAGACGAGTGCTTTTTTAAAAATAAAATTTCTTCAAAAATTTGTATCTTACTCTAAATGAGCAGAAAATACAAATTCCATAATAAGTCCGGTTTATACTTCGTGTCATTTGCTGTAGTTTATTGGGTAGATGTATTTACAAGAGAATGCTATTTCAAAGTTTTAGCAGATAGTATCAGCTACTGCAGAAAAGCAAAAGGTATGGAATTGTATGCGTATTGTTTTATGTCCAACCATGTGCATTTCATATTTCGTTCTTCTGAAGATAAACCCATGGAATTATTAAGGGATTATAAAAAATTCACAGCCAATAAAATTATTGAGACCATTGAAAATAATTCGAAGGAAAGCCGAAAAAAATGGTTGTTGTCCATGTTTATGAAAGCAGGTAAAGAAAGAAGTAATGTGACTAAGTATCAGTTTTGGCAACATAATAATCATCCTATTGAATTATGGAGTATAGATGTTATTAAACGATATATCAATTACATTCATAATAATCCTGTTAAAGCTGGATTTGTAGTCAATCCTACTGATTGGAAATATTCTAGTGCTCGGAATTTTCAGGATGACCATTCGGTTTTGGAGATTGATGATGCTGGGTTTCTTGGTTAAATATATTAAACATTCGTTGCAACGAATAGTTTAAAAAGCACTCGTCGGAGACGAGCGCCAACATTTACGAGTTAGCGCTCGTCTCCGACGAGTGCTTTTTTTCTAATTATATCTTAATCTGTCGATTAATCTGTTCCTGCAAAGAAATGAAAGTTTCTGTCCTCGATACACCTTTTATACTTTGGATTTCAGAATTAAGCACATGCATTAAATGCTCATTATCTTTCGATAGAATTTTAATAAAGATGGACCAATTTCCTGTGGTATAATGACATTCAATCACTTCAGGGATTTTTTGTAATTGCTTTACGGCTTCAGGATTACTTATGGCTTTATCAAGAAAAATACCAACAAAAGCCATGGTGGTATAGCCTAAGATTTTTGGGTTGATTATAAATTTTGAACCTGCTAAAAGTCCGGATTTTTCTAATTTCTTTAAACGTTGATGAATCGCAGCACCCGAAATTCCGACGTTACGGGCGATTTCAAGAATTGGTGTTCTTGCATCTTCCATTAATGCACGAAGAATCTTTTTATCTATACCATCGATGTAAATACCTTTGTCATTAACTTTCATGGGAATTCGTATTTAGAAATCGAAAGTTAAAAATAAGAAATCAAATTCAAGATAATCTATAATGAAATGTTCACATTTTTTAATTAATCTTCATACTCCAATTCAGTAAATGAACCTATCATTGATGTCGTATTAGTGCCATCTAAAGTGCTAGCCGTGATATTAAAGGATCCAGAAATAAGACGAATTCCCGATGTAGTAGGATGTGTTCTATTTTCAGAAATTGTAACATTGCCCGATGAAGAATAATAACTAATTTGAGGACTAGATGGTCTTATAAGAGCATAAGTCATAAAGTTATTGGAATCTATATTACCCATGTTCTTAACAACGTCAGTGCCAAAACCGTTAGTGCCATTTAAAAATAAAGAAACTTGATTTCCAAGGGCGTCAGCAATATCAATACTCATAGTATCATTTGTTCCTAAACTCGCTTGGTAAGCACCATCTGTAAAGAGGAAGTTATTAAAGGTGCCACCATCTATGGTTGCTACCATTCCTGGCTCGTCGCTAAGAGGTGCGGAGTCGCTGTTACTATCATCAGCACTACATGATAACATAAAAAGTGTTAGAACAAAAATTTGGAGTAGGTGTAGGTTTTTCATCTTTTCTCAGTTTTAAAAGCTTATGAAATACTACTCTATAATTAGGCTAGTATTTCTGGTTTTAACTTTAGTAATTCCTTGATTTGGGATAAATTACCTGGTCAATATACAATTTTTTAATAACTGTTATTTTTCTAGGTGCTATTTAAACGGAACATCCTTAATCTAAAGATTCAGGGGATTATAACCTAAATAAGGTACTTCATACTCATTGAAAACAATATCATAGGACTCTAATTCCTCTAAAATAGGTGTGTAAACCTCTTTTGTAATAGGGATTTGTACACCAGGTGTTTTTATTTTACCATTAAGAATTGCCAGCGTTGCAATAGCGACTGGTAAACCCACGGTTTTTGCCATGGCCGTATAGGTTTGGTCTTTACCAAGTGCTACCATTGTGGAATCGATTTGATGTTTTTCGCCATTAAGCTCATAGCCAAATTTATGGTACATCACAATCATATCTTTATCGTCCGGACTAAGTGCCCAGCTATCCATTAAGATTTTTTGAAGAATTTGCGCAGGTGTTCCTTTGTCTAGTTCCACCATTTTTCTAGGATTAAAAATATCGAGCTCTAAAAACTTGTCCCATACGATATCATCTTGGTCAATTTTAAGTGCATGTCTAAATTTAAGTTCAACCGAATCCGTTGGGCTGTATGGTAAAAATGCATTCACAAAATCCCGATAGCTCATATTGATACTATCGTCAATGGTGTAGCTGTCGTCCGTCATTCCTAATTGTACAAAAACATTCCAAGCTCTACTAAACCCAACACGTCTCATGGTACCTCTATACAATGTTTTTATATGGTCTAAGCCATAAACATGTTGGTATTTTAAGGAATCTCGGTTGGCATAACCTTCAAAACGTCCGTAACCCTCTACGTCTAAAAATTCTGTTCTTCTAAATAAGCGATTATATGGAATGTATTTGAATTGGTTTTCCTGCAAAAACTTAGCGGCTCCTCCTTGACCTGCAACCACAACATTTCTTGGGTTCCATGTAAATTTGTAGTTCCAAAGGTTGTTGTCGCTTTCGGGAGCTACCAAACCACCTGTAAAGGATTCAAACAAAATCATTTTACCACCTTTGTCCCTTATCTGATTAATGATTTTCATGGCACTCATATGGTCTAAGCCAGGATCAACGCCGATTTCATTCATAAAAATGAGATTATTGGCTTTGGCGTCTTCATCTAAAGCTTGCATTTCTGGACTGACGTAAGAAGCCGTGACCATATTCTTTTTGTAAGTAATACAATCTTTCGCCACTTCAATATGAAAACGCGCTGGAAGCATGGAAATCACAATATCTGCTTTTTTAACGGCAGCGACTCTAGATTCTGCATTAAATACATCTAAGTGAATAACATCTGTATTTGGATGAGTGCCAACCCATTTTTTGGCATTGTCAACATTGAGATCACCAATGGTAATATGTAACTTTTCAGATTGGGAATTATCGAGTAAATATTTTATAAGATATGATGAAGATTTACCTGCACCAATGATTAAAATGTTTCGCATAATGAGTTTATATAACTAATTTTGTATGCCACGAAAGTAATAAATACAATAAGCATTAAAAACCGAAATAGCATATTTATTATGAACAAGACACTATTAATTATAGGATGTATTTTAGGGATTTTGGGTATTATTTTAGGAGCCTTTGCGGCTCACGGTTTGGAGAAGTTGGTTGATGAAAAATTAGTTGATGCAGATGCTATTAAATCCTTTGAAACTGGTGTCCGATACCAAATATATCATGCCTTTTTTCTTTTAATTTTGGGTAGTTCTTCATTTGTGAATTTAAAAACAAAGAAAACGATATTCTATTTGGTTATTTTTGGTGTAGTTTTCTTTTCAGGTTCTATATACGGACTGGCCACCAATGAAATGTCAAGCTTTGATTTTGAGAGTATCGCATTGATTACACCAATAGGAGGAGTCCTTCTTATTACGGCTTGGATTGTGATGTTGGTCGGTATAATAAGAAGTAAGGTCGATTAATGACATTCATTACCGTTGTTTCAAAATAAAATTTTAATTTTGCAGCACTAAACAACACAAAAATTATGGCAAACCATACCCAATTTACGAAAACGATTTCGTTAGATCAATATGGAATTAAAAATGCAAAAGTCAATTATCAACTTTCTTCAGATGAACTTCATGCTGAAACCATCTCCAAAGGACAAGGTGTCGAATGTTCCTCTGGTGCTTTAGCAGTAAATACAGGCGAATTTACTGGGCGCTCCCCAATGGACCGATTTATTGTAAAAGATGACATCACAAAAGACAAGGTGTGGTGGGGAAATATCAATATTCCGTTTGAGAGTGATAAATTTCAGAAGCTTTACGATAAAGTTGTCGATTATTTATCTGAAAAAGAAATCTATGTGCGCGACAGTTATGCATGTGCAGACGAAAACTACAAGCTAAACATTAGAGTTATTAATGAGTATCCTTGGAGTAATATGTTTGCCTACAATATGTTTTTACGTCCTACGGAAGAAGAATTAAACGATTTTTCTCCAGAATGGACGGTGGTAAACGCACCAGGTTTTATGGCAGATCCTGAAGTTGATGGTACACGTCAACACAACTTTGCAATTCTGGATTTTACACGTAAGATTGCGTTAATTGGTGGTACGGGTTATACAGGAGAAATCAAAAAAGGTATTTTTTCCGCTTTAAATTTTATTCTGCCTGTGTTTAAAAACACTTTGCCAATGCATTGCAGTGCCAATGTTGGTAAGGATGATGATACGGCAATTTTCTTTGGATTATCTGGAACTGGAAAAACGACACTTTCCACAGACCCTAATCGCAGTTTAATTGGTGATGACGAACATGGTTGGACTAAAGAAAACACCGTTTTTAATTTTGAAGGTGGTTGTTACGCTAAGGTAATTAATCTATCTCAAGAGCAGGAGCCAGAGATTTTTGCTGCGATTAAGAAAGGGGCGATTCTAGAGAATGTCATCATGGATGATAAAGGTAATGTTGATTTTGCTGACACCTCAATTACTCAAAATACAAGGGTAAGTTACCCAATATACCATATAGATAATATTAAAGAACCATCGATTGGTAAAAACCCAAAGAATATATTTTTCTTAACGGCTGATGCTTTCGGCGTTTTGCCTCCAATATCGAAATTAACACCAAGTCAGGCCGCATATCACTTTATTTCTGGTTACACGGCTAAAGTGGCTGGAACAGAAGCAGGAGTGGTGGAACCAGTACCAAGTTTTTCGGCTTGTTTTGGCGCACCATTTATGCCGTTGCACCCAACAGAGTATGCTAACATGTTAAGTAAAAAAATGTTAGATGCTGGAGTTAATGTTTGGTTGGTAAACACAGGTTGGACAGGAGGTCCTTATGGCGTCGGTACGCGTATGAAGTTAAAATATACAAGAGCTATGATTAACGCAGCTTTGAATGGTGATTTACACGACTATACGTATGAAGATTACCATATCCATTCCGTTTTTGGAGTGGCACAACCAAGATCTTGTCCAGGTGTACCAACAGAGGTATTGAGTCCAAGAGCGACTTGGAATGATGACAAAGCATATTACACCATGGCATTTAAACTTTCTAATGCATTTAGAGAGAATTTTAAGAAGTTTGAGTCTTTTGCCTCTGAAGAGGTGAGACGCGGAGGACCGCAGCGTTATGCATTCTAAATGTTATTGATAAAAACTAAAAAAGCGATTCTATGTTTAGAATCGCTTTTTTTATATTTTATATTTAGTTAAATAACTATTTCCCTTTATTAACTGAATCAATATACTTCTGTAAAGCCATGGTCATGGAAGGTGTTTCAGGCGTCGGTGCAGAAATATCAACACGCAAGCCTTTTTCCTTAACCGCTTTAACTGTTGTATTCCCGAATACTGCAATACGCGTTTCGTTTTGCTTGAAATCTGGAAAATTATGGAATAAGGATTCTATGCCAGAAGGACTAAAGAATACTAAAATATCATAAGTAACATTTGATAAATCAGACAAATCACTGATTACGGTTTTATAAAACGTGGCTTGTTTCCAAGTAACGCCTAAATCGTCTAAAATTTCAGGTATAATAGGTTTTACTTTATCGGTCGTTGGCAATAAAAACTTTTCGTCTTTATATTTTTTGATTAAAGGAATTAAATCTTCAAACGTACGTTTTCCCACATAGATTTTACGCTTTCGGTAAACCACATATTTTTGTAAATAATAGGCAACCGCCTCAGATTGGCAAAAATACTTCATGGAATCGGGCACTTTAAAGCGCATTTCGTCTGCAACCCTAAAAAAGTGATCGACGGAGTTTCTACTAGTAAGTATGATAGCTGTAAATTTACTGAGATCAACCTTTTGTTGTCTTATATCCTTGGAAGATACACCTTCTACATGTATGAAGGGTCTAAAGTCCACCTTAACCTTTTGCTTTTCTTGCAAATCAAAATATGGGGAGTTCTCTATTTTTGGCTCTGGTTGGGATACTAAAATTGTTTTCACTTTCATACGTAAACCTTGTGTTTTAAGCGTTATACTCTGTAATAACCTTATATAAAACTACATAAGGCCCAATTTCGAGAGCGCAAAGATACAACAAAAAATAGAACAAATTAAGGTTTATTAACTTTTGATAGCTTTTGAACGTGCTTAAAAATCCGATTAAATTTATGATACAAACCAATGAAAAAGCAATGATGATAATGATTTCGTTATAATGATCTGAGTATAACCAATTAAAACGATGTGTATACAACAAAAACAAATTGGCTATTAAAAACACAAAACCAGACCAATTCTTGAAGGTTGTTTTTTGAAACAAGTAATGGTCTATTAAACTATCCATTTCAAAAAGACTACCAATAAGTCGTTCCAAAAGTGTTTTTATTATGATAATGACAGAAACAGCAAATAATAATTTTAGGAACGATTCAAGTTCAAAAATTTGCGGTGAAACAAACGTAGAATATGTAAAATAAGCGAAAATACTCAATGAGAGACTGAGGTTTATAAATAGAAAACTATCAAATTGATCAATAAATTTCTGGTCTTTACTATATATTTTAAGATATTTGGAATTACCGATCACATTTAAAAAATCGTTAAATCTAAGAGTGTTCAAATATTTTGCGACAGCGATGGCAAACAATCCAATCATTGTAAAAATAGTAAACCACTCATGTGTGACATAATTTCGCATGTGGCTAAATTAAAAAGAATTTTAAGTTTACATTCAATAGATTACATAATTCCTCTTTGATATCGGTTAGACGGTACAATGGATTCGCTAATTCTATCTTAATCTAACCTATTTGAAATGGTTTTTACGGTCTTAAAGTCTTATGTCTAATCTCTAACAGCGGAGCGGTCTATTATCTTTTTCCCAATTTCTATCAAAAAAGTTAATTCCAACATATAATCCATTAAAAACTTTACTTTTGTTAAAATTCTAATAGCGACACAAAAGCATAGTTTAAAAGTAAGTGAATGTCTGACGCCATTGTCATTATCCCTACCTATAACGAGATTGAAAATATTGAGTCAATCATTAGAACTGTGTTTTCGCAAACCAAGGTTTTTCATGTGCTTATTGTAGATGACAATTCGCCTGACAAAACAGGGGAAACCGTTAAAAACTTACAACAAGAATTTAAAAACCAACTGTTTTTATTAGAACGTAAAGAAAAAAGTGGTTTAGGATCAGCGTATATTGCAGGTTTTGAATGGGCTTTAGAAAAGGAATATCAATACGTTTTTGAAATGGATGCTGATTTCTCCCATAATCCAAAAGATTTAATTAGATTGTACAACGCTTGCGCCATCGACGGTGCTGATATTTCGGTCGGATCTAGATATGTAAAGGGGATTACAGTGGTCAACTGGCCAATGTCCCGTATTCTTTTATCCTATGGCGCATCTCGTTATGTAAGATTTATTACACGTATGAAAGTTAAGGATTCCACCGCTGGTTTTGTCTGTTATAAAAGATCGGTTTTAGAAGCTATTCATTTAAAGAAAATAGAATTTGTGGGTTATGCTTTTCAGATTGAAATGAAATTTAAAGCCTATAGAAAAGGATTTCGAATTGTAGAAATTCCTGTTATCTTTAAAGATAGAACCAAAGGGAAATCGAAAATGAGCGGAAGTATTATTTCCGAAGCCATTTTTGGTGTCATTAGTTTAAGATTAAAAAGTTTATTTTCCAGTAAGTAGAAGAACATGAAGCAAAATACTCTCATAAAAAACGCCAGAATTGTCAACGAAGGAAAAATTGTTGAAGGCGATATTCTCATTGAAGACCAAATAATTAAAAAAATAGACATTTCAATCAGCGTGAAATCTGCAGATATGACTGTGATAGACGTTGAAGGAAATTACGTCTTTCCTGGTATGATCGACGATCAAGTGCATTTCAGGGAACCAGGCTTAACCCATAAAGCTAATATAGAATCGGAATCGAAAGCGGCTATAGCTGGTGGAATTACGTCTTTTATAGAAATGCCAAATACCAATCCGCAAACCACAAGTGTAGAAAAGTTAGAAGAAAAATTTGCCATTGCAGCCAATTCATCTTATGCCAACTATTCATTTATGTTTGGTGGTACCAATGATAATTTAGATGAAATCTTAAAGGTTGACACTAAAACCGTAGCAGGATTAAAATTATTCTTAGGCTCTTCTACCGGAAACATGTTGGTCGATGACCCAAAGGTTATTGAAAAAATATTTTCGAGTACAGATATGGTCATTTCTGTACATTGTGAAGATGAAGCGACTATAAAAACAAATCTAGCCAAATATAAAGCCGAGTATGGAGATGACATTCCGATGGAGATGCATCCCATTATAAGAAGCGAAGCGGCTTGTTATTTATCCTCTTCAAAAGCGATTGAATTAGCAAAGAAAACAGGCGCTCGATTGCATGTGTTTCATTTATCAACAGGAAAGGAAACGAGTTTATTTTCAAATAAAATCCCATTAAAGGATAAAAAGATAACCGCTGAAGTTTGTGTGCATCATTTATGGTTTTCAGATGAAGATTATGCTAAAAAGGGAAGCCATATTAAATGGAATCCAGCTGTAAAAACGGGAAAAGACAGAGACCAACTATGGAAAGCGTTATTGGATGATAGAATAGATGTCATCGCCACAGATCATGCGCCACATACACTCGAGGAAAAAAACAATCCGTACACAAGTGCGCCTTCTGGAGGACCTTTAGTGCAGCATGCCTTGGTAACTTTGATGGAAGCACATCATCAAGGTAAAATATCGGTTGAAAAAATTGTGGAAAAAGCCTGTCATAATCCAGCGATTTTATTCAATGTAGAAAAGCGAGGTTATATAAAAGAAGGTTATTTTGCCGATTTGGTCATTATAGACCCTCAAAGCCCTTGGTCAGTAAATAAAAGTAATATTTTGTATAAATGTGGTTGGTCTCCTTTTGAAGGCAACACGTTTAAAAGTAGAATAACGCACACCTTTGTAAACGGTCAATTGGCTTATAACAATTTCAAGGTTTTGGACGTTAAAGCAGGACAACGATTGACTTTTGATAGATGAAAATGATAAAACGATTAAGTGTTATAATAGTTCTAAGTTTTTTGATGGTGGCATGCCAAGATTTTGACCGACCAAAAAAACCGGATAATTTGATTTCAAAGGCACAAATGACCGAACTTTTGTATGACTTATATATCATTAATGCAGCCAAAGGCGTAAACCGTAAAACTTTGGAAAACAATAGCTTCAACCCAGAAAACTATATTTTGGAAAAATACAATATTGATAGTACCCAATTTGCAGAAAGTAACACCTACTATGCTTTTGAAACCGAAACCTATAGTGCTATTGTAGAGCAAGTAAAGGCAAGATTGGAAAAAGAGAAGGATATATATGAAGCTATAAAGCAAAAACAAGATGACTCCATTCAAAAGCGCAGAGATTCTATTGGTAAAAAAGCAAAACGAAAAAAAGATTCCTTAAAAAAAGTTCTTGATAGTATTGGTGTTAAAGATATGCGCTCTAAACCTCCTTTAAATATAGCAGACTCACTTCAGGAATTGATTCGTCCATAGGTTTAAACTCAAAGTCCAAAGCATTTTTTACTTTAGAATTATCATATTTTGTAATACTTACGGTAGATTTTGCTGCTTGTTTAGATAAACTTCTACGTTTGCCAAAAAGATGATGTTTCAACCAATCTAATCGCCAAGCAATTCCTAAAAGCCACGGTTTAGCTTCTCTTTTTGGTGGATGAACCTCTAAGCTATTAGCAATTTTGGTTTGTAAGGTTTTAAAACTTAAGTTTTCAGACACTACTATAAAAGCTTCATTTTTAATGGTACTATCCATAAGCCTTTGCATAATATTAACAACATCCCAAATATCTACACAACCAGTAACACCATTGGTGTAATAAGGCATGCCTCTGTAAATGCGCTTAAATAAATTACCACTACTGCCACCATTCCAATAACCAGCACCTATAATAATTCCTGGGTTTACTATGATGGCATCCAAACCTTCCTGAGTGCCGCGCCACACTTCAAGTTCTGCGCCATATTTAGTGATGGCATAAACACTATTATCATCCTCTGGGTTCCAATCGGTTTGCTCATCAATTAATTTGTTAGGATCAACATGATGCCCAATTGCTGCAATAGAACTGACATAGCACAATTTTTTAACTTGCTGGCTGAGGGATAAATTAACAATATTCGCCGTGCCTTCAATATTTATTTTTCGTAATAATTTGTATTTGTCAGGTTCAAAAGAGACAAAAGCAGCACAATGGTAAACCTGGGTAATACCTTTAAAAGCCAGTTGAAGTTTTGGAATATCATTGATATCTGCCTCAATCCATTCAATTTTGTTAAAAAGTGCTTCAGCATCATCCGAAAAATAGGAAAAGACATGTTTAACACGACTTAAAGTTTTTTCACGTCTGTATATTGCACGAATGGCCGTGTTGCTTTTCAAAAGTTGAAAAAGCAAATGTGAACCCACCAAACCTGTGCCTCCTGTGACTAAAATCATAGGGTAAAGTTACGCTTTTTTAGATTTGTCTTTTGTCTTTAACCACGGAAACATATCTTTGCGCCAATCAATTTTCAAACTAAAAAACAATGGCGAATAAATTTGTAGAGGAATTACGTTGGAGAGGTATGGTCCACGACATCATGCCTGGAACCGAAGAGCAATTAGACCTAGAGATGACAACGGCCTATATTGGTTTTGATCCTACTTCAGATGCGTTGCATATTGGAAGTTTGGTACCTATAATTTTATTGGTGCATTTAGAAAAAGTAGGTCATAAACCTATTGCATTAGTGGGTGGAGCGACTGGTATGATTGGTGATCCTTCCGGGAAAAGTGATGAACGGAATCTACTTGATGAAGCCACCCTAGAACACAACGTCGCTGGCATAAAAAACATACTATCCCGCTTTTTGGATTTTAATTCCACTGAAAGAAATGCGCCTGTCTTGGTGAACAACTATGATTGGATGAAAGATTTCAGTTTCATTAATTTTGCACGCGATGTTGGTAAACGCATCACTGTAAATTACATGATGGCGAAAGATTCCGTAAAAAAGCGTTTAAGTGGTGACGAAGGAAACGTTGGGATGTCATTTACTGAATTCACCTATCAATTGATTCAAGGCTACGATTTTCATCATTTGTACAAAACCATGGGTTGCAAATTACAAATGGGCGGCAGTGACCAATGGGGAAATATTACCACAGGAACCGAGTTAGTAAGACGCATGCACGATGGCGACGATCAAGCAAAAGCCTATGCGATGACTTGTCCATTAATCACAAAAGCAGATGGTTCTAAATTTGGAAAATCTGAAGGTGGAAATATTTGGTTGGATGCTGATAAAACCTCAGTTTATAAATTTTACCAATTTTGGTTGAACACCACAGATGAAGATGCTGAAAAGTATATCAAAATATTTACGTTTTTAGATAAAGAAACGATTGAGTCTCTGATTGAAGAGCATAAGAAAAACCCTGGTTTTAATGCCCTGCAAAAGCGTTTAGCAGAAGAAGTGACGAGTTTTGTGCATTCTAAAGAAGCGCTAGATGAATCTATAGAGACCTCGAAAGTGTTATTCAGTAAAAACTTTAAAGAAGATATAAAAAAGCTAAAGGTCACAACTTTGGATGATATATTTAGCGACATTCAAACTGCCGAAATTGAAAGAAGCAAAATTGAATCAGGGTTAGATATTATTGCGGCATTATCTGCTGATACCAATTTTTTGTCGAGTAATGGTGAAGCGCGTCGAGCTTTGAAGGCAAATGCTGTAGCTGTTAATAAGGAAAAAGTCACCGAGGATTATAAAATTAAAATCAGTGATTTAATTGGTGATAAATATGTTGTATTGAATAGTGGTAAGAAGAATACCTATATTATCAAAGTAGATTAAAGAATTTAATAAGAATATAATGACTTCACTGGTAAGTGCTGAACTCGATTCAGTATCAAAAACTTCTGAAGTCTTTTTTTGTATCTTTATTTTCAAAAGTTTATATGGTTATTGAGACGTATTATTTAATCCATTCCATTGTAAAATGAAGCAAACAGAACAATTAGCTAATCGACTGAGAGAAGTTATACTGAATGGTACATGGATTGCCAACACAAATTATAAGGCGCAATTGGAAAATTTGGATTTGCGCATTGCGAATACAAAATACCAATCGTTAAACACTATTTCTGTATTAGCGCAGCATATACACTATTATATCTCTGGAATAACCAATGTGTTTACTAATAATAAACTTGAAATAAGCGATAAATTTAGTTTTGATTTTCCGCTAATAGAATCACAGAAAGCATGGGATTCATTTTTAAATACATTTTGGAGCGATACTGAAAATTTGGCCAATTTAATTGAAACAATGCCTGAAGAAGATCTAAAAAAAGACTTTGTCGATAAAAAATATGGCTCTTTTCTTCGAAATATTGATGGTATGATTGAGCATAGTTATTATCATCTTGGACAAATTGTGCTGATTAAAAAAGTATTGGATTCCTCTCAAATACACCCAATAAAACAAAAAAATAATTGAATTCTATCTACTTAATTATAGACTTTCGTAAAATTGTAGAAAACAGGTGATATGTTTTGAAATGGATTTCAAAAATTTAAAGCTTACTTTGATAAAAACTAAACACTGAGAAACACGGAGAATTAACAGAGGTTCACGAAGAGAAAGTTTATATCGCAGATTTTCAGATAATATGGGGTATGCAGAAAAAAGTTAGAGCTCAACACCTAAATTTCGACAGCGTCGGAATCAACGATTTTCAGAAATAATGAGCAAGATGAGTAGTTTTGAAAATAAGTCTAGGATTGGAACATGAAGTTAAATAAAATCCTAAATCATTAATGCATAGGCGAATGGTGCTTTAGCAATTTCCTAACAAATCGTTTTGTCCCGATAGCTATCGGGATTGGTTCGTTTTGCATCAAGGCAACTGCGAAGCACATCATGAGTTCCGATATAAACAACAAGATTAGACGAATAAAATGAACATATTAAAAAATCAGTAAACATTGGGTATAAAAAAAGTGCCCAAATAAATATTTGAGCACTTCCAACCAATCAATCAACTTTGAGGTCTATAGTTTCAATTTTTCTTTTTCATAGAATCATCTTAACTTTATAGCCTCCCAATTTAAGTCGGCTTTTTTCTGTAAACCTTTCACATTTTCTTTCTGCCATTTTTTTAAGGTATTATTTCCCCAAGAATTATAGAATAAATAGAGCTTTCCGTCCCTTATTTCAAAAGTTTCAGGATCTATACTAACTTTTTTAGAATCCTTTGCAACCGCATAAGCGCAATAACCGCCATATTGTGGCATATAAGCTTTAGGGTTTTCTAGAAACGTATTGAGATTTTCTTGTGATATAAATTTGTAGTTAACACCATCGTGTGCTGTTTTATAATCGTCAGAACCTTCAACAGCTTCCCTATTAAAATAAGCAACAACATCATACCCTTCTGCCACAAATCCTTTTTTGGTATTATAATCTATAGTTTAGGCAAAACTATTAGTTGTGATAAATAATAATGTGATTATGAGATATTTCATAAAACCTAAGTCGAATAGCAATACGGTTGCTTACAATGCCATTAAATTGCAACCTCGTATATCAGAGTTATCGAATCTTCCAATGATTTCAAACTGGCCGTTGTCATCGACTTTTCCCAAATCTTGGGTAGCAATAAAGGCGCACGAATTAAGATTTGCCAAATCAATCACATTTATACCACCTGTTTTGTTGGATTGCTGAATACTGAGAGCGTCTTCGGTATCACGTGTTAAGATTTTCATCCAAGGTGGACATTGAAAAACACCATGACCTTTAGAGTAGGCTTGACTCAAAAGTTCCGTCATGCCATATTCACTATGAATTTGGTTCACGCCAAAACCCGATTTAAGAATTTGGTGTAACTCCTGTCGTATAATTTCTTTTCGCCTTCCTTTCATACCACCCGTTTCCATCACAATGGTATGTTTTAAGTTGAATTGATGGACTTCAACCAAATCCAATAAGGCAAATGATACGCCTATAAGTAAGGTTTTTTGTTGTTTGGCTTCAAGTGTTTGTAATGTACTTGCCAACTCATCGAGATTATGCAGGTAAAATCCGCTTTCAGCATGATTGGATTTCTTTATTAAATCATCTACCATATAGATAAGTGAAGAGCCATCACGTTCTAAATAAGAGGGCAAAAGCGCTAAGACTACATAATCTTCAATAGCACCATAAAAGTGTCTAAAAGCTTTTAAATAGCTGTCTTCATAAAGTTTTAAATCCGTCACTAAATGTTTACTCGTAGTACTTCCTGTGGTACCAGAACTAGAAAACGTTTTTTCAATATTTTGGGATGAACTTAAAATAGAATGGGATTTAAAAAACTGAATCGGCAAAAATGGAATTTCAGAAACACACTTTATATCCGCTGGATGCTTATACAATAAATCGCAAAACGAGCGATAGACGTTATTATTTTCAAACTGAAATTTAAAAACATCTAAAGCCAAGGCATCAAAATCAGTTTTGGATTTTATATTAAAAATGTCGTCTTTAGAAATCATGTGTCAAAAATATACAAAAAAGCGTCCCGATAATTTATCGGGACGCCTTAAAATATGTTTTAAAAACAATACTTACTTAATCACTAATTTCTTAGTGGTAGAAGCATTATTCTGAGTGATTTTAATAATGTAAACACCAGACTTTAAACTAGAAACATTTAATGTGTTGTTTGTTAACGTTTGGTTTTTAACTTGCTTACCTAAAATATCAAATACTTGAACGTTTATTGCTTCACTATTAGTGGAAGAAATATTTACGATACCAGAAGAAACTGGATTCGGATAAACTGAAAAATTATTTCTATTTTCATTCGTTATGGACAATGTGGTTGGCGTAACATCAGCCCAAGTAGTTCCAATTCGCAATTCATCAAAAGTCATAGCAGGAGTTTCACCAGCAGAATCTTGTCTCAGAGCAAAAGTGTCTACAAATGGACTTGGTGAAGCGTCGGTATCCGTAAGCAGTGCCGTTGGTGCAGAACCACCAAAGTCATCACCCGCAGGATTAACCCAACCGTTAATTGCACCTGTGGCAACGTTATAACTAATAACTATAAAAACACTATCTCCAACATTGTATTTAGTAGTCGTAAAATTTTCTCCGCTACTACCGTTTGTTAACGCAATATCGTAAGTTGTTCCAACAGGATCAGTATCTGGATGAACCCAAAGTCTAGCATCAAAATCTCCTAGTAAAACAAAATAGCCTCCATCTGCGAGATCAGTAATATTAGAAAGGTCGCTAACATTAATAATAAAAGATGCAAATACTTCTCCAGTAGTTACAGGGGTAAAAACAAGTTCAGAATCAATAAAACCACCTTCAATATAAACAGAATTTCCTGTAGAACCCGCTAATCCTGGATAAGATAAACTACCAGAAACTACATCAATAGGGTTATCTGATCCACTGTAATTATTCCAATTCGCTTCAGTTCCTATATCAGTTCCAACAGTATAGTCAAATCCTTCGTAAAGTGGTAAAGAATTAGACGGTTCACAAGAAGGGCTTGTTACTGTACTACTTAAATCACAAAGCGCGCCATCAACAGCTGAAATAATTACATCAGTTCCCTCAGCAACTCCAGTTACTGTAATGGTTCCTGTTGCATCTGTAGAAGGGTCACCAGCGGATAAATCAACTGTTCCGGAATCTGCAGTTACAGTATAAGTAGAAGTTCCTCCACCAGAAAAGTCAACTGTAGCAGTATATGTATCCGTACCAACAGTAAAAGCGTCACAAACCGCAGAAGTAGAAGTTAAGCTCAATTCACAAACAGCGGCATCATTAGAATTTCTAAAGGTAGGTGCTTTAGTTTCGTAAGCTGTTCCAGCAGCATTTAACTGTAAGGATTCAGTGTCCTTTGCACCATTAAGATCTTCATCATATTGAACTGTTTCACCTAAACCAGATAATAATTCTGGGTCATCACTATCACTAGTACCATAAACTATAGCATCAATTAAATTAGTCATAGTTACTGCAGTTCCTTCAGGAAAATTAGCAGCAGAATCTTGATAAATAGCAATAGCATCAGGACCGTTTTGAATGTAACCAGATCCTCCTGGCGGCAAATCAATATCATTTCCACTAATTAGTGCTGTGTTTGCTAGAATAAAAAAACCGTTAGCATCAGCCGTTTTTCCTGTAAGATCCCAAGTTCCATAACTTAAATCATTACTACCGTTAAAAAACACAACAATGTATCCATCTAAAGATGCATTTGGAGCTGCTTTTAATTCTACAAATTCAGCCTCATCTGCACCTGGTGTATCAACATCGATTTCATTTATAACAACTTGACCATAAGAAGTGGCAGCTGTAAATAAAAGGGTAAAAAATAAAAAGTAAATTTTCTTCATAATTGATTTTTATAAAAAGTTAGACAACAAATATAATAACAAATCCTTAGTTTCAAGAATCCAAATAGCCAATAGTTAGCATTTTTACAATATGTTAACACGGTAGATGTCAACACCTTCTTAGTTTCAAGGATTTATATTTTCAATGTTAGGTAATTGTTATCAATTCGATATTTTTATATAGGTAATGAGGATATACGCTATCTTTACAGTTATTAAATACGGAATTAAATTTTGAAAAAGAAAGAGATTAAAATACTGTTGGTAGATGATGAACCGGATATTTTAGAAATTGTGGGCTATAATTTAGCTGCTGAAGGTTACCAGGTTATAAAAGGAGAAAATGGTGTAGAAGCCGTTGAGTTGGCAAAAAAACATCAGCCTCATTTAATTATCTTGGATGTGATGATGCCAAAAATGGATGGTATCGAGGCCTGTGAACGTATCCGAGAACTGCCAGAATTGAGTGAAGCAGTCATTACCTTTTTAACCGCTAGAGGCGAGGATTATTCTCAAGTTGCAGGTTTTGATGCTGGTGCAGACGACTACATCGCTAAACCTATAAAGCCTAAGGTTTTAATTAGTAAAGTAAAAGCTTTACTCCGACGTTTTAAGCATTCTGAAAACAACGTTGAAAATATTGTAAAAATTGGCGACTTAGTCATTTATAAAGAAGAATATAAAATTACAATTAAAGGTAAAGAAATTACCTTGCCAAGAAAAGAGTTTGAATTGTTATCTTTGTTAGCAACCAAGCCAGGTAAGGTCTTTAAACGTGATGAAATCTTAGATAAAGTCTGGGGAAATGAAGTTGTAGTTGGTGGCAGAACCATTGATGTACATATAAGAAAACTTCGTGAAAAAATAGGCGATAAATCTTTTAAAACCGTTAAAGGCGTTGGTTACAAGTTCGTAGACTAATGCAAAATAAAAAGAGTTTAAAAAAATCATACAAATTCGCATTGCGAACAGCGCTCTATGTGACCCTGTTTTCGACTGGGCTTATGCTTTTATTTTTATATTATTTCCAAGCCCTTCATTGGCAAGCGGTTTTTTATCCCATAATTTGTTACCCTTTATGTTTTGCTATTGTACAATATCGCGTGGAGCGCTTCATCTACAGACGTGTTAAGCAAATCTATGATGATTTGACACTTTTAGAATCTACGAGTTTAAGACAACAACCCATTACTACAGATATGGGCACTTTAACCAAAGAAATCGATAAATACGCCAAAAACAAGAAGATTGAAATAGAAACTTTAAAAATCAGGGAAGAATATAGAAAAGAATTTATCGGCAATGTTTCTCATGAGCTAAAAACACCATTGTTTTCCGTACAGAGCTATTTACTTACCTTGCTGGATGGTGGTATTGAAGATGAAAAAATCAGAAAAAAATACTTGGGCAGAGCGAGTAAAGGTGTTGAAAGGCTCACTTATATCATTAAGGATTTAGATATGATTACTAAACTCGAAGTTGGTGATCTCAGCCTTAAAAAAGAAAATTTTGATATCGTTAAATTGGTTCAAAATGTGTTTGATCTTTTTGAAATGAAAGCGGCAAAGAAACATATAACCTTAACTTTTGACATCGATTATCATCAACCCATTATGGTGTATGCAGATAAAGAACGCATTCAACAAGTATTAACCAATCTTATTGTTAATTCAATAAAGTACGGTCGTGAAAAAGGGACTACGGAAGTGAGCATCGAAAACCTCATTAAAAACAAAGCGATTATTAGAGTTACCGATAATGGCGAAGGTATTGCAAAAGCCAATCTTCAGCGTTTATTTGAGCGTTTCTATCGTGTAGATAAAAGTGGTTCGCGTAAAGAAGGCGGGTCAGGTTTGGGCTTATCTATCGTTAAGCATATTGTTGAAGCCCATGAAGAAAAAATTTATATTGAAAGTCAATTGGGTGTTGGTAGTGAGTTTTCATTCACCTTGGAAAAGACGAAATAGTTTCTTGTAATTTAATCGGTTTTCTTTGAATTTCAAGCCCGAATAATTTTTAAGTTGTGCTAATAAATCTAAACAAAACTCATCTTGATTACAAAAAGGCGCAATCCCCTCAGATTCTAATTTTTCCGCTAAGTATTCTTGTTCAAATTGCCCAGGCGTAGGTATAAAAAAGGCTTGCTTTTCAAGTTTTGCCAAATCCATAATAGTAGTGTAACCTGATCTGCTCAAAACCACTTCACTTTCATTTATGGCTTTTTCGAGTTCAATACTGGTCATAAAATTATAGATACTCATGTTCTTATGATGCGAAATTGATTGTTCAGTTTCAATGACGCCTTTTACAAAACAAATGTTACCCTTGAAATTTATAAGCTCATGGAATAATTTTTCTTCCAAAAAAGTCCGTTGTGGTTCAGGGCCAGAAAGAACAACGAGAAGCTCATATTTAATTTCTAGTTGTTGTTTTTCAAATCGGGACAAAGGTCCTAAATAGGTTAATGCCGCTTTAAAACCTTCAATATGCCCTAAAATACCACTGAGATTTTTTTCAGAATCATAATCAGGAACCCAACATTCATTAAATCTAGAAATGATTTTTTGATGAATTCTAGTACTTAGCCAAGTGGTATTTCCGCTCAAAACTTGCAATTGATGCGTTACAAATACCGAAGGAATAGTGTTATGTCGCACACCAAATCGGTTATCAGAAATTATGCCCGAAATAGGAGTACTTTCAATAAAATCGGCAATAACCTTCTGCTCTTTTTTTATCGTTTTTAAAAGGTGCGGTGTGTCCTTTAAAAGTTTTAGCCTCAACTTTTTTGGGTTTTTTGAATAGCTAATGTTATAGGACGGCAATTCTAAAATTTCAAGTTTTGGGAATTCCTTTTGTAATAATTGAAGCGCAAAACCATCACTCGCTATTACGGGTTTAAAATTATGCCGAATTAATTCATGAATAATAGGAATACATCGCGTAGCATGACCCAATCCCCAATTTAAGGGAGCGACTAAAATTCGTTTTTTATTTTGAATTGGCTTCAGTATCTATTTATTTTGGAGATGTCTTTGATAAACAAAGATAAACCTAAAATCTTTCCTTAATTTTACCGCATTATTATTAAATCGAGAATTAGTGGGCAGTAAAAACAAACAGAAACGCTTTAGGGAAAATGAAACTTTTCATAATGTTTATCAGCCAAAACGGGAAGAATTGGTCGATGCGACCTACAGGCTTAAAGGCAACTGGAGATCGGAAGTTTTTAAAAATGATAAGCCCTTAGTTTTAGAATTAGGCTGTGGCAAAGGCGAATACACAGTTGGTTTGGCAAAACGCTATCCTAATAAAAATTTTATCGGTATAGACATTAAGGGTGCACGATTTTGGAGAGGTGCAAAAACAGCTATTGAACAAGACATTCCGAATGCAGCATTTATAAGAACCCAAATTGAATTAATTGATCGTGTTTTTGCAGAAAATGAAGTTGATGAAATTTGGATCACGTTTCCAGATCCTCAAATCAAATATCGACGTACTAAACATAGAATGACTAATTTACAATTTTTGGAACGCTACAAAAAAGTATTAAAGCCAAGTGGATTGATGCATCTAAAAACAGACAGCGAGTTTATGCACGGTTATACGCTTGGTTTGTTGCATGGCTTGGGTCATGATGTCTTATATGCCAATCATAACTTGTATAAATTAGAAGGCAGTCCGGAGGATGTTACTGGAATACAGACCTTTTACGAAAATCAGTATTTGGAGAAAGACAAAGCAATTACGTATATTAGATTCAAAATCAACTAAATTTTGAGCATAACTGTCATTTTCTTTCTAGGGCTTTTTGTAGCTATGATCGGAGTTATTCCACCAGGTTTACTTAATATGACAGCAGCAAAAATAAGCCTAAAGGAAGGTGCAGCTCGTGGCATTATGTTTTCTACTGGCGTTTGCATTGTTGTGTATGTTCAAACTTACATCGCTGCTATTTTTGCCAGATACTTATCTAATCATCCCGATATTGTTGAGATTCTTCAACGTGTGGCATTTGTAATATTTGTATTGATTACCATTTATTTTTTGGTGCTAGCATCGAAGGAAAATGAGCCAAAAAAGGAAGCTGAAATTAGAAGTAAGCATGGCAGGTTATGGCATGGTGTGTTTTTATCTGCGCTCAACGTGTTTCCTATTCCATACCAAGCCTATATGACCATTACTCTGGTATCTTTTGGTTGGATGAATTTTGAAAAATTGAGCATCGTTACCTATGTTACAGGTGCAGCAACAGGAACTTTTGTGATGCTTTACTTTTATATTTTCTTTTTCGATAAGATTAAAGACCGAAACTTTACCTCTCAAAAGAGCATGAATCTGAGTATAGGAATCATTACAGGTATTGTAGCGTTGGTAACTTTTATTAATATTCTAAGGGAACTATAAATGAAACCTGAAACACTCGGCTTTTTCGAAAAAGTATACAAGGTAGCCAAACAAATTCCTTATGGTAGAGTAACGAGTTATGGCGCCATCGCTAAATATTTAGGGGCAGGAAAAAGTGCCAGAATTGTTGGTTACGCTATGAATGGTTCTCACGGTAAAGATGTGCCAGCGCACAGAGTGGTTAACCGAAAAGGCCTTTTAACAGGAAAGCATCATTTTGAAGGTACCAACTTAATGCAGCAGCTTTTAGAAAATGAAGGTATTGTGGTGGTTGATAATCAAATTCAAGATTTAGAAGCTGTGTATTGGGATCCCGTTAAGGAACTTTGAAAAAGTTACTGCTTTACTATATATTTTACTATCAGAATAAATACTTAATGTAATTTCCAGATTTTTATAAATTTCCAGAAGAATTGGAAATCCACCAGCTCATTTACAAATTAAATCCTTCCATTATACAATTCAATTCTAACACTTCAAATTTTCAACTTTTAGCAGTACCTTTGCATTTAGAATAAATCTAGATAAGAAGTGAAGCTAAATAAACAAGATATACTCAATGCACTCAAAACCATTACAGCGCCTGGAGAAGGTGAAAACATGGTTGATAGTGGTGCAGTAACCAATGTTGTTACTTTTGCGGATGAAGTGATTGTGGATATAACCATAAAAAACCCAAGTCTTCAAGCACGTAAAAAGACAGAGGTAGAAATATTGCAGACTATTCATAGGGAAGTTTATGAAAAAGCAAAAATAAAAGTCAACATTAAAGTTGATGCTCCTACCAAACCAGTTAAAAACGAAATTAAAGGTAAAGCAATTCCTGGCATACAAAATATTGTTGCGGTTGCTTCTGGAAAAGGAGGTGTAGGAAAATCTACAGTAACTGCAAATTTGGCGGTCACTCTATCTAAAATGGGATTTAAGGTTGGTGTTTTAGATGCGGATATTTACGGGCCATCAATCCCAATTATGTTCGATGTGGCCAATGAGCGTCCACTATCTGTTAATGTAGATGGAAAATCTAAAATGAAACCCGTAGAAAATTACGGCGTTAAAATATTATCTATCGGCTTTTTCACGAAACCAGATCAGGCTGTAATTTGGAGAGGACCAATGGCTTCTAAAGCATTGAACCAAATGATATTTGATGCTGCTTGGGGCGAGTTAGACTTCTTATTGCTCGATTTGCCTCCAGGAACTGGCGATATTCACCTTAGTATCATGCAAGCTTTGCCAATTACAGGAGCTGTTGTGGTAAGTACACCGCAGAATGTGGCTTTGGCAGATGCTAAAAAAGGAGTGGCAATGTTTCAGCAAGACAGCATTAATGTACCTGTTTTGGGCATCATAGAAAACATGGCTTATTTCACACCTGCGGAACTTCCTGAAAATAAGTATTATATATTTGGAAAAGAAGGTGCAAAGCATTTGGCAGAAGATTTAAAAGTCCCATTTTTGGGCGAAGTGCCGTTGGTACAAAGCATTAGGGAAGCTGGTGATTTAGGAAGACCAGCCGCCATGCAAACCGCAACGCCGATTGAAGCTGCTTTTGAAACCATTACAAGAGAGGTTGTGCAACAAGTAGTCAATAGAAACGAAGCTTTACCAGCTACTGAAGCAATAAAAATTACCACAATGGCAGGATGTTCTGCTATAAAAAAATAATAATCCATCATTTCCCTTTCCTTTGGAGAGGGTTAGGATGAGGAAATAAAAAGTAGATGAGCTCAGAAGAACTTAGATTAAATGTTGAAAAAGCATTAGATGAAATCCGTCCATTTCTGCAAAGTGATGGAGGAGATATCGACTTGTTGTCCATTGAGGATGGTAAGTTTGTGAAAGTTCAATTAGTTGGTGCCTGTACATCTTGCAGTGTTAACCAGATGACCTTAAAGTCTGGTGTAGAGATGACCATAAAGAAATATGCTCCACAAATAGAAAAAGTTATTAATGTAGAAAAGTAATGTGATAGTTGTCACATTCTGAATGAAAATACATTCTTAATTTTGATTTCAATATTAAATTCATGATTACAACAGATATACTTATAATTGGCGCTGGTCCAACAGGACTTTTCACGGTTTTTGAAGCTGGACTTTTAAAACTAAAGTGTCATTTAATTGATGCACTTCCACAAGCTGGCGGGCAATGTTCTGAGATTTACCCTAAAAAACCGATATACGATATTCCAGCTTATCCAGAAATTTTAGCTGGGGATTTAACGGAAAAGTTAATGGAACAGTGCAAACAGTTCGAGCCTGGATTCACATTAGGAGAAAGAGCAGAAACCATTGATAAACAAGACGACGGAACATTCATTGTTACTACAAATAAAGGTACAAAACACCAAGCTCCAGTCGTGGCAATCGCAGGTGGATTGGGTAGTTTTGAGCCAAGAAAACCCTTAATTCATAATATAACCGATTTTGAAGACAATGGTGTAGAGTATATCATTAAAGATCCTGAAATATACAGGGATAAAAATGTTGTGATTGCCGGTGGAGGTGATTCAGCTTTAGACTGGAGTATCTTTTTAAGTGATGTGGCTTCTAGCGTCACATTGATTCACAGACGAAACGAATTTAGAGGCCATTTAGATTCCGTAGAAAAAGTTCAAGAACTAAAAAATAAAGGAAAAATAAATTTAGTTACGCCTGCTGAAGTTGTTGGTATTGTTGGAGACAAAAAAGTGAAGGCTGTTGTCGTAAAACAAGCGCAACATATAGAAAAGGAATTTGAAGTGGAATGTGATCATTTTATTCCATTATTTGGGCTGTCTCCTAAATTGGGACCCATTGCAAATTGGGGACTTGAGATAGAAAAAAACGCGATTAAAGTTGATAATTCATTGGACTATCAAACGAATATTCCTGGTATTTTTGCTATAGGAGATGTGAATACCTATCCAGGGAAATTGAAATTGATTCTTTGTGGTTTCCATGAAGCAACCTTAATGTGCCAAGCCGCTTATCAAATTATAAATCCTGGGAAACGTTATGTTTTAAAATATACAACTGTAAGTGGCGTCGATGGTTTTGATGGTACGCGAAAAGAAGCACCAAAAGCGGTTGTAAAGGCGTTTGATTAATAAAAAACTCCTTATTAATTCCTCTGAGGTGAAAAAAACTTACTCAGTTGAATTTTAAGATTGTCTCGTTGAGGGGACTTTAGGGGTGCAAAATGAAATAATAAAACTAAATTTTGCTCCTAATCGCTTAGTATCAATTATATGAGTTTCTAAATTATAAACATGGAACAAGACATAAACATCACAATCATAGACAGAGATGGTGTAAAGCATCAAATTGAAGCGCCAACCGACATGGCAATGAACCTAATGGAAGTCGTTCGTTCTTATGAGCTAGCTCCAGAAGGCACCATTGGCGTTTGTGGTGGTATGGCCATGTGCGCGTCTTGTCAATGCTACGTTTTAAGCGATACGGAATTGCCAGAAATGCAAGATGATGAGGAAGCCATGCTTTCCGAAGCGTTTTATGTAAAAGATAACAGCCGTTTAGGATGCCAAATTCAAATGACACCAGAAATGGAAGGTTTGGAAGTTGAGTTGGCGCCTGAGGACTAAATTTCTACGAATCCCGATGGCTATCGAGAGGAATCTTATTTTCGAAAAGAATTTCTAACAGGTAATGTTCTCTGTAAGGTTATAAAATAGAACTAAAACAATTAGAGGTGTTACGAACAGAAAAATAGAGTATAAGCTATAATAGCTTTTGTGTTGGATATCGCCAAGGTTTTCTTGATAGAATCCATCTAAAAGCTCTCCTTTATAAAAATGAAATCCCTCTTTTTTTGTAACCTTTCTAAATATAATCATAACAGTTTTTAAAATTAACAATGTTATAAATGGTGAGAATGTGAAAATTAGACACGTATATCCACATAGGTAATTCCAATCGGTCGAAACCATCAATATTCCAAATAGACCAATTGAAAAAGAAATTTTGAGGAATTTCTTAAATCGTTTTTTGGTTTTTAAATCTTCCGACAGCGTTATTATAAAAAAATTTAAAAATCCTGAAAAATAAATTACCATCCAAAAGTATATTTCTAATAATCCCATTTCAATTACTCCGTTTTATAATCAATCAACCGAGTCGGTCCTTCCAATAAAAAGCGATCAATCTTTAAATTCCCATCTTCAGAGGTTACAATTTGCCATTTTATTAATGAAATCGCTCCATTTTCTATTTCTAGTCCTGTGATACTTCTTGGATGCACACAACTCCCATCATTAAAATAAGCAATATCGCCAGGTTCAGGGAATCGTGGTCTGTGTGTATGGCCAACAACAGTAATTAAGTTATTGTTCTCTATAATCCATCGCTTGGTGCGTCGTTCTATTTTTATGAGTTCCGTATAGTTTTTAGCAGGACTTGTAGGATCGGCAATTCCCATCACATTCAAAGGTTTCCAGAGAATGCGGACCATGAAACGACTCCATTTCCAGAATAGAAAATTCCACCAATCGGCTTGATGACCATGGGTTAGAAATAACTCTTGTTTGGTTTCCGTATGTTCTAAAATAATGCCTTCATGGTATTTAATATCGCAAAATAAGTCTTCATTATGACCTGTTTTTGGGTCAAAAAAAGTGTTTAGATGTTTCTCAACATATTTTGGATCACGATAAACCATATCATGGTTGCCCCAAATCATATGTAAACGTCCGATATCATGAAATTGTTTCATAAGCATATACACATTCTTATGAGCACGAAATATGGATTCAAACGATAGGTTTTCCCATAGTTCATCCCCATCACCGAGTTCGCAATAACTAAAACCTTCAAGAAAATAATGCCTTAAAGCATGATAATAGATGTTACGGTTATTCGCAAAATCATCCGCAAAACTGTTGTCGCCACGATGGCAATCGCTAAACAATATAAATTTAGAAGAATTGTCAAACGGTAGGCGTTTGGCATTTTTGTAAGCACGATCTAATCTCGTTTTAGAGGACATGGAAAATGTTTCAACTAAAATAGTAAATCTTATTCGATTTTTATCTCTGCAACAGGAAGCAAGCGTTCCACAAATTTAGTGTATGCCAATTTGGAAGGGTGTAATCCGTCTGAAGCTACGAGATCAGTATTTATTAAGCCTTGACGTGTAATATCAGTAATGTTCACAAAGGTGATATTTTCTTGATTACAATAATTTTCTGCAAATTCATTATACATATCAATTTCTGAGGATGTGGTTTCTGGATTTCCACTATTTTGCCCAAATGGCGTAAAGGCATAATCAGGAATGGAAACAACAATAACATTAGCCTTGTCATTTTTAGCTAATTGAATCGCTTTTGAAACCAATATAGGAAACTCAGTTTCATACAAGGAAAACGGTTTGCCTTGGTATTGATTATTTACACCAATTAAAAGCGTGACTAAATCATAGTCGTTTGTGAGACTTTCATTTTCTATAGCATTGATAAGGTTGGTAGTTGTCCAACCAGTTTGTGCAATAACCTTAAGATTAAAAGTATCTTCTTCGGAAAATTTTGAAATTAAACTATCCTTTAATTGCTCTGGAAAACGACAAGTATTGCAAACACTTTCACCAATAGTATAGCTGTCGCCAAGTGCTAAAATATTATAAGTAATTGGGTCTGTGATCGCATCTTCTTCAACTGTGATATCGTCATTATTGCAGCATACCACACATAGTAATAAGCCGAAACTTATAGTTTGAAATAATCTTTTCATATCTCAATATACGACAATTATAGTGTTTTAGTTTTATGTTGAAGTGCTATTTAAAACATTACTAAAAAATGCTTCTCAATATTGAGAAGCATTTTTTGTGTGATATATGGCTGAATCCATAGCTGGAAAATTTCGGATTTGCCACGTTTCGTCCGAGCAAAATAATTTGATGTGGCTCAACCACTATTTGAAGGCATTTAGTCCTGTAATGTCTAAACCAGTAATTAACAAATGAATATCGTGAGTGCCTTCATAAGTAATGACACTCTCTAGGTTCATCGAATGACGCATAATCGAATATTCTCCAGTAATTCCCATGCCACCAAGCATTTGCCTGGCTTCACGAGCGATGTTGATGGCCATATCTACATTATTTCGTTTGGCCATTGAAATTTGTGCTGAGGTTGCAGTTCCAGCTTCTCGCATAACGCCGAGTCTCCAAGCTAACAATTGTGCTTTTGTGATTTCGGTAATCATTTCGGCTAATTTCTTTTGTTGCAGTTGAAACTGTCCAATTGGTTTCCCAAATTGCATGCGCTCTTTACTGTATCGCAAAGCGGTATCGTAACAATCCATAGCTGCACCAATTGCTCCCCAAGCAATACCAAAACGTGCAGAATCTAAACAACCTAGTGGTGCGCCTAATCCCGATTTGTTTGGCAATAAATTTTCTTTTGGCACTTTTACGTTATCGAAAATAAGTTCGCCAGTTGCGGAAGCTCTAAGTGACCATTTGTTATGGGTTTCTGGTGTGGAAAAGCCTTCCATGCCACGTTCTACTATAAGCCCATGAATTCGCCCACTTTCATCTTTAGCCCAAACCACAGCAATTTGACAAAAAGGCGAATTACTAATCCACATTTTAGCACCATTTAATAGATAATGATCTCCCATATCTTTAAAGTTGGTAGTCATACCTCCAGGATTACTGCCATGATCTGGTTCAGTTAATCCAAAAGAGCCCATCCATTCTCCAGACGCTAATTTTGGCAAGTATTTTTGGCGTTGTGCTTCATTTCCATATTTCCAAATGGGATACATTACCAAAGAGGATTGTACGGAAGCTGTGCTACGTACTCCAGAATCTCCACGCTCAATTTCTTGCATTATAAGACCGTAAGAAATTTGGTCTAATCCTGCACCGCCATATTCTTCTGGAATGTAAGGGCCGAATGCGCCAATTTCTGCTAAACCTCCAATAATTGACTTCGGAAATTCTGCTTTTTGAGCCGCTTCTTCTATAATTGGAGACACATCACGCTT
The DNA here is from genome assembly GCF_013394595.1 of Winogradskyella forsetii. Lineage (GTDB taxonomy): Bacteria > Bacteroidota > Bacteroidia > Flavobacteriales > Flavobacteriaceae > Winogradskyella > Winogradskyella forsetii. The sequence goes on from NZ_CP053348.1 coordinate 185,471, forward strand.
TACCCATTCTCTTGCGGCATCGCGCACTAATTTGTGCTCTTCAGTCAATAATTCATCAAGGTTATAATAATCTGGTGCTTCGAATAAATCTGGTTTCATTTGTTGTTTAATTTATGAAAGCAAAAGTAACGAAAACGTTTTCAGCTAACAATTTAAATTGTAATTTTAAGTGGATGAGAAAGCTTAAATATTTACTAAAATTTAATAAAAAGATTAGGCTTAATTAAGTGTGTATGCTTGTGTCAATCATCTTTTTTCAGAATATAAGCGTAGGCTTCCATGCCTTTGGTATGGTCAAAAATTACTTTTAAAACACCAATTAGCGGTAAGGAAATAACGGCACCAACGATTCCCCAAATGGCAGAAAATAAGATAACTCCAAAAATGGTGATAAATGGATTTAAGTTGATTTCATCACCAATAATCCATGGTGTCAGTAAATAGTTTTCTATCAATTGCGCTGCACTAACAACACCAATCACAATTAACGCAGGTGTTTGGCCTGCATATAAAAAGGAAAGTATAACAGCGACGCCTCCTCCAATGAAATTACCCAAATAAGGAATAATGGAAAAAAGGGCAGCAAATAATGCTAAAAATAAGGCGTAAGGCACGGATCCAATAGTAAATCCGAGATAGTAAATCCCGAAGAGAAATAGCATAATTTTGCCTTTTCCCAGAAAATAACCGTTCACATTATTGGCGGCATTTTTTAAAAGGGAATTTATCGCTTCGTTATTGGTAAAAAGTTTTTTAAAGAAATTAATGAATTGCTTCTTTTGCATCAAAAACAAAATGATGTAAATAAAAATAATGAAGGATTGCGATAGTAGATTCATTAATGAAGATAGAAAAGCACTAGCGAATTCTTCAGCTTTTTGAACTAGTTTTTTATTGTTCTCAATGTAATCTTTGTAATCCCAGCCCAATTCTTTGTTTGCCCATTGGGAAAACGTATTTAATTTTTCTGTCGCTTTTTCTTTGATAGCAGGCCAGTCATCTCCCATGTTATTAATTTGCGAGCTTATAAGCCAAAAGAGCAGAGAAAAAATGATCAGCATTAACAAAACGGATACTGTAATACAAAGCCACTTAGGTAGTCCAAGTGATTTGAGTTTCTTTACAGCGATATCAAGTATAATAGCAATTATTGCAGCAACTAATAAGGGCATAATTAGGCTTTTACCAAAGTAAATCAGTGCCAGAATACCTCCAGTTATTAAAAGTGTCTTTATTAAATTAGTACCGGAAATATCAATTTTTGGATTGCTCAAAGCATTTTTTCTAAACGTGTTCAGTATAAAATTACTGGAAAATTTAGGAAAAACTGAGGTTTTAAACCAAATTCTATACTATTAATCGCTAAAAGACGCTATAAAGCAAAAGAAGAGTTCAACAAAAAAGTGTTGTGGACTACATTTTAAGATAAAATTCTTGAGTCAAATTAATGTAAGCTTCCGTATATTGATGTCGGGCAGTTTCTATGACTAACTCGGAAGTTTTAATTTCAGTTTCCTCAAACGAAAACTCTAACAAACTTCGTTTAATTTCTGAATTAGGATTCCCTTTTACATGACGTATGCGTTTAGGAAATAAGCCTACTTTTGAAGCTAAATTTACAAAGTTAGTTTCTTCTTTATAGGGGATGACCACGGAGAATAACCCTGTGTCCGATAATAAATTTACCACGGCATAAATCAAATGTTCAAAGGGCATGGCATCATTAAATCGTGCTAAATCTCTTGCTTTGCTATCCGTTTTATAATCTTCGGAATAAAAAGGTGGATTACAAATGATGAGATCGTATTTGTCTTCAATTTCTTCAACAAATTCCAATAACGAGGCATGATAGCAAAATAGACGATCCGCCCAATCCGAGTTTTCAAAATTTTCGGAGCATTGTTCAAAGGCATCATCGTCAATTTCTAGGGCTTCGATAGTCTCTGCATCACTTCGCTGTGCAATCATTAAAGATAAGACACCAGTCCCTGCACCAATATCTAAAACGGAATAGGGATTATTCTCTATAGAAGTCCAAGCACCGAGTAAAACGCCGTCTGTACCAATTTTCATTGCACAACGGTCTTGGTTGACTGTGAATTGTTTGAATTTGAAAGGCTTTGTCATAAATTTGGAATTTATCCCATATAAAGATCAATCAACCCTTCAGGAGTATCTACCTCGATGGTTTTATTTTTCCGATCTACCTTAACTATAAATTCATCATTCATAGGAATAAGAATTTCGATACCATCTCTATCGATTTCAAATAAAGCTTGTGCGGTAGAATCGTTGATGCCTTTTAGAACACCAACTTTGCCATAATTTTTGTCTTTTATTGTAAAACCTATGACTTCGTGGAAATAAAATTTATCACCTTCTAGTTTAGGTAATAAATCTAGAGGTAAATACAATTCAGTTTTTATTAAAGCATCTGCATCAGCTTCCGTATTGACGTCCTCAAATTTTAAACGGAGTAGATTTGACTTATGTAATTGAGAGGATTCAATAAAGAAAGGTACCAAATTTCCTCTGAGATCGATAAAAATAGCATCTAGGTTATCGTACAAATCAGGTTCATCAGTGTCTAGTTTTGCTAAAAGTTCTCCTTTAAAGCTGTATTTTTTTACGATTTTACCTAAATAAAAACATTCTTCTTTTTTCATGACAAATTTTATTTGTCATCCTGAACTATCACACTGCGCTTGACGAAGTGTTGGTTCAGGATCTCTTTGTGTTATTTGTAAATTTATTGAGATCCCCATTTGCATGAGGATTAATACATAAAATCATTTATAAGTTTTATGTAAACAAAAAACCCTGACGTTACATGTCAGGGTTTAAAAGTATAAAAAATAATTTTTTTATTCTTCTTCGTTAGATGCTTTTGCATCTTCAGATGTAGCTTCAGTTCCTTCAGCAACTTCCTCTTCAACAACTGGTGCGGCTGCAGCGATACGTGCTTCGTTTACAGCTTTTTCAGCTTCATGTGCTTTAGCTTTTGCATCAGCATCTGCTTTAGACAAACCTTCAGATTTAGCTTCAATCTTAGCTGCTTTTTCCTCCAACCAAGCGTTGAATTTTTCTTCAGCTTGCTCTTCAGTTAAAGCTCCCTTTCTAACACCACCAGCTAAATGATTTTTTAGCATCGCTCCTTTATAAGATAAAATTGCTTTTGCAGTATCGGTTGGTTGTGCACCGTTTTGTAACCATGTTACAGCTCCGTCAACATCTAATTCGATAGTTGCAGGATTGGTGTTTGGATTGTAAGCACCTAGTTTCTCTAAGTATTTACCATCTCTTTTAGCGCGTGAATCCGCTGCTACGATCCAGTAATAAGGTTTTCCTTTTTTACCGTGTCTTTGTAATCTAATTTTTACAGGCATAATAATTAATTAGTGAGGTTCTCGACCTCTGTTATTAATGAGGGCGCAAAGATAATATATTTATTTGAATTAAAAATGCATTTTGGCATTTAGATCTAAGATCGTTTTATTTTTTTACAGCCATAAATTGTTGCGAGAAGATAAAAAGACCAAATTAAAACTACTTTATGGAGAAAAGACGAAGAGTATATAAGTTATTATAGGGTTTTATTGCGTTTAAACGAAAAGAAAAAACCAAGACTGTGACAATAATAAAAAAAATTATACTTTTGACATTCTTGTTTCGTTATATTTGGAGCAAAGATAAAAGACCCTTTTGCAAATGAAAAAATTAATCCTCTTATCTCTTGTTTTTCTTTCGGTATTCAGTTGTGGTGATGAAGTACAATTTAATTCTCCTGCGTTTCAAGGCACTCTTAACAATCAACCGTGGAGAGCTCAAGCATTTTCTGCAAGTATAGACGACTCCGGTTTTTTAACCATAACAGGAATAAATAATGCTCAAACTTTAGAACTGTTCTTACCAACAGCAGCCGTTGGTGAATATTATTTAGGTAGTGTAGAATCTATGGAAGCTAGGTTTACTGGAGCCGATGGTACGGTGTATTCTACTAATAATCCTAATGGAACAGATCCAGATTATGGAGATTATGGTGTAATTAGACTCGACGAAATTTTAGACAATACATTTACTGGAACATTTCGTTTCAATGCCTATAGTGCTTCTGGTGCTGAAGTAAATTTTACTGGAGCTACCAATGAAGGCACGGTAGAAAATCCCATTTATGGCGGCATCTTTTATAAAGTTCCGCTGTTTTCTGGAACTATTCCAGCAAATCCTATTGCATGTGAAGATGTGGAAATACTTGCTGATGAAGCATTGATAGCGTACCAAGCAACATTTTCTCCAAATTTAGAGTTTATAAATAGAACAGATTATGAAGCTGCTTGTAGCAATTATATAGCAGCATTGAATACACAGCGCAGTTATTGCGGAGATGTTGATGGCGTTATACAAACCACGATCGATGATTTAAATGCTTGTGCCTTTCCTTGTGAGTATGCCACTGATAATGCTATTGAAGCGGAATCCCAGTTAACCAATGCAACCATTGGTAATTATAATGAAAAATGTGCACAATATTTACTCTATTTACAAGAGCAAATTCAGATTTGCGGCGATGAAGACGGAAGTATTCAAATGGAAATCGATGCTTTAGACTGTGCGGATGATGATAATGACGGTGTACCAAACGTTTTTGAAGACTTTAATGGTGATGGAGATAAAACTAACGACGATACTGATGGTGATGGTATTGCGAATTATTTAGATAATGATGACGATGGTGATGGTATATTAACACAATATGAAGCGGTTGACGAAGATGGTAACCCAGCAGATACGGATGGTGATATGGATGTTGACTATTTAGATAATGATGATGATGGAGATGGTATTCTAACCATCAATGAGAATGCCGATCCAAATGGAGACGGAAATCCGGATGATGCTGTTGATACGGATGGCGATGGCGTTCCAGATTATTTACAGGCATAAAAAATTTCAAATGTTATAGAAAAAGCGCTACTTATTTATTGAGTAGCGTTTTTTTTGTTAAAGATTTATAAGTCTTTGTTAAAGATGTTAATTTGTTCGATTTTTCTTACTATGATTGGTATATTAAAATCAGTTGTAAAACAGTAGGCAACTTAAAAGAAATTATTGAAATCTTAAATGAACGAGACAAAATGAAGTATACAGAAGAAATTTCAAATAAATTAAACGAGCTATTAATCAAAAATTATGATGCTGAGAAAGGGTATCTAAATGCTATTGATAATGTCTAAAGCAAAAATCTTAAAATGTTCTTTAAAAGAAGAGCTTCTGAACGAAGCGAATTTGCTAAAGAACTAAGAACTGAAATCTTACAATACGGAGAAATTCCAGAAGATTCAGGAAGCTTTAAAGGCACAATGCATAGAAATTGGATGAGTTTAAAATCGACTTTTAGTTCTAATAACGAAGAAGCGATTTTAGAGGAAGCCATTAAAGGTGAAGAGGAAAGTTTGGAAGTCTATAATGACTTAATACAAGAGCGGAACTTACCACCAAGTATAGATAGCTTACTGATAAAGCATAAGAACGCCATACAAGCGTCAATCAATACTGAAAAAATGCATGAAGAATTAGTATCGTAATCATCATACTAGAGTAATTAAGAAAAGTCAGTCTTTTTAGACTGGCTTTTTTTATGTTCAAAACTCTTCACAACTTCATTTCTAAAAAGTACAAATTCTACGTAATTTTATAAGCTATTTTACTTTGTCATGCTGAACTCGTTTATTCATTGATATGTACTTCAAATTAAGGTATTCATGAATCTTCGATGTCAGCATCTCGTTCAATGTTCGGATGGTAACTTTGAACTTTAAACCCTAAACTTTTGAACTCTAGAGCATGTACTTAATATTCGATACCGAAACCACAGGATTACCAAAGCGTTGGGATGCACCAATTACAGATACTGATAATTGGCCAAGATGTATCCAAATTGCATGGCAGTTGCATGATGCTATGGGAAATTGTATCGAGCATCAAGATTATTTGGTGCAACCAAAAGGTTTCAATATTCCCTATGATGCTGAAAAAATCCACGGGATTTCAACCGAATTAGCCCAAGAACAAGGCGTACCATTGTCCGAAGTTCTAGAGAAATTCAATCTCGCCTTGTCCAAAACAAAATTTGTTGTCGGACAAAATGTAACCTTCGATCTGAATATTATGGGAGCCGAGTTTGTACGTGAAAACGTCGCAAACCCACTTCAAGAATTACCTGTTTTAGATACCTGTACGGAACATACCGCAGAATTATGTCAATTACCAGGTGGACGTTATGGAAAGTTTAAGCTTCCAACACTTACCGAATTACATCAATACTTATTCAATAAACCGTTTGCTGAAGCACACAATGCCACAGCCGATGTTGAAGCCACTACACGTTGCTTTTTAGAATTAATAAGACGAAAGCAATATACCAAGGAACAGCTCGATGTTCAGCCTGATTATTTTGAAAAGTTTACACAAGAAAATCCTGCTGAAATCCAACTTATCGGCTTAAAACATATTAATCTTAAGAGGGAAAGTGCTAAAATCAATGCCAGACTTCAAAAAGAACAATCCGAAGCGGTCACGACAACTATTGATAAGGAAGCGGCATCGCAAATAAAAGAGGTTGATTTTGTGCATCTGCATAACCATTCCCAATTTTCAATTCTCCAATCTACAATCAGCATAAAAGATTTAGTAGCAGCTGCAGCCAAAGAAAATATGCCAGCCGTGGCGTTGACGGATCATGGTAATATGATGGGCGCTTTTCATTTTGTGAGTGCGGTTTCCAATCATAATAAAGGTGTCAAGGCACAACACAAACAAGCCAAAGAAGCTGGTTTAGAAAAAAAGGGAAAAATAATCAAACCAATTATTGGTTGTGAATTCTTTGTCTGTGAAAACCACGAAGACAAAACCCGAAAAGATAATGGGTATCAAATTGTGCTCATGGCCAAGAATAAAAAAGGCTATCACAATTTGGCAAAATTATCGTCTGCAGCCTTTACCGAGGGATTTTACTACGTTCCTAGAATCGATAAAAAACTCATTGAAAAATATAAAGACGATTTAATTTGTTTAACAGGAAACCTTTATGGTGAGGTGCCGAGTAAGGTGTTGAATGTTGGTGAAAATCAAGCTGAAGAAGCCTTGCTATGGTGGAAAGACACCTTTCAAGACGACTTATATGTTGAGTTAATGCGTCACGATCAGGAAGATGAAAATCGTGTGAATCCTGTGTTGATTCAGTTAGCTAAAAAGCATGAGGTTAAATTAGTAGCAACCAACAATACCTATTATGTTGAGCAAGAAAACGCTAATGCTCACGATATTTTATTGTGTGTAAAAGATGGCGAAAAACAAGCGACACCAATTGGTCGTGGTCGCGGTTATCGTTATGGATTGCCAAACCAAGAGTATTATTTTAAATCGACTGAAGAAATGAAGGCGTTGTTTAGGGATGTGCCTGAAGCGATTGTGAATATCCAAGAAGTGGTCGATAAGATTGAACCTTACGAGTTGGCTCGTGATGTATTGTTGCCGGCTTTCGACATTCCTGATGAATTTAAACATGAAGACGATTTAAAGGACGAAGGCAAACGAGGTGAAAATGCCTATTTAAGACATTTAACCTACGAAGGCGCTAAAAAACGCTATGGAGACATCACGCCAGAAATTGCAGAACGTCTCGATTTTGAATTAAGTGTTATTGAAAATACAGGTTATCCTGGTTACTTCTTAATTGTAGAAGATTTTATTCGCGAAGCTCGAAAAATGGATGTGTCCGTTGGTCCTGGTCGTGGTTCTGCGGCTGGCTCTGTGGTGGCTTATTGTTTATGGATTACTAATATCGATCCTATTAAGTACGATTTACTTTTTGAGCGTTTCCTAAATCCAGATCGTGTAAGCATGCCAGATATCGATATCGATTTTGATGATGAAGGTCGTGGTCGTGTTATGGATTATGTGATTGAAAAATATGGTTCCAATCAAGTGGCACAAATTATTACTTACGGTACCATGGCAGCCAAATCGTCGATTAGGGATACAGCCAGAGTTTTGGATTTACCGTTAAATGAAGCCGACCATATCGCCAAATTAATTCCGCTGATGTCCAAACTCGGAAAGATTTTTGGTTTAGACGAAAAGGAACTCGCCAAGAAATTTAGGGCTGAAGATTTAGAGAAAATCAATGAATTGCTCAATATTTCTGATGGTGAAGATTTACAGGCCGAAACCATCAACCAAGCCAGAATTTTGGAAGGTTCGGTTCGTAATACGGGAATTCATGCCTGTGGTGTAATTATTACGCCAGGTGATATTACCAATTATGTGCCTGTGTCTTTGGCTAAGGATTCCGATTTATATGTCACCCAATTTGATAACTCTGTAGTGGAAAGTGCAGGCTTGTTGAAAATGGATTTCTTGGGATTAAAAACCTTGACGCTGATTAAGGATACCGTTAAAATTGTAAAGGCGAAACACGATATAGATTTAGATCCTGATAGCTTTCCGCTAGACGATGAAAAAACATATGAACTTTTCCAACGCGGTGAAACGGTTGGTGTGTTTCAGTATGAATCGCCTGGCATGCAAAAGCACATGAAGAACTTGAAGCCAACGGTTTTTGATGATTTAATTGCCATGAATGCCCTTTATCGTCCAGGGCCGATGGAATACATTCCGAGTTTTATTGCGCGAAAACATGGCGATGAAGAGATTGACTACGATTTACCAGAAATGGAAGAATATCTCAAGGAAACCTACGGTATTACGGTGTACCAAGAGCAAGTGATGTTGCTATCCCAAAAATTGGCTGATTTTACCAAAGGTGAAGCCGATGTTTTGAGAAAAGCGATGGGTAAAAAGCAGATTGCGGTTTTGGATAAGATGAAACCAAAATTTATTGAGCAGGCAAGTGCCAAAGGATTAGATGCCAAAAAACTAGAGAAAATCTGGAAGGATTGGGAAGCCTTTGCGAGTTACGCCTTTAACAAATCGCACTCCACCTGTTATGCATGGATTGCTTACCAAACCGCCTATTTAAAAGCCCATTATCCAGCAGAATATATGGCTGCGGTTTTATCTAACAATATGAACGATATTAAATCCGTCACCTTCTTTATGGAAGAATGTAAGAGGATGCGATTACCGGTTTTGGGACCAAGTGTCAATGAGAGTTACTATAAGTTTTCGGTAAATAAAGACAATGCCGTTCGTTTTGGAATGGGAGCGATCAAAGGCGTGGGTCATGGTGCTGTAAAAACCATAGTAGAAAACCGGAAGGAAGATGGGAATTATAAATCCATTTTCGATTTAGCCAAACGTATCGATTTGCGAGCCGCCAACAAAAAAGCCTTTGAAGGTTTAGCAAATGCAGGTGGCTTTGATTGTTTTGCAGATACGCACCGTGCCCAATATTTTGCGCACGACGGCGATGGTATTACCTTTTTGGAAAAAGCTGTAAAATATGGTGCCAAGCATCAAGAAAATGAAAATTCGGCACAGGTGAGTTTGTTTGGTGAGGCGAGTGATGTGCAAATTGCCGAACCTGTGGTGCCACCTTGTGAAGATTGGGGAACGATGGAAAAACTATCGCGCGAACGGGAAGTGGTTGGGATTTATATTTCTGGTCACCCTTTAGATGATTTTGCTATTGAAATGAAAACCTTTTGCAATGGCGTGGTCGCTCATTTTAATAATTTGGAAGCCATTGTCAATAAAGAAGTCACATTTGGAGGTGTGGTAACAGACGTGCAACATCGTGTGAGTAAGCAAGGTAAAGGTTGGGCAATTTTTACGATTGAAGATTATACTGATAGCCACGAGTTCAGGATTTTTGGAGAGGATTATTTAAAGTTCAGACACTTTTTTGTGATTAATTCATTTGTGTATGTGCGCGCCTTTGTGCGCGAAGGTTGGGTCAATAGGGATACGGGTAAAAAAGGCGATCCAAGAATTCAGTTTAACAGTTTCCAATTGTTGCATGATGTGATGGATACCTACGCCAAGAAATTATCCATACAACTTAATATTAGGGATTTGGAGCAAGATACAATTTCCGTGCTTTACGATTTAATAAAATTCCATGAAGGCAGTCAAACCTTAAATTTTGTGGTGTATGATAATGCTGAAAAAATAAAAGTACAAATGCCAAGTCGAAAGAATAAGGTTAAGATTTCGCAGGAACTATTGGACGGTTTGAAAGAGCATGATGTGATGTATAAGTTGAATTAGAAAAATTATTTGAGAGCTTATAAGTATTTTTGTGGTTGATAAACATATAAAACTTAGTTAATAATTTTGAAAATAGTTGACAAGACATTAAATTTATGTAGATTTGTCAACCAATAAAAGTCAAAATGAAAAACTTAGTTGCTAATCGCATTAAAAGTGCAAGAATACTTAAATGTTTGTCACAACAACATGTTGCAGACGAATTAGGTGTGTCTAAACAAATGATAAGCAAGTATGAAAATAGTGACGCAATTCCAACTAGCTCAAAATTCCTAAAGTTGTCTAAACTATTTGGTTTAAAAATGGATTATTTCTTTAATTCTTTTCAAGTAGAATTAGGAGAAATAAACTTCATAAAAAAATCAAATTTTTCTTTAAAAAAACTAAATTCTTTAAAAGAGCAAATAAGAATCAACTTAGAAAATTACATTTGGTTAGAAGATACCTTATCAATTGATTATAGGTTTAAAAATGCTATTGAAAATATCAAGATTAGCAAAATTGAAGATGTAGAAAAGGCAGTTTTAAAACTAAGAAATGATTGGAAAATTGGAATTGACCCTATTCATAACATAATTCAACTTTTGGAAGATAAAGAGATAAAAGTAATTGAATTATATGATGTTGATGATAAATTTGATGGATTAGCAACCTATGTTAATGGTAAATTTCCTGTGATTGTCGTTAATGGTAATTTTCCAGTAGAACGCAAAAGATTTACTTTACTTCACGAATTAGGGCATTTATTATTAAATCTTCACGATTGTGAGACTAAACAAGAAGAACAATTTTGTAATAAGTTTGCTGCTGAATTCCTTTTTCCTAAGGAAATTGTTATAAGAGAATTTGGAGGTAAAAGAAACCATATAACTCTTGCAGAGTTAATTTCAACTCAAAAAAAATATGGAATTAGTATTCCTGCCATAGTTTACAGACTTGTTGACTCAGGAATTCTAAGCAAACAACGTCATACTGATTTTTACAAAAGGACTAGATTTAACCCATCTTTAAATAGAGAAGTAAATGCTTCGAGATTTGAAACCCCAGAAAAATCTAACAGATTTGAACAATTAGTTTATAGAGCGCTTTCTCAAGAAAACATCTCAATAAGTAAAGCTTCATCATTATTGAACAAGAATATAGAATCCGTTAAAGAAAGTTCATTGATATAGATTATATGCATTATGAAAATAATAATTAATGATGCTAATATTTTAATAGACTTAGTTAAACTCGAACTTCTAGAAGCTTTTTCAAAACTAAATTTTGATTTATACACTACCGATTTTGTCATTGAAGAATTAAATGACAAACAAAGAGCACCAATTACTGAATTAAGTGAATCAAATAAACTTGGAATTATCGAAACGATAGCAATTGAGGATTTTCAAGGTATCAATATAATACTAGAAAACAGTAGTGGATTAAGTTTTGAAGATTGTTCTGTTTGGTATTATAGTAAAAAACTTTCAGGTGTATTACTAACAGGTGATGGAAAATTAAGAAAACAAGCTAGTAAGGATGATTTAGAAGTTAGAGGAATAATTTATCTTTTTGATGAATTCTTAAGTCAGGAATTAATCATTTTTGAAGTAGCTGTTGAGAAAATTATACAACTAAATCTTTTAAATAATCGACTTCCTAAAAAAGAGATTCAGAAAAGAATTGATAGTTGGAGTAAGAATAATCATGTTGGCTGAGTCCATTAAAGTTAATTGTTGGTTTAATTCTAAATTTTTACTATGAAGTCCTTAAAAATTTAAGCTCTTTACTGTACAAATAACCACCGAAATTATCCAAAGAATCATCCCAAAATTGCGCATAAAATTCTATCCTTTTATTAACTTCTTTTAGCGGTTTTGGATCTGCAAGTCAAAAGCGATTGCGACAATCTTATTTTGTTTTGACCAAATTAGCATTAATTAATATTTAGTGTGTTTGGTAACCCCTTGGCTGGTCATTTCAAATTGAATGTAAACTCCAGAGGAGTTTTATATTAATAGAAATATGATTTATTATTTTTGTAAGCTCCAGAGGAGTGACATGATCATAAAATATGTCGCACCTATGGAGCTAAAAATAAATGTCCCATTAGATATTTATTAATATGTAGCCACGCTGTGGGTTTGCGATTGCTTGTGTTTTCTGTTAATAATTTTCCGTTATTTATCTTACTGATAGGTTTAGCCAATGAAAAAAACACCCCTAAAGTCCGCTCAAGGTGACACTCCTATAACTCAACTGAGTGAATTGTCCCCTTTAGGGGACTTTAGGGGTGTAAGACAAAATAGCCATAATGATTTTTATCATTAAACCGTCTTCCCATCCAAAAACCCCTCTAAATTACCTAAAGAATCATCCCAAAACTGCGCATAAAACTGCATCCATTTATTCACTTCCTTAAGTGGTTTTGGGTCGGCAATACAAAAGCGATTTCTGCCGTCTTCTTTGATAGCAACCAAACCAGCATCCTTTAATACTTTAATGTGTTTGGTAACCCCTTGTCTGGTCATTTCAAATTGATTGGATATTTGCGTAATGGATAATGCTGAGGTTGCGATGACTAAGGCATGAAAAATGTCACGCCTTGTTGGGTCTGCAATGGCTTTAAATAGTTTGGTGATATTATCTTGCATTCACTTCTTCTTTTAAATAGGTGGTTAAACCACTCATACAATTGTCCCAACCACCATTAAAACTCTCGAACATGGTAATGGCTGTTTCGCCAGCATAATTTTCGATACCAGAATGTTCTAAGAATAGTTTTGTGCCTTCTGGAATAGTTTCCAGTTTCCAAGTTACGGTGGTTTCTACGTTGGTACCTTCGACAATCCAAGTGTAAATTAAGGTATAAGGGTTGGCTTCTTTTACAATGCCGATTATATTGGTGCAACCTTTTTCGTTAGGCTCAGAACTAAAGGTATAGTGATAGCCTTTTTCAGCTTTAAAATTGGTTTTTAAAAACCATGTGGATAGTTCTTCGGCTTTGGTAATGGCATTCCAAACCTTGTCTATGGGATGTTGGAAAACCTTTTCTTTTGTGATTGTGTTGTTCATAATGTTCGTTTTTTAGATTAATACGCAACTTTATGGTTGCTAATTTATACAATTAATTTTAATAAGTAACTAAAAAGTTGCATAAATAGTTTTTCTGTTGCTGCGTAAAGTTTGTCTGTCGGCAGACAGGGATTGAACACTTCGGCTGCGCTCAGTGCAGGCTCACTGTTTGAGCTCCTCGGAGAGAACGAGTAGTTAAATGAATATTCAGGCAATCATTAACTTTAAATGATGATTATGAGTAAAGCCTGATTCATGCTCCCAAAATAAACTTACCATACAATCGTTCAATTTAACCATAACCAAAACAAATAATGCCAATGTAAGGTTTGCCAAATATTTTGACTAATTTTGTAATTCCATGATAACTATGGTGGAAGAAAAGCGAAGTACAATACAATAAACAATAAATATTATGGCATTAGAAATAACAGATGCAAACTTTGAAGAAACGGTATTAAAGAGTGAGAAGCCAGTGATGGTTGATTTTTGGGCTGCTTGGTGTGGACCTTGTCGTATGGTTGGGCCAATCATTGATGAAATCAGCACAGAATACGATGGTAAAGCTGTAGTTGGTAAGGTTGATGTTGATGCGAACCAAGAGTTTGCTGCGAAATATGGTGTTAGAAACATACCTACGGTTTTGATTTTTCAGAACGGAGAAGTTGTGGGTCGCCAAGTAGGTGTTGCACCTAAAAATGCCTATTCAGACGCAATCGACGCACTTTTATAGTCCATACTCTAAAAGAAATGATAAAAGGTTTGCCAATATGGTGAACCTTTTTTAGTTTGGGGCAGAAAGCATGAAGCACGTAGCTCGAAGCTGGAAGTTTGAAGGAGAAAGCTGGAAGAATTGAGGCTGGATAGATTTTTTACACGAAATAATAACACAAGTAGCTATTTCCTTCCCTTTGGGAAGGTTAGGAAGTGATGAACATACAACAAGAACTCAATAAAGCAGGAGGTTTTAAAAACCTGGAATTATTAGCGAAACAAGTCGTGGAGGGCTTTATTGCTGGGATGCATAAAAGTCCATTTCATGGGTTTTCGGCTGAATTTGCTGAGCATAAAATTTATAATCAAGGTGAGAGTACCAAGCACATAGATTGGAAATTGTATGCCAAAACCGACCGTTTATACACCAAGCGTTATGATGAGGAAACCAATTTGCGTTGCCATATTATATTAGATAATAGCAGTTCTATGCATTACCCAGAAACGGCTGGTACAACCATTGATAATCTTAATAAAATTGCATTTTCGGCATTGGCAAGTGCGTCGTTGATGCACATTCTTAAAAAGCAACGCGATGCTGTTGGGTTGAGTATTTATAGCGATGACTATGATTTTTATGCGCCAGAGAAGGGTAGTGAACGTCATCATCAGATGTTATTGCATAAGTTGAGTGAGGCTGTGGTTTCTAAGCTTGAAACTAAAACCACGGAAACCTACCGCTATTTACATCAAATTGCTGAAAAGATTCATCGCAGGTCGTTGATTTTTGTATTTACGGATATGTTTCAAACTTCGGAAGACGATGAGAAATTGTTTGAAGCTTTACGTCACTTAAAGCACAACAAGCATGAAGTGGTTTTATTTCATGTGTTTGATAAATCAAAAGAAGAAGCCTTTGATTTTGATAACAGGCCAAAACGATTTATTGATGTGGAGACAGGAGATCATATCAACTTATATGCAGATAATATCAAAGAAAACTACGAAAAGGCCGTCAAGGATTACTTTACGGACTTAAAGATTAAGTGTGGGCAATACCGCATTAAATATGTTGAAGCCGATATTAATGCTGGTTTTAATAGTATATTGACGACCTACATGATAGAGCGCCAGAAATTTATTTAGGATTTGACTGATGTTCGATTTAAATTTTATGAGTTCGATTGAGTTACTGGATTTATAGGATTTTTAAAATTTATAAACTTCACTAAATTATAATTTCGTTCAATGATTTTTATACTGTTTCTCAGTTAGTTGGAGTTTAGTCTTTGTTCTAGATTCTAAAAGCGCAGCAGTCTTTTGTCTTTTATCGCGAAACATTATTTATTTTTTCAGTTTTTTGTTTGCCAAATTAAAAATGCAATGTATATTTGCCCTCGCAATTAAGCAACGGTCTGGTAGTTCAGTTGGTTAGAATGTCGCCCTGTCACGGCGAAGGTCGCGGGTTCGAGTCCCGTCCAGACCGCTAAATGGGAAATCAAATTTCCTCAAAACCTTGTAAATCTTATGATTTGCAAGGTTTTATGTTTTTAGGGCAATCATATAATTTCATATCATTTGCATCTAAAAGGTCACAAATCGTCAACATATTTTTTTATCTGCGATTATGTTGACAGATTGACGTAACTTACTGGTGTTAGTATAGTTGATTTGACTTTCGTCTCACTAAATGTTTAATCATTAAAGACGACAATTATGCGAACTTCATCAACATTTTCAATATTGTTTTGGGTGTACGGAAAACGTGCTGTAAACAACAAAGCAAATATCTACATTCGGGTTACCTTAAACGGTAAACGTGTCAACATTAGTCTCAAGAAGAAAATCAATATTTCTACTTGGGATGAAAAACTACAAAGAGCAAGTGGGACCGATAAGGATTCCCGTATTCTCAATCTTTACTTGAACGAAGTACAATCAAAAGTATATAGGATTTACGAAGATTTCAAGAGGGATGAAGTGCCTTTCACTTCCCAAATGGTCAAAGCCAAATTTTTAGGCGAAGATAAAACACGTTTTTCCTTTCAAAACCTTGTTGATTACTACAATGAAAAGATGCAACATAAGTTGCATAGGAATACGATGGGTCAATATAAGACCAGTCAACGTTATATGATGGAATATATTCTAAAGGAATACAAACTGACAGACATCCCACTTTTCAATCTTGAATATGGTTTTATCGTGGGCTTTGAAGATTTTCTTCGGTCGTATGTACCTAAAAGCGGACAATCTAAAATTGGCAATAATACCGCAATGAAGCATATTAAGCGTTTACGCAGAATGGTTACTCTTGCCTATCGGATGAAATGGATTGAAAGAGACCCGTTTGTCAATTTTAAAATGAAAATTGAAAAGAAAGAACGTGGTTTCCTTACAGATTTTGAATTATTAAGTATTGAAGATTTGTCTTCTTCCATAGAGCGTCTTATGGTTGTGAAAGATTTATTTGTTTTTAGTTGTTACACCGGTATTTCTTATGTTGACATTGTACAATTAAATGAAGATAATATTGTAATGGGTATAGATGGTAGTCCTTGGATAATGGCCGAAAGAGTAAAAACAGGTGCACCATTCAAAATTCCACTATTACCCAAAGCTGCAATCTTAATAGATAAATACAAAGACCATTATAGAACCAATGACACATCCAATCTTTTGCCCAAGTTATCTAATCAGAAATTGAACAGTTATTTAAAGGAAATCGCTGACCTATGTGGTATCAAAAAAAACCTGACTTTTCATATGGCGCGCCATACTTTTGCTACCACAGTAACTTTAAGCAATGGTGTTCCAATAGAGACAGTATCTAAATTATTAGGGCATACCAAACTATCCACAACACAAATCTATGCAAGGGTCGTTGAGAGGAAAGTGAGTGATGATATGGCGCTTCTCAAATCAAAAATTGGTTGATGAAATTTTATAAGCATTTACTAACTGTTGAAATCTTCAATTGAGATTTTAACAGTTTGCATTTTCATTCCACTACCTTTACAGACTAAAATAGTGTGTATGATTATAAAGGTAAAATGGGAAGATTTTAAAGAAGAAATCGATGGGTTTGTATCTACTGGAAATGCAATTGTCGATAAATATAGGTCTTCAAAAACAGAAGATGAATTTAATAATTTTAAGGAAGAAAAACAATCTTGGGAAAATACTGTTGTTAGCTATGTTCGAGCATCTTTTGAACCAGAAAACAGAAATTTTGCAAATGAGTTTAAAGCTCAAAGAGGATATAATACTGGCTTTAAATTAGGGACTGACCAAAAAATTAAAAATGAAATTCAAGCCCTAAAAGATGAAATCAACGGGCTTGACTACTACTTGAAAATGTTATTCATTTCAGATGCAATTGTAAGGCCAGATGAAATTGATTTGAATGAACGTCAAAATCTTGACACCGAAGGCATACTCGAACTAATACTTTCAAAACTATATGACCTTTATAAAGATGGTAAATACCATTCTATTAACTGGATTCTTGAAGGCAATGGAATTAAATTAAACGGTCGTGGCGAAGATTGGGACTATGGAAGAATGCTTGAAAACCGAGGATTTATTGAATGTATGAATGGCAGGAATGTAAATGCCAAACTGAAATTGGAAGGTAAATATGCCATTGAGCAATCAAGAAAAGCCCAGACAACGGACTATTCCAAAATTAGTAATTCCGATGAGGAACTGAAAGAACTTATAAAACAGGTTCTCTCGAAAATTGAAGGTTTAGGTTTTGGACAGCAAATTATTTTCGACGAGTTCGATGAGCTTCGCGATGACATTCCGCATTTGAGCAAAAAGTCATTTGGTCAATTATTAAAATCGAAACTTGGCGATTTAGTAACAGCCAAGGCATTTGATAAGGCATTAGCGAGCGAAATATTCAAAGAATTTACAAGTCAAGTATTGCCATTTTAATTTATGAGGTTACGCAATACGTGTTTTCAGATAAACAACGTATCTATGGTAAATCTACAGTTTCCTTCTTCGTAAATAATCTTGAGCCAGATGATAGTGTAACACGAACTTTTGAGAGTGAAGATGAGACCGTGAATTGGCTTATGGACAATGACGATTACCCAAGAATGTTATTTGAAAACCTATTTCACACATCCAATTCTGTAATATTTCATTGCGGTGTTAAAGAGCCTATTACAAATTCCTATTCAAATGCTGTAAAAATTATATTGACATTTTTCTTTCACAACAACCATACGCTATCAAACAAACTTCATCCACAAAGAGGCAGATGATACATTAAATAGTGTGATTAATTTCTGATTTCATACTGCTGATTAATCTTTGCACAACCTGTGCATCGATTAATTTGTATATTTGTAAAAATTTATGAAAATATTCTTTTCCATATCAATGTCAATTTTATTCTTTTTTCAGGGAATTAGCATTGATATGGATTTTTGTGGGCCAATTAAAGAAATTTCAAGCATTATTACCCATTATCAAGACCATAAAGTTTATGGAGACTCTTTCCTTGAATATGTAGTTGAAGATTACATTGACAATGATGCAAAAAATGAAGGGCATCATAATAACCCAGATAAGGAGAATACACCAGTCCATTCCCATCATCAATGTTGTCACCCTCTAGTATTAATTATTGCGAACAACAATTCGGCTTTAACCAATCAACTAAAGCTTGAAGATAAAAAACAGTTCAACTTTCATAAAGTAGACTTCACTTCCAGATATCTGGAATCACTTTTGCAACCTCCTAAAGTATAATTCAGTTTTTTTTAAGGATAGATATATCCTAACGTGATGCTTCTCAAGACAGGCATTGCTATATAAATACGTTGCACCTATTCGCATCGTAAGTTTTAAACTGAATTAATACATTTTCTATGATTAACAAAATCATTTCATTTTCCATTAATAACAAGTTTATTATTGGGCTCTTTATAGTGGCACTTGTAGGTACGGGCATTTGGTCTATGGCCACTATAAATCTGGGTTCTGTACCCGATATTACCAACAACCAAGTACAGGTTATTACAGTTGCCCCAAATTTAGGTACTGAAGATATTGAGCAATTTGTTACCTATCCTGTGGAGTTGGCAATGGCCAATCTGCCAGACGTTATCGAACTGCGTTCGGTGTCCCGTTTTGGGCTGTCCGTGGTTACCATTGTCTTTAAGGATGAGGCTGGAACCTATCTGCCAAGGCAATTGGTACAGGAAAAATTGACCGAAGTTGCTGGAGAAATCCCTGAAGGTTTCGGCACACCTTTTATGGCACCCATAACAACAGGTCTGGGCGAAATTTTTCAATATACCTTAAAAGTAAAAGAAGGCTATGAAGACAAATATGACGCAATGGAGCTTCGTACCATCCAAGATTGGATTGTAAAACGTCAAATGGCATTAGTCCCCGGAGTGGTCGAGGTAAATGCATTTGGTGGTTACGTAAAGCAGTATGAAGTTGCCATAAACCCTAATAAGCTGAAAAGTTTCGGAATTACAATGAATCAGGTCTTTGAAGCCTTGAAAGTCAACAATGCCAATACTGGTGGTGCTTACATTGAAAAAAACCACCAAGCCAATTTTATCCGTGGCGAAGGATTGGCACGAAGTATCGAGGATTTGAAAAATACAGTTGTAACCACACAAAAAGGAAGCCCTGTTTTAATAAGGGATGTCGCCGAAAAAGTAGGCTATGGTAATCAAGTGCGTTATGGTGCGTTTACCCAAGATGGACACGAAACTGTTGGTGGACAAATTTTAATGCTGAAAGGCGAAAGCCCAGGCGACGTGATTGAAAATGTGGAAAAGCGTATTGTAGAAATTCAAAAATCCCTGCCGGAAGGTGTTTATATTGATGCTTTTTTAAGCCGAAGTGAACTTATTGAGGCAACCACAAGTACCGTTAAAAACAATCTAATAGAAGGAGCCCTAATCGTCATATTTGTTTTGGTCTTACTTTTGGGAAGCTTCCGTGGTGGCTTGATAGCAGCTTCGATAATCCCTTTATGTCTATTATTTGCATTTATTTTGATGAAACAATTTGGCATTTGGGCAAATTTAATGTCCTTGGGTGCGATCGATTTTGGAATTATTGTAGATGGAGCGGTGATTATCGTGGAAGGAGCGGTTTTCCACATTCATCAACGGATGAAAAAATCCACAACCGCCATCAACCAAGCTGAAATGGATGAAATCGCCTATGATTCTTCAAGTAAAATGATGAATTCTGCCTTCTTCGGTCAACTAATTGTTCTTATAGTTTTTACACCGATTCTTTTTTTGACCGGTGTGGAAGGGAAAATGTTCCGGCCAATGGCATTTACATTTGGTTTTGCCGTTTTAGGAGCGATTATCCTTTGTCTTACCTACGTGCCAATGATGTCATCATTATTTTTAAAACCTGCTAAAAATCAAAATAGTTGGTTCGCCAAGTTTGAAAACAAGATTGATAGGTTCAGTGATAAAATTATGGATGTTCTGAATCGTATCTATCTGCCTATATTAAATTTTGCACTTCGCTTTCGGGCAGGTGTGGTTATAGGCGCGGTTTCCTTGCTTTTGATTTCAGGATTTATTTTCAGCAATATGGGAGCAGAATTTGTCCCTAAATTTGATGAAGGCGATATTGCATTTCAAGCATTGATAAAACCGGGGAGCAGTCTTACAGAATCTATTGAGGCTTCAGAGAAACTTCAGAAGTTAATCAATGAGTTTCCGGAAGTAAAAACAGTAGTTTCAAGAATTGGTGTGGCTGAAATACCAACAGACCCAATGCCTATGGATATTGCCGATAGTTATATTATTCTTGAAAAAGATAAGAGTAAATGGACTTCTGCAGAGAGTAAAGAAGAACTCATAGAAAAAATACAAGAAAAAATATCAGTCGTTCCCGGCGTAAATTTCGTATTTACACAACCCGTGGAACTTCGTTTTAATGAATTGCTTACCGGTGTTCGTGAGGACGTGGCAATCAAACTGTACGGAGAAGATTTGGGTGTGTTAGCCGACAAAGTACAGGAAATCGCAGCAGTCATCAGAACTGTTCCTGGAGCGGCTGACCTCAATGTGGAAGCTACAAGCGGTTTACCACAAATGAC
Organism: Winogradskyella forsetii; assembly: GCF_013394595.1. GTDB lineage: Bacteria > Bacteroidota > Bacteroidia > Flavobacteriales > Flavobacteriaceae > Winogradskyella > Winogradskyella forsetii. The sequence continues at coordinate 206,574 of NZ_CP053348.1, forward strand.
GGTGGTATATAACCGCGCTAAAATGGCACAATACGGTGTAACCATTGATAAACTGAATGATTATGTAAGTGCTTCATTTTCTGGAGAAGAAGCAGGTGTAATTTTTGAAGGCGAAAAAAGGTTTGATGTGGTCATTCGTTTGGCAGAGGAATATAGACAAGACATCAATAGCTTAAAAAACCTTTTCATAGACCTGCCAAACGGTGCACAAGTACCTTTAAAGGAGGTTGCAGATATCAGCTATAAGCCCGGGCCAATGCAGATTTCAAGGGACAATACCTCTCGTCGTATTTCGGTAGGGGTCAATGTTCGTGGGCGCGATGTAAAATCGATGGTCGAGGAAATTCAACAAAAATTGGAAACGGACGTGAAACTGCCACCAGGTTATTTTGTAACCTACGGAGGTTCTTTCGAAAACCTTCAACGTGCTTCAGACCGATTGATGATTGTAGTTCCAATCGTTCTATTAACAATATTTGTTCTGCTTTACTTTGCTTTAAATTCAGTTACGCAAGCCTTGATGATCTATATGGCAGTGCCTTTGGCGACCATTGGTGGTGTTTTCGTTTTGTTGATTCGTGGAATGCCTTTCAGTATTTCTGCCGGAGTCGGGTTTATCGTGCTCTTCGGAGTTGCCGTATTAAACGGACTCATACTCATAAACAAATTCAATGAATTAAAAGATAGTGGAATGACAGACTTAAAAAAACGAATATACGAAGCAACGCACGAACGCTTACGTCCCATTTTATTAACAGCTATTACAACAATTATGGGCTTTATCCCAATGGCGATTTCTACCTCTGGTGGTGCAGAAGTACAGCGGCCTTTGGCGACAGTAGTCATTGGAGGAATGCTTACGGCAACGTTTCTGACCTTGGTGGTTATTCCTATTCTTTATTATTGGCTGGAATCACGAAAAGAAAAGAAGGATAATGATGGTGACGCAAGTTACATTAAGAAAGGCGCAACGGTTATTATTATATTATTGAGTTTGGGAGGTTTTTTAACCCCAAATGCAGCAAATGCACAGGACAACCAGTTGGCTCAAACCCTTACCTTGGAAGAAGCCATATCTATGGCCAAGGAAAATTATCCATCCCTTAAAGAGAGCCAAGCTTTTATTGAACGGGAAAAGGCTATGAAAGGAACAAGTTTTGATTTAGGAAGCACCTCTTTATATACCGGTAGAGAAGACCAAGGGGTGCAACAAGGAATATTGAGTACGTATGGTGTACAACAGGGCAATATTGATTTGCTTTCGGGTTTTTCAAAAAACAAGTTCTACAAAGAACGGGTTAAATTGGGCGAAAAATTCTATGCTGTCAATGAGCAGCAATTGATTCGTAATGTGATGCAGGCGTATGACCTTATCAATTATAACAAGGCACAATTGCGTTTTGCGGAACAGTTGGACAGTGTTTATGCCAACTTTAGGACGGCTGCCGAATTACGCTATGACACAGGGGAAACAGGCAAGCTGGAGTTTATTGCGGCTTCTTCCGAATATCAGCAGATTCAAGTATTAAGGCAACAAGCCTATGATGATATTGAAATTGCAAAAAGAGCATTGAAGCAGTATTTGGGCATTGACCAAGAAATTGAAACTGTGAATTTGACCTATGAACCAATGGATTTTTTGGCCAATTTGGATTCGGCTTCCGCAGCCAATAATCCTTTGCTTCAATATGCTATGCAAAATGCCGAAGTAAGCAAAGCGAATATAGGTGTTGAAAAATCCGAGTTCCTACCAAAATTCAGCATAAGCTATGATAAATTGAAGTACAATGATGTGTCTGGCTTTAGCGCATATCAAGCCGGTATTAGCATACCGCTTTGGTTCTTTCCACAGAAATCAAGGGTAAAGGCTGCCAAGGCAGATGCTATGGTTGCGGAGAACCAATATCTCGAACAAAAAGCAATGACCGAAAGTAGGGTTTCCCAACTATTAAAATCATTGGAAAAGACCAAAAAAACCCTTTCCTATTATGAGGAAGGCGCATTACTTTTGGCAGAACAGCAAATCGCTACGGCAGAACTGGCATCAAAAGAAGGTGAAATAGACTATGTAAACTATATTACAATTCTTAATAGTGCTATCAGAATCAAACAAAACCATTTGCAGTTTATAAATCAATTTAATCAGCAGTTCGTCGAGCTGCAATACCAACTGGGTAATCTATAATCTAAAAAAAGAAAAATGAAGAATATACTATTAGTAAGTACCGTATTATTTACACTTATGTTTATGAGTTGTAATGATGCCCAAAAATCTGAACTTGGGCATAACGAAGCCGAAGGTGTATCAAAAACCAATGAAGCTGGGGAAGATGTACACGGCGAGGAAGGCCACAATGAAGGAGAAGAAGAAGGTCACAGCGAGGAAGAAGGCGTTGTGGAACTCACAAAGCAACAGGCCGAAACCATTGGTTTGGAAATGAAACCTTTGGAGGAACGCAATTTAGGGAACAACATTAAGGTAACAGGAACGCTGGAACTTTTCCCACAGGACAAGGCGAACATAAGTCCTTTTGTTGGTGGAAATGTGAGTTCCATAAAAGTAATCCCTGGAGATAACGTAAAGAAAGGTCAGGTGTTGGCATATATAGAACACCCAGATATCATTGCTATGCAACAGGATTATCAGGAAAAAAATGACGAACTGGTCTTTTTGAAACAGGATTTTGAACGCAAGCAGACCCTTTATGATAAAGGTGTTTCTTCTGGCAAGGAATTTCAAATGGCACAGTCAAAATTTCGTTCTACAACATCCAGCGTCAATGGTTTGCGGTCCCAATTGAGACTGTTGAGCATTAACCCGGACAAAGTGGCGGATGGACAGATATATTCCGCTGTTCCCATTACCTCGCCTATAAGTGGGTATGTGGATGAAGTAATGATTAGCCTTGGCGATTACGTGGCACAACAATCCAAAATGTTCTCGATAAGCGACAACTCAAAAATTTATGTCAACTTCAAAGTATATGAGAAGGACATAAAGCAAATCAAGCAAGGGCAACAGATATATTTTTCCACGGCCTCTCGTCCAGATGAACTGCTTAAGGCAACCGTTCGGTCTGTAGGTAAAACCTTCAATACAGACCCAAAAGCTTTGGAAGTTCTGGCAGATATTGAAAACAAGGATAAAAACCTATTGCCGGGTATGTATGTGGAAGGGCGCATAGTGCAGGGCGAGAAAAAGGGTTTTGCCGTACCGGAAGCTGCCATTATAAAAGAAGGCGAGCAATCCTTCATTTTCATTTTGGATGAAGATGAAGAAATGAAAGCGGGCAAAATGAAATTCAAAATGATACCCGTAACGGTCGGTATTACTGATTTAGGCTTTGTTGAAGTCAACCTGCCTGCCGAAGTTTCAAAGGATGCCAAAGTCGTGATAAACGGAGCTTATAACCTGTCTTCGGAAATGGTCAAGGGCGAACTGGAACACGGACATTAATTCAATAATAATCAAAGATTTTGATTCCGAGTTTGTTTATCGTCTTAATTAGTTAGTTAAAAATTAGAAAACAGGCTCGGTTCAAAATCGATTAAAAATTTAAAAAATTCATAATATGAAGGAAATAAAAGCATATATAAAACCGAACCGAATCCAAAGAGTCATTGAAGCACTTTCTGACAATGGATTTGAAAGTATGACCCTTTCACAAGCAGAAGGCACGGGCGCATTCAAGGCAAAAGGTGCAAGACCGTCGCTAGATTTTCACGTAACAGATAGTCCTGTGGTAAAATTGGAATTGGTCTGTCAAAATGAGGAAGCCCAAGCGGCCATTGAAACAATTATAGCCAACGCCAAAACCGACGGGCCTGGAGATGGTATTATTTATATAGCAAATATTGAAGATGCGTTTCAAATTAAAACAGGAGATTCCTTAAAACGGCACGACCTGTAAATCTCTTTTTAAACAAATGGAAAAAATAGTTCAATTTTTAGAAAGCAAAGGAATACGACCTACAGCTATGCGCCTTATGACCTATAAGCGGTTGGCAGAGTTGAATGTGGCCATCAGCCTTGGCGACTTGGAAAAAGATTTTAAGGTCAGTGAAAGAAGTACCCTATTTAGGACTATGAAAGCGTTTGAAGAAAAAGGGATTGTGCATCAAATCGAGGATGGGACAGGGGTTATAAAATACGCCCTTTGCGAAGAAAATTGTGAATGCGAGGTCGGCAACGACCTTCATTTGCACTTTCATTGCAACAATTGTAATGAGACGGTCTGTTTAACAGAACATAAAATCCCTCACATCAACTTACCTGATGGTTATATTACCGAGGATATCAACTTGGTGGTAAAGGGTATCTGCGAAAAATGCAGTGGCAATTTGGTTTAAACGTTTGGTTTTTAAATTCAATTATCATTTATAAATAATGAGCAATGATAACAATCTATAAAAAAGAGGCTACTGTATATATGGTAGCAGAGAATAAGCTGGATGCCAAGGATTATGAAAACTTGATACCAGTCTTAACAGAACATATAACTGCCCATCCACAAGTGTATTGGTACATCGAGATGGAAAATTTTGAAGGCTGGACAGCAGAGGCATATTGGAAGGGAATTGAATTAAACCTTCCGAATGAAAAGCATTTAAAGCGTGTTGCTTTGGTGGGTAGCGTTAAATGGCAAGAACAATTTACCGAGGTATTGCTTCCTTTTTCAGAAGCTCATATAAAATTTTATAAGACCGAAGAAAAAGAATTGGCCAAAGAATGGATAGAAATAGAATAACATAAAAAATGGATATACTATTGATTTAAAAACAGAAACACTATGATGGACGATTGGTATTTTGGAGGAATGCACTGGATATGGTGGGGACTTTGGATAATCCTCATCTTTTGGATATTCCTAATTCCTTACCCCACCCCGGGACAGAAACGGAAAAAGGATAGTGCGATGGAAATCCTGAGGGAACGTTTTGCACGGGGCGAAATAAGCAAGGAAGAGTTTGAACAGCGAAAGAAACTGTTACGGGAAAACAAGAAAAAATAAACTGCAATGAAACCGCCTAATGGCATACATAATCAAAAAAGAGGAGGGCTGAACAGGCAAGGACTTCTTATTGCTATTGTTTTAGGGTTTGCGGTGGGCATAATCATTATACAGCCATTGGGCATTTCCCTATTCCAGTATGACCAGAGCGGTGATACGGGCAATTGGTGGTATTTGTTCAAAAATGCAGTTGGGCAAGCTCTTGGATTTGGAGATGTGGACCAAATCCTAAAAAATATCCTGTTTGGTATTATGGGAAGCAGTCTCGCCCTGATGTTCTATACAAGAAAAACAATATTTCAACTAAATAGGGAGAAAGTCGGAATAACCTTGATAAGGGAATTATTGGACAAAGGTGAAAACCACGAGGTAGAATTCAAAAGCACCTTGCGGTGGGACCTTCGACAAGGTAAGGTAAACAAAGCCTTGGAAATGGTAGTGGCAAAGACCATTGCGGGATTTATGAATACCGAAGGCGGCCATTTGATTATAGGAGTTGACGATGAAGGCCGTATCCTGGGGCTCGAACAAGATTACGGTACTTTAAAGAAACCGGGCAAGGACGGATTTGAACAGTATATAATGCAGTTGGTGTCCTTCAATTTAGGCACGCATTTTTGCCCTTTGGCAAAGGTGACCTTTTACCAATTTGAAGAAAAGGATATCTGTTATGTAAGGGTCTACAAATCGCAAAAACCAGTGTATTTGAACCTGGGCGACCGTTCTCATTTCTTTATCAGAACTGGGAACGGTACCCGTGAGTTGGATATGCCCGAAGCATTAGATTATATGGAAACACACTTAAATTAAACAATATGGGATTTTTAAAACATTTATTAAGAGGAAGTTATGGTCATCATTCCAACAAGCATCAACGTAAAAATAATGACCCAAGATTTGATGAACCCAAGGTTGTTGTGAGATGTATAAAATGCGGCAAAAACAATCCTGAAAATGCTTCTTTTTGTCAACATTGTGGCGAGCCTTTAGGTAAAGTAAAATGCAAAAGTTGTGAAGAACCAATACCTATGGATGCAAAATTTTGTTCTAAATGTGGCACTGAAGTATAGTTAAAAACCTTATAAAAAAGAACTCTAACTTTTACCAATATTTCATATATAGCTTTAGGTTAAAGATTTATAGCAAGAAAGTTTATGACATAATTGGAATACAAAATGTAAATAACCGAACTATATGAAATTAATGAATGACAGATTGTACCACAAAATATTCAACGGTGCCATTATTATGATTTTAATTATAACTGTTTCTTTGGGAATCGGGATGCTTGGGTATTATTATTTTTTGAAATTAAGTTGGATTGATAGCTTTTTAAACGCTTCAATGATTCTTACAGGAATGGGTCCCTTAGATGAAGCACAAACCGATGCTGGCAAATTGTTTTCTGGAATTTATGCCTTGTATTCTGGGATAATTTTCCTTTCGGCCATAGCAATCTTTATCTATCCCATTATTCAAAAAATTGGGAAAAAATTTGAACACCACCACTAATAACAATTATAATTTCTCAATATGCTCTTAAATAAAAGAATATCCATTGTCAATTTTATTAAAACCATAAAGTTTGATATTGTATTTATTGTATCTTATGCTGTAGCTGTGGGTATTTTGGACCAATATGGTTTTTTGTCAAAAATCTCTATTCCAATTGGTGTTACTGCTGTTTTTGGCACTGCGGTAGCTTTGCTTTTGGGTTTTCGAACCAATCAAGCTTATGAGCGCTGGTGGGAAGCCCGTATTATATGGGGCGCAATTGTGAATGATTCCCGAACACTGGTCAGACAATGTGTTTCATTTTTCAAAAGGAGCAACGGGCAGTACGATATTTTGGTCAATGAAATGACCAACCGTCAAATAATCTGGTGCTATGCATTGGGTGAATCATTGAGAAAACTACCCTTTTCCCCCAAAGTTAAGGAATACCAAAAATCTTATAAGTTGGAGTCTTTTAATATTCCAAATACTTTATTGTCAGAACATTCTGAAACTTTGCTAAAAGCAAAAGAAAACGGTATGGTCAATGATTTTCAGCAGGTACAAATAGACAGTACCATAGCCAGATTATGTGATTCTATGGGCAAGTGCGAACGTATAAAAAACACGGTCTTCCCCAAAGCACATAGTTTATTAATCCATTTAATCATTTATGTATTTGCCACAATGTTACCATTTGGTCTGTCAGACCAATACCTGGCGGTGGAAATAAGTCTAACTATTGGAATACCGATTATTTTCGTTGCCATTGAAAAAACATCCATTTTGATGCAGGACCCTTTTGAAAATCGACCTATGGACACCCCTGTAACCGATTTGGCTACAACTATTGAAATAAATCTTAAACAAATGATAGGGGATGAGGATATTCCGATCAAAGAAAAAGCGAGCGAATATTATATACTGTAAAGGGTCAACTTTAAAATTTTATAAAATGAAAAAACTAAAAATGAAAATTCCCGTAATCCTTCCACAGGTACCGGACGAAAAAGATGCCTGCATCAACAGGATCATCGACAAATTAAGTGGACGTGAAGGCATTGACAGTGTACACATATCCGATGAAAAACCGGACGGTATACCGCAACTCTGTTTCCATTATGACCCTGATGTCATTTCCCTTGATAGAGTAAAGTCCTTGGCAGAAACCACGGGAGCCCAAATCACGGATAAATTTGGGCATAGGCTAATAGCCGTGGAAGGGATACGCCACACCCGTCACGCCCGAACCATCGAGAAAGCAGTCAAGGAGGTCGATGGAGTTCTCGAAGTTTCCGCATCCGCTTCTGGAATGGTACGTGTGGAATTTGATAAAGGCATTACAGGATTTGGGGCTATTAAAAAGAAAATAGAAAAACAAGGGCTTACCATTATTGAACCTTCCGTTGATACAGAAACGTATTTACAAAAAATGGAAGTTTCCAACGGTGAAGAAAAATCTGAAGATACTCAAGACAAGGAGGAAAATCAACACGTTGGCGAGAGCGAAGACCACGTTCATAAAGACGGCGAAGAACACAACCACAAGGAGGGTGAAAGTGAGGCACACGCCCACGGTGGTATTTTTGGCAAGAATACCGAACTTATTTTTGCCATCATTTGCGGTACGCTTCTGGGTATTGGTTTTGGCCTTTCCTACGTAGAATCAATACCGGATTGGGTTAGCTTATCTTTATACGTCGGTGCTTACTTTTTTGGAGGGTACTTTACGGCGAAAGAGGCTATACAGACCGTAGCCAAGGGCGGCTTTGAAATCGACTTCTTGATGTTGGTTGCCGCCATCGGTGCCGCAGCTCTGGGCGAATGGGCAGAAGGTGCCTTGTTGCTGTTCCTGTTTAGTTTGGGGCACGCCCTTGAACATTATGCAATGGAAAAGGCCCGAAAGTCCATTGCGGCACTGGCAGATTTAGCACCAAAAACGGCATTGCTGAAAAAAGATGGCAAGACAGAAGAAGTCGGGATTGAAAAATTAAGTATAGGCGATATCATTGTGGTCAAGCCCAATAGTAAAATATCCGCAGATGGCGTCGTGGTCAATGGAAAAAGCAGCGTCAACCAGGCACCTATTACTGGGGAAAGTGTACCCGTGGACAAAATTCCCGTGGAAGATACGAGCAGGGACTATTCGGCAGACGATGATATCAAGGACGAAAATCGGGTATTCGCTGGAACTATCAACGGTAATAACACGCTGGAAATAAAGGTAATCAAGGAAGCCAAAGACTCTACACTATCCCGACTGGTCAAACTGGTTAACGAGGCGCAGACCCAGAAGTCCCCTACCCAACTGTTGACCGATAAGTTTGAAAAATACTTTGTACCATCCGTACTGATACTGGTGGGTATCCTGCTCTTTGCCTTTCTGGTCATTGATGAACCGTTTAGTGCAAGTTTTTACCGTGCAATGGCGGTATTGGTAGCCGCCAGCCCCTGTGCACTGGCCATTTCAACACCAAGTGCTGTATTAAGCGGGGTTGCAAGAGCGGCTCGTGGCGGGGTACTTATCAAAGGTGGGCGACCGCTTGAGGATTTGGGGGTCATTACGGCTTTGGCTTTTGATAAAACGGGCACGCTTACAGAAGGCAAGCCCAAACTTACCGATGTAGTACCATTAGGGGATATTGAAGAAAATGAACTGTTAAAGATAGCTGTTGCTGTTGAAAATTTGAGCGACCACCCTTTGGCCAAAGCTGTCGTAAGGGATGGGAAAGAGCGTCTGAAAGGTACTGATATTAACGATGCGTCAGATTTAGAAGCGGTTCTCGGAAAAGGTATCAAAGCGTCCTTGGGCAAGGATAAAATCTATATTGGAAACCTTGACTTGTACGAAGACCTCGATGAAGCAAAACCATCCGAAGAAATATCGAATAAAGTAAAAGAACTTGAAAGCGACGGAAACACGACGATGCTTATAAGAAGGAACAAAGAATATATCGGTATCATCGCCCTGATGGACACCCCACGGGAAGCGGCCAAGGAAACACTGAAAAAATTAAAGGAAATCGGTATCAAGCGGATGATAATGCTAACCGGGGATAATCAAAAGGTTGCCGACGCCGTTGCTAAAGAAATTGGATTGACCGATGCTTGGGGAAGCCTGTTGCCGGAGGAAAAAGTGGATGCCATAAAAGAATTAAAGGAAAAGGAATCCAAGGTGGCAATGGTGGGAGATGGTGTAAACGATGCGCCTGCGATGGCAAACAGTACCGTAGGTATTGCAATGGGTGCAGCGGGCAGTGATGTGGCTTTAGAAACCGCGGATGTTGCCCTAATGGCCGATAAATTGGAAACCCTGCCCTTTGCCATTGGCTTAAGTAGGAAAGCAAAGGCCATAATCAAGCAGAACCTTTGGGTAAGCCTTGGGGTTGTGGCACTTCTGATACCAGCCACCATTTTGAGCTGGGCAAACATAGGAATAGCCGTGGCATTTCACGAGGGGTCTACCTTGGTAGTCGTGGCCAATGCGCTGCGCCTTTTGGCTTATAAAAAAGATTAGAAAAATTGGGACATAGAAGAACCTGGTTTTTTGAAAGAATATTAAATGACAAAGACGGAAAAAACATTATTGGCTAAAGGGATTCGACCTACTAAAATGAGGTCGAAGATATACAAGTTCCTAAAAAGGAAACAAAGTGCCGTGTCCTTTTCCGATTTGAAAAAGGCCTTTGTTCAAAAGAGCGAAACCAATAAAACAGCAAACAGAACGACCTTTTATCGAAACCTCAAGATTTTCGAGGATAAAGGGCTGATTCATCAGATTAATGATGGGGTCGGAGTGGCAAAATATGCGATTTCTGATGAAAACGCCAAAGGTAAATACGGTACAGATTTACATATGCACTTTCATTGTACCGATTGTAGGAAAACAATCTGTTTACCGAATAAGATATCGGAAGAAAGCTTGCCACACGATTATGAAGTGAACGATGTGAACTTGGTTTTGAAAGGAATATGTGAAAAATGCAGGAAAAAATAACAGGTGGGAGTACTTGAACCTTGAACCCTTGCGCCCAATGGTCCAGTTCAGGTTTCTTCCACCCTCTTTAACTAAAAAATATGGCAGAACTAAAAAAATCTTTGAGTACGCTTCGACTTACCTTTTATGGCGTTGGCACGATTGTGGGTGCAGGAATCTATACCGTGATTGGTGCAGCTGCTGGACAAGCGGGCACAGACCTTTGGTTGAGTTTTATTTTTGCAGCAATTGCGGCTAGTGTCTCTGCAATGTCCTATGCAGAGTTGTCCTCTACCTATCCCAATGCTGGTGCGGAATTTATTTTTGTACGCAAGGCATTTCCAAAAATTGATATTCCGTCTTTTCTCACGGGTTGGACGATTGCGTTTCATAGTTCGGCCACCATTGCAGCCGTGTTACTTGCCTTTTCGGGGTATTTCAATACGTTTTTTAATATGCCCTCTCTTCTAATAAGTTATGGCATTTTATTGGTGTTGTCATTAATTAGTATTACAGGCATCACAAAATCGTCGACAGCAAATATTATTATGGTCAGCATTCAACTTTTGGGATTGTTATTATTGATAGTATTTGGACTTTTGGAAACTGGTCCACCCAAAGCAGAATTTTTTAAAGTTGAATCGATTTCTGGAACTTTGGCGGCCACAGCTACACTGTTCTTTATCTATACTGGTTTTGAACATATGGCAGCTTTGGGTTCGGAAGTTAAGAACCCAGGGAAAACAATTCCCCGTGCATTTTTAATGACTATGGTAATAACTACAATAATTTATTTATTTATTGCTTTTACGGTTTTGAATATTGCAGACCCTTCCGCTTTGGCAAACGTGGATTCGCCACTTTCTCTTGCATCTTCCAATCTCAACAATTGGTTGCCTGTGGTATTGGCTATCGCTGCACTTTTTGCTACGGCTAATGCTGCTTTTAGTGGTATCATATCCATAAGTAGGTTGCTTTTTGGAATGGCCAGTGTGGGAGAACTTCCAAAGTTTATGACCAAAACCAATGCACAGAAAGTACCGTGGGTTACTACTATTGTAGTTATGGCAGCAGTTGCGGGATTTTTATTGTTGGGCGATATTAAGATTGTAGCAGGTATGTCTTCTTTAGGCGCTTTACTTGTTTTTGTTGCCGTAAATGTCGCACTTATCGTGCTTCGGTTTAAAGCACCAGAGCAAGAACGACCATTTAAAGTTCCTTTGGCTATAGGACGAGTGCCGATTTTACCCATTTTGGCGATACTTATAAGTCTATCATTGATAATCCAATTTAATTGGCAGGTTTATTCAGCGTTCGTAGGTGCTGTTATCGTGGGTATTGTGCTTGATTATTTTTTGGACAAAAAGTCAAAAGATGAAATAGACCCTGAAAAAGAAAAGGAACTTTTTAACCATTAAAATGAAGCTATGGACTGGATGTTTGAAGATTTTAAAACTGACCTAGATACCTTAAATCCTATTGTACGAGAAAAAGCCCTGTCCATAGCAAAAGAACTAATTGAAAAAAAAGATATTTCAGCAAAAGAAGCTTTATCAGAAGGCATCATAAGGGCGGAAGAATGGTTTTACGATTTAGAAGGATAATTATTAATTAAAAACTATATAAAATGTTACAGATAATCGAATTAAAAGAAAAAAATATTGTTGCAACAAAAGCTTCGGGCAAATTGAGAAAAGAAGATATAGAAAAAATCCACCCACTTATCCACGCCATACTGGACAAGGGAATGAAAGTCCGTTGGTATTTTGAGATGGAAAACTTTACAGGTTGGGATTTACCTGGTTTATGGGAAGACCTGAAAATGGACACAGCCCACGCCACGGACTATGAAAAGATTGCTATGGTTGGAGATAAAAAATGGCAGAATTGGATAACCCAATTTATGAAGCCTTTTACGAACGCCGAAATTAAGTATTTCAATATAGACCAAAAGGAAGATGCCAAAAATTGGATTGAGAGCCAGTAAGCTTACTTCCATAAAAGACAGACGATGAATAAAAAGAATATTTTTATTACCATACTAATTGGGTTTGCCATAGGTGTTTTTATCCTTCAACCTTTGGGGATAACAATTTTCACGTTTAGCAGCCAGAATTACGAAATCAATTGGTGGCAATATTTAATAAATAATTTCATTGAAATTTTGAATATCAATGGGAATCAAATTTTTGAGAACATTCTGTTTGGACTATTAGGTGCCAGTGTTGCGCTGATGTATTATTTCGGTAACAGAGAAAAGGATATAGATAATAAGTAGCGGTAACTGGTTATGTGAAAGAGTGAAATTTTTTATTTAAAATAAATTAAGTGATAACTTAATTAATAGCAGGCAGCTTTTATGATGCTTCTTAAAGCAAAATGATTAATAGCATTAAAAGCAAAAGTAGAAGCTGCTTTTTTTTTGTTATAAAATTAAAGATGGATATTATGAATGTTAAACATTGTATTTTAATAATCTTGTTGGTTAGTTATTATAAAGTAAACGCCCAAAAAATTTATACAACTGAAGAAGGTCATATTATGATGATGACTTTGGTTGATGATAAAGCCGTCAAGGCAGAAAGCCATAAATTGGCCTTATATCTTGATTATGATTCCAAAGTGGTTAACGGTGTACTCGACCTTAAGACTTTATCAACAGATAGTCCTAAAATCAATACCATTTTACAACAGCGGGAAAACCCTTTAATACTGCGGTTTACTGGCACAATTCCATCACAAGATTTTTTATCAAAACGGCACGACCCTATCAACTTTAATTGGCTGATAGATGTTACTTATCAAGGGAAATCCTTTAAATCACAATTTAAAGCAACCATTACCCATATAGAACAAGGAGTAAGTATGTCCTGCCTGATAAGTGCAACCGGACAATTATTGGTTTCAAATACTGGTTTGGATTCCTTAATAGAGGGTATCGATGATACCATAGAGGTGCAGTTTGCCCAATTGGTGTTGAGATTGGAATGACTGTGAATTTAAATAAAATTATAATTGATATAAATGAAAAAAAAGAAACTGAATTTAAGAGATTTAAATAAAACTTCATCCGATAATCACAAGCGCAATGATGGCCACAACCATAGCAGTCCGGAAAGTATAGGGAAATTTAAAATTTATGTACCAGCAATTTTCAGCTTTGTAATGCTCATTGCGGGCATTGCGTTTGATTATTTTGAAACCTTCCCCTATTTTTCGGGCTGGATACGTATCGTCTGGTATGCAGTCGCATACCTTCCAGTAGGTTTTCCTGTAATAAAGGAAGGTTGGAAAAGCATCAAAAATGGCGATTTTTTTACCGAGTTTTTATTGATGTCCATCGCAACCATAGGTGCATTCGCCATTGGCGAATATCCCGAAGGTGTGGCAGTAATGTTGTTTTATGCTGTAGGCGAATTGTTCCAAAGTGCCGCCGTTAAAAGAGCCAAGAGAAGCATCAAGGCATTACTGGATGTAAGACCTAATGAAGCCTTGGTCTATAGGAACAACAATTATGTTTCTGTAAATCCCGAAACCGTTGCTATTGGCGAAAAAGTGCAAGTCCGTGTGGGCGAAAAAATCCCTTTGGATGGTATTTTATTGTCCGAAAAAGGCTCGTTCAATACCGCAGCATTAACGGGCGAAAGCAAACCTGACACCATTGCAAAAGGAGAAAAAGTATTTGCAGGAAGCATCAATCTGGATGGCGTTATTGAAATTGAAACGACCAAAGAATTTAAGGATAGTTCCATTGCAAGAATTCTTGATATGGTGCAAAACGCCACCGCACGGAAATCAAAAACCGAATTGTTCATTAGAAAGTTCGCAAGAATCTATACACCAATCGTTGTCTTTCTTGCGATTGGATTGACGTTTATACCCTACTTTTTTGTGGACGATTATGTCTTTAGCGATTGGTTGTATAGAGCCTTGATTTTCTTGGTTATTTCCTGTCCTTGTGCATTGGTTATCTCTATTCCGTTGGGTTATTTCGGTGGATTGGGAGCAGCTTCAAAAAATGGAATTCTCTTTAAGGGAGCTTCCTTTTTGGACGAAATGACAAAGGTAACTACGGTTGTAATGGACAAAACCGGAACCGTGACCAAAGGGGTTTTTAAAATCAAAAATGTCGTTGTAAACAATGGGTCATTGAGCGAAGCCGAAATGATGAAATACCTAATGGCGATGGAAGAACAATCCACTCATCCCATTGCCAAGGCAATTATGGAATATAAAGCCGATGGCGAAGATTTTCAGGCAACAGAAGTAACCGAAGTCGCAGGAAAAGGATTAAAGGGAATGGTCAATGGCAAAACTGTTTTAGTTGGGAATAAACCATTGATGATTTCAAATAATATCGAAGTTCCATCTGAAACCGACAACATTGTAGAATCCATTGTGATGGTTTCCATTGAAAGCAAATTTGCAGGCTATGTAATCATTGCAGACGAGTTAAAGGATGATGCACACGATGCCATTAAACAAATTCGGGAATCTGGTATTTCAAAAATCATAATGCTTTCGGGCGATAAGGATTCAATTACGCAACAAGTTGCCAAAGAAATGGGTGTAGATTGGGCAAAAGGCGGTTTGCTTCCAGAAGATAAATTGAAGGAAGTCGAAAAACTAATGTCCGAAAACGATAACAAAGTTGCGTTCATTGGCGATGGCATAAACGATGCGCCAGTTTTGGCAGTAAGTGATGTAGGTATTGCAATGGGTGGTTTAGGTAGCGATGTCGCCATTGAGACCGCAGATGTCATTATCCAAACAGACCAACCGAGCAAAATTGCAAAAGCTATTAAAATAGGTCGTTCAACCAGACGTATTGTATATCAAAATATTGCGCTTGCTTTTGGAGTAAAAGCTGTGGTTCTTGTTTTGGGAGCAGGCGGTCTGGCGACAATGTGGGAAGCTGTATTTGCGGATGTGGGAGTGGCTTTGTTGGCTATTTTAAACGCTGTAAGATTGCAGAAGATGAAATGGTAATAATCAAAAGCGATGTATCAAGAACAGAAAAATAAAAGAAATAAGAAAGTTAATAAATCATCGAATAACAAAATCACAAAAAAAGATAAGTTCAATGGGATTCTTGCAATAATCTTTGTGGTAATAACCGCATTCCTATTATACTATTTTGTGCTAAAAGGGAATATTCATAAGCATTGATTAACTACGAGAATATAATGTTCCAAGTGGTTTGTGGGATTACAGCAAATAAAGTTGAAGTGATTGGTTGGTTGGTTCATAGCAAAAATGATATTCTATGTTAGAAAATAGACGAGATAGACGAAATAAAAAAAACAATAAAGTACCAGCTGTAAAAAATAGCATTACCAAAAAAGATAAAATAATTTGGATTGGTATTCTAATCGTTGTTATCCTGTTAATCTGCTTTGTACTGTTCTTGCAGTTCCTAAAGTATTTTATATCTGTTTAAGTGATTAATAAAAATTAAAGAAAATATTTAGCATAGCTATAAAATATGCAAGAGTTGTGAAGGATAAATTGACTGGTTTTAACTTTCCCAATTTAACGTTACTTATAATTTTGAATGCAACGTTTTTGCAAAATATGAAACGGTAATAATGATACCGAAAATAAATGACAACAAATTACGACGACATATTAAAAAAATTAGACTCTGAATTAAATGTTCTTGAAATAGAAGAAGAAGATATTTTAGTGAGAGCTGAAAAAGGGATTAAACTTGCAAAGCAAACCCTTAAGAAAGTTAGAAGTATCATAGTTGACTATGAATTTAAAACCAAATCAGAGGAAATACATTTCTTTAAATGTACTAAACCGAAAATTTATAGCAAACTCATCTATTATGTAAAACTATTTAATATTGAAGGTAAAAGACCGAGGGGAAGTAATAAATCTCAAGTAAAATATTTGAACAATTATATTGAAAAACTTCAAACTTATTTTAACGACAATCTCGATTTTTACCATTATTACCGTAGGGAAGCAACTGTATTTGATGAACAATATTTTTTGAGAGGCAAGGCAGATATTCGGTTATTCCCGGATTCATTTCACTTTTTTGTAGATGAACAATTTGCAACAAGCCACGATAGTACCGTAGCCACAATTTTAGCCTACGACCTTTTGATTGTACACTTAAAACGGGAAATTAATAAATTGGAAAATAATGGAAATTATGCAAGTTTAAGATTGTTACAAAGTAAAACCAAAATTACCTGGACAGCCCACAAAATATATTTAATTGAACTGATATACGCTTTGCACAGCACAGATGTCATAAATAATGGTACTGTTGACATTAAAGATATTGCCTATTTTGTTGAAAAAACGTTTAAAGTGGACTTGGGCGATTATTACAGAGCTTTTCTGGAAATACGAATGCGTAAAAATGGTAGAACCAAATTTTTGGATATACTGAAAAAGCAGTTGACCAAAAGGATGGATGATACTGATAACATAAAATAAAACACCCAAGATGCTTCAACTTGGGTGTTTCTCGTTTTGAGGGAAAAATCATTTTTTTTGGTGGTTTTTAGATGTGGTATTTTTTGGGAAAGTACCAAAACCCTCTATTGTATTACATTGAAAATGAGAGAGAAAAAATACCCAAGTAGCCGCATCTTGTGAATAAAATCCATCAAACTATCTCAATTTTGTAGAACGAAAGTCAAATCAGGTCAGAGGCTATCAAATTACTTGACAGCGATGCGATAGTCTCTTACTATTAAAACCGTTCTATTATGCCGACATCAATAATTACTACAGACGACCTTCGGGAATTCAAAATGGAATTGCTCGATGACATCAAAAACCTTCTTTCCAAGCAAGCTACTGGAAAACTGAAGAAATATCTTAAATCTTCCGAGGTTATGGATTTACTACAAGTAAGTCCAGGAACACTTCAAAATCTGCGTATCAATGGTACGTTGCCCTACACAAAAGTTGGCGGAATCATTTACTATGATGCAGAGGAAATCCAAAATGTGATGAACGCCAACCGCGTTCAACACAGCATAAATTCTTAAGCGATGAACTATATAAAGCTACTCAATGCGGCTTTTTCAACGTTCTATTTTGATGACCGCCTCAATCCCACGCACATAACCCTGTATATGGCATTATTTCAAGAATGGAATAGTAGCCGATTTGCGGACGAATTTTATGTGAACCGCAGAGATTTAATGAGGGCTGCCAAAATTGGTTCTAAATCAACCTATCACAGATGCGTTACGGATTTGGACTCTTGGAATTATCTATCATACTTCCCTTCCAACAATCCTTACAAAGGCAGTAAAATCAAGATGGCCATAATTGGGACAAGTGATGAGCCTGATGTGGGACGGTACAGTCCCATATTAGAACAACTTGCGGGACACTACCATCCCAGAAATGAACCAGTAGTGTACCAACACCATACCACAAATGGACAAGTAATGGACTCGCACCGTCCCGTGAGTGGACAAGCATTGGTATCTACTATAAACAATACCAAACAAGTAAACAATATAAAACAACCAAAGGGCAGGCAGGCCGTTTTTATTTTTTTTGAAGAAAAAGGTTTTGATGCTGATGAAGGAAAAAAATTCTTCGACCACTACGAATCGAACGATTGGAAAACAAGCGACGGAAAACCGATACGAGATTGGCAAGCTTTGGCTAAAAACTGGATGGACAGAACTGAATTATTCAATGAGGAAAACAAACCAAACACAAAGCAACCGTCCCATATTAAGGACAACTTGCGTACCACTAAAAACAAAGATTATGGACAACCCCTCTAAAATTACCGAAGGTGGCGTGGAATATTCGCTTGGAAAGTTTGATGGTAAAAGCGTGTTATACGATTTTGATAAAATCCTGATTTATTTGGATGCAAAGGGAAAGTTGCTCTTTGGCAAACAATTTAGAATCTATGATGAGGACACGGTTATCATCCGCAA
Source organism: Winogradskyella forsetii (assembly GCF_013394595.1). Taxonomy (GTDB): domain Bacteria; phylum Bacteroidota; class Bacteroidia; order Flavobacteriales; family Flavobacteriaceae; genus Winogradskyella; species Winogradskyella forsetii. The sequence continues at coordinate 224,987 of NZ_CP053348.1, forward strand.
ACTATGTCACTATTTCATCAAGGACAAAGAAAATTGCCTGAAAGATGATATCGACACTAACAAGGGTATTCTTCTATCCGGGCCTGTGGGATGTGGAAAGACCACTTTGATGAAACTATTGCGATATATCGTGCCAATGCAACGACCTTATGAAATGATTCCGTGCAGGAATGTTGCTTTTAGCTTTAACCATCTAGGCTTTAAAACCATTGAGGATTATGGCAGCACCAAATTCTACTGCTTTGATGATTTAGGCATTGAACCTGCAGGACGATTCTATGGTAAAGATTTGAATGTGATGGGCGAAGTATTACTTTCCCGATACGAACTTTACCTTGAGACCAAACACAAAGTCAAAACCCACGCTACTACAAACCTAAATGCTGAAGAACTGGAAGAACGGTATGGAAACCGTGTTCGTAGTAGAATGCGCGAACTGTTTAATTTGATTGCTTTTGATACAAAAGCTGGGGATAAGCGGAAGTAAATTTTAGAATACTATTTTTCAAATTGGCGCTTGTTTAATGGATGGTCATTTAAAACCTATTTACTTAACAACAACTGTTGTTTTCTTGAATTGGTGGACAAGAAACTGTCCCATAACTGCAATAAACACAGCAATCCCCTTCATTTGGTTTTAGAACCGTTTTACAATTCTCACATTCGTAGAAAAACTGACAAGCTTTTGTTGGCATATCCTCTACTTTTTTATGTCCGCAGTTTGGGCAGGTAATTTCTGATTTTAATTGGACTTCCATTAGTTTTCTTCTTTGTAGGTTACTTTATAGCCTGTAGAATTAATTGCTTTTTCTATATCCTCTTTAGTAGTTTTCGAATTATCGAATTCTACTTTTGCGTTAGCTTTTTCATAGGAAGCATTTACATTTACAATACCCTCTAATTCATTAACAGCGTGCGTAATGTGTTGTTCGCAAGAAGCACAAGTCATCCCTTTTACATCAAAATTTACCGTTTGAATATTGGATTGATTCACTATAACCACTTCTTTTTTATTAACTGGATAAAAAATATGAGAGTAGTATGGAAAGCTTATTGAGATAGCCGCAAATAATGTAATTCCTATTAAAAACCCTTTAGTTTGAAACCACTTTGGCTTTGCATCTATTTCACAGCAATCATCTGCTTTTTTAGGTTTTAGATAATCATACCACGCATAACCAATTGCTATGATAGCGACACCAATTAAATAGGGTCTAAAAGGTTCCATCCAAGATAAAGCGGATGCACTCCCTCCAATTCCAGCAATTAATGCAATAACTGGTGGTATGCAACAAGATGACGCTGCTATTGCAGCAAACAAACCTGTATATGCTACATTTTTTGATGTTTTTTCTGTACTCATAATTAAAAATTTATGCTGTTTTTCTTTCTAATTTGATTGACTTAAATATACTATTCAGAATATCCGTCTCATCCTCATTCAATGAATAGTATAAGGTTTGCCCTTCTCTCCTTGAGCTTATAATACCTGCATCTTTCATTTTTCGTATATGCTGAGAAACGGCAGGAACACTCATACCTAAAATATCAGCTAAATCACAAGGGCATAATTCTTTTTCCATATTTAAAAGAAATAGAACTTTTAAGCGCACTTCATTACCTGAAATAGATAGTAGTTTCGATATTTTGTCGAAACCATTAGCCATACCATCAATGGTAGTTCTACAGTTTAGTAATTGCTTATGGTCAGCCTCAGCTCTTGTACAGGATATTTCTAATTTCATATTAATGCTTTAGACGAGCAAAGGTAAAAGTAATTACTTATTTAAGCAAATACTTAAATATTAAATTATATTCTGCTCTAACTTTTAGTTGGTTGTCTTAAATAAGATAGCGGGTGTTATGCGGAAATAATCTAATTTCTGAAAGACTTATATAAGAAAATCACTTCAGAAATAAATTGGATTACAATCGCTTTTAAACTCTTTGTTAATTCTAAAAATAGGTCTTTCATAATAGTATTAGTTTTGTATAGATAACAAAATGGCTGTGGCAATCAATTGGATATTGTTAGAATTTGAAATATAGTTGCCTTCATCTTTATTACTCAAAAACCCTAATTCTATAAGTACAGAAGTGCAAACATCAACCGTTTCTCGAAGTACCTGAAAATTTGCAAACTTGACACCTCTACTTTCATATCCCAATTCTTTATTAAGTGCGGCTTGCACTTGAAAAGCAAACCAAGTAGAATCATCTGAATATTTGGATTCTGCATTTGTCACGTAAACTTCAACACCCCTAGCATTCGGATTATCCGAATGATTGCAATGCAACGACAAAAATAAATCAGCTTTTAGAGCTTTGGCAAGTTTGGTTCTATCTGATAGTGAAATAAGTGTATCGCTGTACCTGGTCAAATAAATATCCAAAGGCTTATCCAACTTGTTATTTAGCTTCAAAATCGCACTTGCAATATTGAGTACAACATCTTTTTCTAGGATGCCATTTACACCTATCGCACCAGAATCTTTTCCACCGTGTCCAACGTCAATTAGTATTCTTTTTTGAATGGCTGTTTCCTGTCCAAAAATGATACACATTTTCAAGAGCAAAATCATAAAACTGACGTTTTTGAGCACTTTTTTCATTTTCAATTTTAGGGTTATTAACAATTCAACTTCCAAAAGTCATAGAATTTGATATCAAATAATAACAAAGGAATTCAAACAAAATCAAATAATATTTTGTTCACAAATATTTGATTATCAGGTATTTGTAAATAAATATATGTAAATTTCCAATAACGAAAACAACACAAAAATTTAAACTGTTACGTTATGAAAAAATCAATCTATTTGGCAACTTTTTTGTCGTTGCTCTCAACATCACTTTTTGCACAAATTGGGGGAATCGAAGATTCGGTCGATGATGTTTCCAACACCATCCGAACCATTTTTCCAATCATATTAGGGGTCATTTTCCTCATCGGTTTCCTGTTTAATGCAGGGCATTTCTTTGGGGAAAATGCTGACCTAAAAAAGGGTATTACCAGAGTACTTGTATTTGTTTTGATAGCTGGCGCAGTAGTCGGCATCTTCACTTACCTAATTGGAATCGTTGTATAATGAAGCGGTTCGAGGTCTATAAAAACATTAGGAAACGGGCAGTCATTTTTGGCTTCCCCATTTCCCTGTTTGCCTTAATGATAGTTTCCATATTGGCCTCATTGCTCATAGTAATTTTCTCTTTCAGCTTCGTGATGATTATAGGTATTCTCGTTTTTAACGCTGCGCTCTATGTGGCTTTGACAAGAATTAGCCACAACCCACAGATTTTTCAAACAGCCAACGCTTTTCCAAAAATTATAAGTAACAAAAGAAATTCAGGTTTTAACTATGAATAAGATTAACCTTTCGGCATATCAGCCCATCGTAGATATTCAGGACAATATCGTCTTTGCCAATAATGGCAATGTGGTCTTGTGCTATACAGGGAATCTACCTGAAATTTATTCGCTTTCCGAAAAGGACTTTGAAGATATGCACGGTGCTTGGTTTCAGGCTTTGAAATCGCTGCCTGTGGGAACTGTGGTTCATAAACAGGATATATACCTGAAGAAATCCTATTCTTCTGAACAGCTTCCGAATAAAACATTTTTAGAAAAAGCAACGCACGAGCATTTTAAAGGTCGTGGACATATTGAGCACAAGTGCTATTTGTTTTTCATCTTGACCAAAAACAAAGCGCTCAACAATTCAAAATATGTCAATCCCTTTAGAAAAATTTCAAAGGGAATTGTACAGGAACTGGACGATAACATTAAGAGTTTTGTAAACTCTGTAAGCGATTCTGTTTCCTTTATCAATAATAGCCGAAAGATGGCATTCCTTCCGCTTAAAGCGGAAGGGATTCAGAAACTCACAAATGGCTATTTCAATGGCTTCAACGAAGGCTTCGATACCGACATTCTATTAGATAAGAAAAGCGTCAATATTGGCGAAAACCATTTTGATGCCCTTGCCATCAATAGCGAACTGTGCTTTGGCGAAAGTGTACAGAGTAGCAAAACCAATGAGAAATTCACATCTGACGATTTTGTGTTTCATCAAGGGTTTATTGATGGCTTAGGGCTTACGCTTAACGAAAACCACATTGTCAATCAGATTTTATATCTCGACGACAAACAAAAGTGGCGCAAGCTGCTCGACAAGAAAGTCGAGGAACTTAACAAGAGTTCCAATTTCGGTTCACAGAACAAAGTGGTTTTGGGGAAAATCCAACATATTCTTGACCAAATCAATGCCGATGACAATGCACGGATTATTCGTGGTCATCTCAATATTGTGTATTGGTCTAAAGAAGCCAAAGACCTAGACAAAATAACTTCAAAAATTAAAACTGAATTTAAGGAACTGGATATTATTCCATACTATCCGAGAGGCGAAGAGCGCAAGAATTATATATTAAACAGTTACTGCTGTTTTTCGTCCAATTTCTCGAACAACGATTTATATGTTACCGATTTAAAACACGCATTATGCCTATTCATCAATAATACCAATTACAAATCTGATACTACCGGAATCATCTTCAATGATAGAGAGCATAATATTCCTGTTCTAAAAGATGTTTGGGACGAGCGAAAAAAACGTATCAAGGCTCGGAATTTTGCCATTTTCGCACCAACGGGCGAGGGTAAATCCTTTTTAGCCAATAATATTTTACGCCAATACTTTGAAAGTGGTGTTCGTCTGGTCATTATCGACTTGGGTGGCTCGTACACTAAATTTGCCAAACTATATCCTGAAAAATATACGGTACTTCGGTACGAAAGTGGAAAAAATCTTGGCATCAATCCTTTTTATATAAGTGATACAAATGATCTGACACCTGAACGATTGGAAGATTTGTCTGTTTTCCTTTTTGAGCTGTTCGCTTCAGATTTAAAGGTTACTAAAGCACAGTCGGTTTCAGTCAAAAAAATATTGCGTCATTATTACAATAGCATTTCAGAAAATCATTCGCTCGAAGGATTTTACAATTTTATAGAAAGGAATCAAGAGGATCTTCTTGACACCCTAAAAATCCATCCCGACTACTTCAACGTTACCAGCTTTTTGCACGTAATGTCCGAATATGTCGGCGATGGTCTATATAGTTTTCTGTTTGAAGTGAGTGAAGACCAAACCTATAAAATAGAGGACAAACGTTTGATTGTTTTTGAACTCGATGAAGTCAAAGACAATAAGGAAATCCTGTCCGTAATGTTGAAGCTGATTAAGTCAGCCATCCAAAGAACCATTTGGAAAAATAGGGCTGAAAAAGGTATCATCCTATTTGACGAGTTTGCCAAGCAACTGAAGTTCGAGAACGTTCTTGAAAGCGTAGAATTCTATTATCAAGCCATCCGTAAACAGAACGGTGCTATTGGTATCATTCTTCAATCCATCAATCAACTTCCCAACAATTCAACATCTGCAAGCATCCTTGAAAATACACAGGTCATTTACAGCCTTAACAACGAAAAAGGCTATGCCGAATTGGTCAAACGCCTTAATCTTTCAAGCCACGATTTAAACCAATTAAAGTCCATCAAAAACAACCTTTCCGGGCCACGGAAGTACACCGAAATGTTCATTAAAATCGGTAGGGAAAGTAACATCTTCCGTCTTGAAGTTCCGAAGGAAGTCTATGCGGCTTACTTAACCGACGGACAGGAAAACGAAGAAATAATAAAGCTCTACAACGAGCATCACGATATGGAAAAAGCAATAATTCAATTCACATCTAAAACATAACATTATGAAGACAAAATTCAAAATTTTAGTAATGACAGTAGCATTGACCTTATTTATGTCGGGCAACGCTACTGCCCAAGGAATGCCCACTTATGACAATACCAATTTTATCAGCTTGGTAAAACAACTGATTGAATCGGGTAAACAGACTGCTCAAATGATTAAGTCTGTAAAATTCTTAAAAGATGCAAAAGAGGCCATCGAAAAGGTTTCAAATGTGGTTCAGCAACTTAGAGCAGTTCAAGAAATTGCAGACAACAATCAACGCCTTATTCAGGTAATGCAAAATGATTTACAGGACATTTTAAACTCGCCTTATATAAAGCCAGATGAAGTAAGCAGGGTTATGGAATCGTTTGATGCTATAGTTCAAAATTCATTGGACACGGTAGATTTTATTGATGAAGTTCTATCAAGCGACTATCTAAAAATGAGCGATGCAGAGCGTGCCGCAATTTTGAAAGAAAAAGAACTGGAATCAAAGCAAATGGTTTCTACCATCACTACAAAAACGAAACGCTATCGTGATATCATTTCATTCAGAAAAATGCAGGATAAAGTAAATAACCGCGAAACAGGATATTAAAAATGACCGCAACCATACTTTTAGGAATTGGATTGGAATATATCGATACGGTATTTCAGACCATTCAGAACAGTAGCTTCTCGCAATATACTATTGCCGGAATGAAAACGCTTGCTGTCCTGTTCTTTCTGGTCAACATCCTTAAAAAGTACAATGAAGGTATTGCGGACAAAGACGGGTACACTTGGGGATTGAGTCCTGGTGAACTGGCAAAGAATTTTGCTATTGTTATTCTGGTCATATTCTCAACGCAGGTATTAGGGTTTTTCGATGGAATTTTAGTGGCCATCGAAAGTCAATATCGAGGGACTGCACCTGCATTATTGCCATTACAGATGCAGGATATTCCGTTAGAGGAAGATGTAAGTCTTTTTGATGCTGCGAGTTCAGCAATGACGCTTTTGTATGAGGCCTTGGTAACACCCTTATATGGGTTCAAGATATTAGCTTTCATTTTAAGTACAATACTCTGGATATTGGATTTGTTCATCTATCCGCTATTCTTGGCAGAGCGTTTTTTCCTTTTGGGGATAATGCAAGCGTTCTTCCCTTTGGTCATTAGCCTTGCAGTATTTGAAAAATTCCGTTCACTTGCTTATACATTCTTCAAGTTGTATGCTGCTGTATATATGTTAGTGCCGGCATTCTTTTTAGTCAATGTATTTGTTAACGCTATTTATACGGAAATCAACACCAATTTTTGGGTTAACTTATTTGGTACCGATACAGGTCAAGGCTTTTTTGCGCCTGTGGTTCAATTAGGTTCTGTTGCATTTATTGTTTTCCTGAAATTCAAATTGTACAAACGAGCAACGTCCTTTACACTCCGATTGTTTACTGCCTAAGGCAGATTAAAAATAAGAATATGAAAACACCATACAAGAATATTTATAACGTCCTAAAATTGAATCGGTTTATCGTTTTGGCAGTTGTTGTCTGTGCCTTACTGTCCAGTACCTTTTCAGTTTGGATGGTATTCAATACAAATCAAAAAGCGCTCAATAGTGCTTTTGCCATCAATACAGATGGCAGTATAATTCCCCTGAAGCTCGTAACTCAAAAAGAGAATTTTAGAGTCGAAGCTCTGGCACATTTAGAACTGTTCCACAACTACTTCTATAACATCGATGCCAGTAACTATGAAAGGAATTTGGAAAAAGCACTTTGGTTAGGCAATAGTTCTGTGGACAATCTTTACCGCCAGAAAAAAGCCGATGGTGTTTACAACAGGTTGCTTCAGTATTCATTGGTTCAAAAAGTATTGAGTATTGACTCAAGGATAAACGAAAATAATGGCTCGTATAGTTTTACAACCACCACCATTTTTGAAATTAACAGAGGTTCAATAATTGACACCTACGAACTGTTTTCAACTGGAAACCTGATTATGGTTGACCGAAACTTTCCCAACAATCCGCACGGACTTCTAATTACAAATTACTTCGAAAACACTTTAAAAAAACTGAATGATGATAGTTGAGCCGAAAATCGGCATTTAAAAAACCAAGATTATGAAAGTAGAAAAGAACAAAATAGTATTTGCAACAGTATTGGCGGTGATTTTCATATTCCTTATTTCCTATTCCGTAATGGTAATGGGCGATGATGATAGCGAGAACGAAAGCCTACAACAAACATTAATTCCCGATTTAGAGGAAAACCAAAAAGAGTACGATTCTAAACTGGATGCCATCAATGATTTAAAGGAAGTGCGTGAAAATAACGCACCCAGCATCTATGATGAAAAGCTTATAGACTCGTTGGGCTTTTACGACCCAGATTTGCCCGAACGTGAAAAAGAACGTATTGTGGATAGTATTTACGATGCTGGCAAAATTCGATATTCTGAAAAACGCTATCAAAATCTGGGACAGAGAAAAGTTGCTCAAAAAAGCACAAAACAAATCGATTCATCAGAAATCAAACGAGAACAAAAAATTGAAGCCAAAGAATTAGGCTTAGAACATCAATTGTTCTTTGCCGCATCGCCAAAACCCAACGAGTTTTCAATCATCGGTAATACTGATGAAACAATTTACGTAGTAGTAGATGGCGACCAAATAGTCAAAGCGAATACCAGATTACGAATGCGCCTTACCAAACCTGCAATAATAAATGGTAAGCAGATGCCGAATAACACACCAATTTTTGGGTTTATCAGCTTTCAGCCCAATCGAGCTTTAATTGAAATTGAAAATATAAAGCACCATCCTACTAAACTCAAAGCATTCGATTTGTCAGATGGTAGTGAGGGCATTTATGTCGAGAACAATTTTCGAGCTGAAGCCACCACCGAAGTCTTGGACGATATTATTGGCGATATCAACATTCCCACCGTACCACAAGTTGGTGGTATATCCAAAGTACTCAGACGTAACAACCGAAACGTAAAAGTTACGGTATTGAATAATTATAAATTAATTCTAAAACCTAAATTATGAGCCCATAATGGGCATTTAAAAACACACTCTTATGAAAAAGTATATCATAATTTCCACTCTTGTTTTAAGTTTCGCTTTCGCGAAAGCGCAAACAACTACAGTCCTCGATACCATATATGCCAACGACACCAAAAACGTTGCATTATTCTTCCCTGAACCTATTCGGCAAGGTATAACCGGTTCAGATAATTTTGTTTTTACCTACAACCGTGAAAAAGAACAGTATTTTGGACTTCTTCAAGCAAAGCCTGGCAAAGAAAGTAATCTACTGGTAGTCAATAGAAATGGTTCAATTTTTTCGTATATTGTAAGATATAAAAAACAGCTATCTAAGCTCAATTATTTCATTCCGTTATCTAATAGTATAGGGAATGAGAAACCGATTAAGGTCGATTCGATTCTTGCTGAATCCTCTGAAGAACGTGTAGATAATAGAACGTATTACTACCAAAAATTCTGCTCGTATCTTCTTAACAGAAACCAGCGTATAGGTCGAATTAAAAAGCGAAATGAAGGTATCGTTTTGAGTGTTGAGAATATTGTTTTTGATAAGAAAGAACTCTACTTCGTTATCCAGATTGAGAATAATTCTACTTTGGATTACGATTTGAATTTCTTGAACCTTTCGATTGAAACAAGACAAAAAGGGAAAAGAAAATCGTTACAACGCCTGTATCAAGAACCAACGTACAAACACAATCTGCCTTCAAAAATTGCAAAAAGTGAGACGGTTCGCTTCGTTTATGTATTGCCCAAATTTTCATTATCTAATGACCGTAGGGCGATTTTAGAATTGAACGAGAAAGATGGCGAACGCAATATAGAAATGAAAATATCACATAGATATATCAATAACCCAAATTAAAATATTATGAAAAAAATTATTGTTTTCTCACTCGTACTGTTGTTCCTTTCTTGTGCCGATTCTGATACTAAAGTTTCTGGGCCAAGTGCTACAGCCCAGATTGTTATTGAAAGCTTTTATGAAAAGGATGAGGAAGCTTTAAAAGCCAACTCAACACCACAGGCATATTCTAATTATATGAATACTATAAATATGTTTAATGCGACGGTAAAGGATGATTCAAACTTTACTGTTTTGCAGGATACCATTATGGGTGATGTGGCTTGGGTAAAATATACGACAGCCTATGATAAGACACCAGGCCTTTTTAAACTGGTTAAGCAAAATGGCAAGTGGCTGGCGGATGCGAGAGGCTCAAAGGACAAATCTCCTTTTTAAAAGGACTTTTACTGATTGTTTTTGAGATTAATTTCCCAATAGCCTTGCGTGCCACCGTGACGTATTAAAAAGCCTTTAGTTTTTAGTGCGTTTATATGTTTGCCCACAGGGGATTCATTGATACCTAAAGCTTCAGCTATTTCAGTATAAGTAATAGTAGTATTGGTTGCAATAAGTTTAAGCACTTCTTTTTGTCTTCTAGTTAGAGCTTCAGTTGAATCAATTACACCACCTATTGCACCACCTATTACACCACCTTCTTGACCACCCTTTACACCACCTGTTTGACCACCTTCTTCAACAACAGCTTCTTTAGCAATAAAAGTCATTCTAAGAAAGTTATCTGAAAAACTAAAACTCTCTTTTCCGTAGTGTTCTAAAATACGAGGAATGCCAGAACCTAATTGTTCAACCAGTTCTAAATCTTTAAAAATTCGCATCAGTTCCTTGTTTCGTGGGACTGAAAAGCCTTCAAAAAATTCTTGCTTGCTCAATCCTTCCGGAAGACCACCAGCCGATGTGATTTCGATTCTATCGGTAAAGATTTCAAACTTTGGGGTAATCTCATTTGTGTAATCATTATGCACAAACGCATTTATGATGGCTTCACGCAAGGCGATGGGATGCCAAAGATTGGCTTGTTGTCTTTCTTTGGCTGTAATTTTTGTGGTTGTTCTGTTCTCGACCGCAATTTTATCTATCACTTGTTTGGTAGCCTTAACCAAACATTCGTGACCGTATTCGTTGCTTTCTATTAAGTCTGTTCTGGTTATACCCGAATATTTAGCGACTTTAATTGATGTGTTATTCTTATCTGCCAAGAGATAGCCGGCATAATTAAAAGCACCATCTTCAGTAAGTAGTTCCAAGTTCTTGGCAAATGGTTTACCAAGGGTGTACCCAGATTCTTCGTAGTAAATTTTTAGCTGTCCGAAGCCTAAATCCTGCCGTCCTGCTTTAATCTTGCTGATGGAATTTCGGGTACGTTTGGCAAAGAGCTCGTCAATCATTTTTTGTGGCATCGGTTCAGCTGCTGAACCTAAACGAATAAAACAGCCCTTTTCGCTCATCCCGTATTTTTTAAGATGATATGGTTTTTCTGGACCGCTGGCCACTATGATTTTTAGAATGTTCTTACTATTCCTTTCCTCACTCACAATATCAAACAGACCAAGGGCGGAAGGGCGGATGTTGTTTTTTAATCTATCCTTAATCTTTAACTGGTCGCTATCAGAATCTGCCAATCCGTAAGTATTTCCATCCTTATCGATGCCAATATATATAATGCCACCTTCGCGATAGTTTAGAAAAGCGATGACCTCTTTTTCAAGTCCATCAGACAATTCTCGTTTGTATTCTATGCGGTTTGTTTCGGTCATTAATTAAATAAATTGGCAATTTGGAAATAAAGATAACTATACGCTAACAGTTTTTTCGCTTAGTAAGGTTTTCATTTTATCCAATAATAGTGCCTTCCTTTTTTCGTGGAAATTTCCATATTCATTCAAATTCAAATCGACATCTGGAATTAAATGAGCGTTCAAAAATTGAGTTCTATTATTTTCATTTGTTTCTTTCTCAACCCAATCCAACAGATTCATATTACTCTTGGACATATTCTCATTGGCATCTAACATTTGAAGGTTATAGATAGAATTGTAAGTGTGCCATCCATAGCTTTCTTTGTCGGAAGCTTCAAGATTATTAAACTCAAATGCAGAATGTATATGGTCTTTATGAAAATTATTATTTCTATAATCTAAATCTGGATATAATAGAGAGAGAATAGAAAAAGCATACTGATTGTCTTTCTGTGTGAAAAGTACTTCTTCTATAAATTCATCGCCAACGCTCGTATCCTTTCTTATATGATTAAAAATAGAATTGACAGGAAAAGAAGTAATCTCTGGCTTAATTTTCATTTCAACTACATTGTCCGTGAAAGTCCTTCTTATTTGAGATAAAACTGAATCTGATGTTCCACCAAAAATCCTCTTAATCAACACTATGTGAAGCCATTTTTTTATCGATTCTCTGTCCTCTTTGAACTCTATCTTAGTTGAATAATCTCTATAAATATTCTTGTGGTACAAATAATAAATGATAGGGATTACAGAGTTCTTGGAAGTCAAAGTGTAATCCGTAAATCCGAAAGTTTTTATTAAATCAAATGTGGATAGGATTGAATCTCTAATCTTTTCCCATTCTGTCTCAAAATCCTTTGCGTTACCTTTGGAAAAGTTTGTAACCCTAAACTTAATATCTCGACTGTACAAATAAAGAAAGGATTTAAGTATTAGGTCTTTGGATATTGAAAAACCCTTATCTCTTATACTATCTACAAGTTTATGAATCTCTTTACGCGCATCTTTTTTTGTCCAGTTTGCAACTGCAATAGACATTAATAAATCTGAAAAATTTAAAGGTTCGCCACCACTATTTATCCTGATAAAAATGTTTAGCGCCTTATCTAAACTTTGGTCTTTTTCAAGGAAATAATTAATTATAGGCTTTTCCATTATGGTTCGCCTTAGCTGTCTTATTGCTTTCCGGGAAAAGCTACTTTCAAATTCTTCTACAAACTCATCAAAAGCTTCATCCTCGGTATAATTTAAAATTGCACCTACCTTAAACCATTTTTGTTCATTCGCTTCGTAAATTTCAGATTCTTCTGTTTCAGATTTTTCAAGAAAACTAAATTCGTATATTCTGCCATCTTCCTCGTCTTGAAGTTCAGTTGTAATGTTCAAATACAAATGGCGCGTTGGAATACTCCATTCTGTATCTTCCCACTTTCTACGGTACTCTTTATAACCGAAACTACCTTTTAACCCAAGATATAAAGAAGTTAATCTTTGCTGACCATCTAAGACCGCATTAAAAGAACTGATACCATTTGTTGAAATTTCCTCATTGTGGGTTTTATATCGTTCGCGATACTCATTTATGAACTTGTAGAATCTATATCCTTTTGACGTGGTTTCTTCTACTTTCCAAAATAGAAAAGAACTGATTGGATAATTTCTCATTATTGAATCAAAAAGCCATTCAATTTTAGAGTGATTCCAAATGAATTCTCGTTGTATGGCTGGAAGTAAAAACTGATTTGAGTCTATTTTTTCGATTGCATCAGAAATGGTTATAGGGGTTTGAAATGACATAAATTTCTTGGTTGGTTTTAGTTTCTATTATGCAGTTGGCATTTATTTTATATTATTTTTTTACCAGCTTATTAAATTATTTTCGATATCAAATCCTGAAGCTTCTACTTTTCCAGTTTCGGTAAATCCGTGTTTTCCGTTTTCATTTTTGGAAACGGTTAACTCATTTCTCAGGATATGTGTGAGTTCAAGATTATTTCCTAAAATATAATCTGAATTAATCGCAAAATTGATTCCTTGTTCGCCAAAAGGTACACTTGGATAATAAATTCCATCTACTTTACCCTCGGAATGAGCAAGAGCCACGTTGCAATAGGCTGTTGTTATAATATATGTTTTTCGGTCATTTTTTGCAGATTTCCTGAACTTCTCGAAAAGAAATCTATAAAATAAGATTGTAGCTTCTCTTATTTCAGGGTCACTTTGTTCAATGAAAGTTTCCATAGCTGCTCCGTGTTCTTTGTCGAACTCCGAAATTCTATGGTCTTTATCGGGTGTCGTTACTATAATTCCGATTAAGGGTTTCTTTAATTGCCAACGCCCAATTGTAACGTAAACTTTATCGCCAAAATCTTTTGTATCAGACCAATACTCGACTAACTCAGCAAATGAAGTAGGTCTATTTTCTGAACAGTAGAATTTAGACTGAAAAGGTCTATTACATCTCGCAAAATCTTTGACAAATTTATTTGGTGTTATTGAGATGTCGGATATTAATGGAAATAAATCATCGTCTTCGTGGGTGCGTGTTCTGAAAAATACTGATTTGGCAGGAATTTCATATTGTAAAACTGGAAGCCTTCCTATGGTTAAATAGGCTAAAACCGCTTTTTCGTAAGCGTACTCATTTTCTGGATTTATCGCTTCCAATAAAGTAATAGCTTTTTTTACATTTTCAACAGTCATATTCTTTTAGTTCTATGTACTCAATTCTTTATCCAAATTACTCGTAAATAGGCCTTGAACCAATTTACCATTTCTCAAATATTCAAAGAAATCATCATAATTCTCAGGACTTAGGAAATGAAAATTATAGCGTTGATTCACATTATTTTCTTCAAGTTGTTTATTTAATTCCTGAAAATGAATGGTCGCCCATTTAAATTTTGCTTTATTTAAATCAGAATAGTCTTGGTCATCTTTAATCTCGACAACGGTAATATATTCTATTTCCGTATCTGAGGTTTTAACAAAAAAGTCTGGATTGAATTTGCCCTGTTTTGTATGGTTTCCTGATTTACTTGATAGCGAATACTCAATAGTATAGAAGCTTTGATTAGTTGATTTTAGCCAAGCATCCAAGGCTTTGGAATTTTCATTCCTAACCAATTTTTCAGCAAATTTTCTTTCAGGTGTTGCGTTAAGGAACGCTAAATCTACCGGTGTTTTAAAATCATAACTATTTGCCTGCAAAGTAGCATTACGAGGAAAAGTTCCATCATCAATTACTTCCTGCAAAAAGTTTAAGACGTCTGTGTCTTTAACTTCTTCATTGTAATTATTTGAATACATAACCGTAGAATTATGGCGTAAATTCCCTATTGACAATGTTTCCTTTATTCTTTCTTTAGTTGAGATAACAAAGGGCTTTTGCGCTATTCTGACTAATTCAAGCGATTTATTTTTTCGTCTTAGAAGCGTATTGAATGAAGAAAAAATATTTCGTTTATTCTTTTCGTTCAATTCATCTCCTTCCAGACCAACCTTATCCATAGAACGCCTTATCAGCTTTGTAATCTCTTCTTTGGGCGGAAGGTTGTTTTTTGTGTATTGACCTTCTTGTAATTTAAGTGTAACACCTTCCCATTCTCTCGTCTGAAACTCGTGATAGATTTTATCAACGATTTCCTTAATTGGTGTCATTCTATTTTTAATCTTGTACTCTACACTCTTATAATCACTCGCAAGGTTGGTATATGTTGTTTCCTGACTTACTTGGTCTACCGAAGATTCTAAGTTTATGATACCTTTATAATTAAACTCTTTCTCTTTACTGTTGTTTTCTACCGCTTTTTCAATTTTGTTGTAATCTATATTGTAAAGTTCAAAATGAAATTTACTCCTATCGCCATCGATTAAGTTAGAACTCTCCAATCGCATTTCTAACTCCAGTACTTCATCTACCAATCCTTTAATTTTTGAGCCCCAAGATGAATGGTTAAATATTGTAACTTCTGCATTATTTATATATTCAGGCGGCACTCTTAGTCCTCTACCTAAAACCTGAGAAATCAATAATTTTGAATTAAAAGCTCTTTCTTCCATAGGGACTATTTGGAATACATTCTTAACATCCCATCCCTCTGTAAGCATAGAAACGGACACAATCCATTCTACAGTAGAGTCTTGTTCATCTACTTCCTCTAAACGAATTACATTATGCTTATGTACCTTATCTGAAGTTACCGTCATAACCAATTTATCCCGAACCTCTTGTTCTTCCAAACCTTCTTCCAGCATTAAAAATTCAACCAATCGTGTTTCAAGTCTTTTGGCATTTGTAATATTGTTTGTTACCAGAATTGTTAATGGTTTTACATTTTTGTAAGTAACTTTATTATTGCTATGGTTCTGATATATTTTCTGAAATCTTTGGTCTTCGTTTATGCTATCATCCTCTGAAACATAATTAATCTTCTTAACAAATTTTTCATCAACAGCTTCTCGTAAAGAGTATCTGTAAATAACGTCATTGAAGTAATCATTCCCTATATATGCTGTACCTGTAAAACCAAGCATATATTTAAAATTATAACCATCGTCCAATAAAAATTTCTTCCATATTTTTAACCCTCTTGCTTCTGTAGTATTACCTGAAATCTTATTATAAATGTGATGGGTTTCATCATTCAAAACTACCGTGTCAAAACCTCTTTTGAAACCAAAACTATCTTCAATTGATGAACCTGTCCTTTCGTAAACAGCGTGGACATTTTCAATACAAATGGCACCTTCATCCACGGTAACACTTCCATCAACTATACTCGGATTTCTAATAATTGCAGATGGCGGAATTGTTTCTTTTAGAATTGGGTCAGAAACCAAGGCTAAAAACTTTTTATGCAGTTCTTTTTCAATTGTCGTTGATGGACACAAGACGAGTACTCTTTTGACCAAGCCTAAACCTAATAAGATTTGTGCTATGCCATACATTACGTAACTTTTTCCCGTTCCTGTAGCAAGGTCTATTGTCGCAGATAACTTTGAAGGTAACTGTAGCTTACGGTGGTAATCTGCAAGCTCAGGATATCTCTCCCGTAATTGAGGATTTTGATAATGATTTTTAGAAACCAAGTCTTGAATATTAGTATACTCTTTGGATGCCAAGTAAATGACTGAACTTCTTATGGCTTTCTTTTGGTATTCCCTTGTTCCACAAAGTGCATCCAAAAACCTATCCCAATAAGGAAGTGGTAGCTCGCTTTGATTATAAAATTGATTTACTTTTAATATTAAATCTTTTGTGTCGTATCGCTTTTTTTCCTGAATCATCCCTTCGTATTTTTATTGGTAAAGACCTCGCGGAATTCATTGCCATAAATGTCGATATATACTGCACTTACTTTAGAGCCACAATCTTCAATGGAAACATTAGCTTTACCATCCTCACTAACAATATCAGCAGCAAAAAATACATCGGACATTAAAAACTCATTGCCGTTATAGTTTTTATCTACAACAACCATTGCCAAGGCTTCCAGACCAGGAATATCTTCCAAGGTATCTTCATCAGGGTAGTAGGCTTTAAAAGCCTTTATTGTGATTACACCATCATCAAACGAGGACTTAACTTCTGGTTGTCTTATAAAGTGAAAACCAACTGCATTTTCAAGTGAATTTACGTTGCTGGAACTGGTAGGCTGTCTGAATTTTTTAAATTTCTCCTTATGCAATTCTTGAATAATTTGATATGGTACTTTCAAAAAGTAATAGCGCACATTCCCTATCTCATAGTAATCATCAATAAATTGAACAGAATTTGCTGGCGCTATAATATAGATACGGTCGCCAACTTTTTTGCCAATATTTTTGTGAAGAATTTCTAAATAATCTTCATCAACTGCTGCATCCTTATGCTCCCAATATTTCCAAATCAATACGTCATACCCATCCTTACGTTCTCCTTGAAATTCAATACCTGCAATTTTTTTTGGTTTTGGGGTTACTTCAAAGAGATTTAGTACGAAGTCTTGATATTCTTTATGTTGTAATGAAAATAGTTTTTCTATATCGTAAAAACCCGTATTAATCGTGTGAAATGATGTTGACTTCTTGCCAAAATCTTTAGTTTTATTTTTTAGAGATTTTGAGTTTTGAATTGTCAATATTCTTTTTTGAATCGTGTAAAAAGCAAATTTACCAATATCACAAGTAATCCATTTTCTACCTAATTTTTCAGCAACTGAGGCTACGGTTCCGCTACCTCCAAAAAAATCCAAAACTAAATCATCCTTATTGGTTGACAACCGTATAATTCTTTCGATTAGTTCTTCAGGCTTTTGTGTGGGATAACTAACTCGCTCTTTGGACTGTGAATTGATGGGATTTACTGTATCCCATAATGACTGTAACGGAATTCCTTTTAATTCCTCTAAATACTTTTTAACCCGGATTCCTCCCTTGTTCGTAAAGTGCAAACGATTCTCAGAATCAAGTCTTTCCATTGTTGATAATGGACATCTCCAATATCCTTTTATGCCTTTGTATTCATAGGTATAACCTGAACCCTTTAACCCCTTAGCTGTTACAGGACCATCAGTCCATAAACGACCATCTTCATCTTGATTACGAAAGCGTTTCAAATGTTTTTCTGAATAATACTCATAAAGCTGATTCCATATATATTTTTCAGAATTTGTATAGTAGAAAATAAATTCACAGTTTATTCCTAACTTTCCGCTATCGCTGTGAGCACTTGTTCTTTTCCAAACTATTTCATTACGAAAATTACCTTCTCCAAAAATCTCATCTAATATGGTTTTGATATAGTGAGATTTTTTTTGGTCAAGATGAATATAAATACTTCCATCACGAGCCAAAATTTCTTTGGCAATAATTAATCTTCTTCGTATAAACTCTACAAATTCAGCATCTTTAGCCTTGTCTGTATATGCTTTTTGACCTTGTGACCCTGAAAAATCAGATTCTGTCGCAAATGGTGGGTCTATGTAAATTAATTTAACCTTTCCCTTAACCTTGTCTTTTATAAGTGGGTCTTCATTTTTGTAAATGGTTTTGAGAAATTGAAGGTTGTCGCCAAATACAATCATATTTTTCCAACCGTCAGGATAAGACTCACGGTCGCCGTTATACGTTCTTTCAATTTGTAAAGGTGCGGCAGTTACTCCATCTTCGTCTGCAAGAATATCTTCTTTACGCATTTTTCCAGCATAAACGAGTTCATATTCCTTTTGAATAGTGGGGAAAAGCTTGTACTTGAAGTCCTCGGGTAGTTGCTCGCCCTTTTGTAATTTTTCTATTAAATAGTCCTTTTCTCTTTGGCTTAATTCTGTCATTTGGTGGTAAAAATAAGTGTTAAAGATATTGGTATAATTTCACGTTGCAAAAAAAGGGTTAAGATAATTTTAAGATTATCATTTATTAACCGTTTAGCCCAATGAATTAAGGTGTTTAACGTTATTTAAATATAGACCGTGCTTCCTCATAAACCCGCTCAAAATTAGCTCCCAAATCAGCTTTAGAAAACTGTTTAGTCTCATTAGGAAGTTCCCTTTGAATGTCGGCTAATTTAAACTGCACCTTTTTATCCCTACCATCTGCATAAGTGATAAACTCGCCCTGTTTCAACCTGAAAAATACGTCCGCCCGAATCTTTGGGATTTCCTTTTCGCCCGTAGTAATGCGAGTATCAAAATCGAGGTTATGTCCTCGACTTATGCTCTTGGTTGGGTCTTTAATGATTTCAAAAAAGCGTTCGTAATATTTTGCGGTGTCCGGGTCATTTACCTTTCCGAAAAATTGATAGGATAGATTACTAAGAATCGCCTTGCTTGCCTTATCGCCATACATCATATCATTCTGAATTTTATCCTGCATCACATAAATCGTAGAAATATTATAGCTTCTCAATGTTGCAGGAATTCGATGCATATTCAATAAACGAATGGTTGGTGCTTCTTCCATAAGCAAGAATGATGGTTTTGAATTACGCACGCTCATTTGCTTTGTAATAGTGTGTATAATTGTAGCGATTACTGGTGAATACGAAGTTTCGAATTTTGGGTTGTTCACAATCGAAATTACGCAGGGATTTTCAGCACTATTTATATTTAGCGGTACTTCATCTGCGGACAAAGCCATAAAAATCCGTTGTGTACTAATTCTTTTCAGCGCATTTGCCAATGTGCTTTTTACACCAGCGGTCTGCCTTTCAGAATCCTTGCCACTTATAAAGGCATCTGCCATTGCTCGTGATGTGGTGTTGGTTTCCAGAAACTGAATCAAACTTTTAGTATCGAGAAATTGATAAACCGCAATTAAATGTGGCAACGTACAAAACTTGGGATAGTCCGTTTTCAGTTTCCAAATCAAACCACCAATCAACCCTTCTGCAGCATCGTTGAAGAATTTTGTCGTGCCAGTTGTTCCGCTTTCTCTTTGCTCTAATAGATTCTCAATCAACACCCTTGACACCTCGTTTACGCTTTCCTCATTCTCTAAATACCGTGGCGCAATAGGATTTACCTTATGAATGATTTTATCGAAGGAAATGACCTTAAAAGGGATGTCGCTATCCTTGAAAAGCGGATATGCCATTTCGGTCAATTCAAAATCTTTATAATCGTGAATAATTCCGCAGAAACCTTCTTTTTCAAAATGCTTTAGAAATCCATAAACCACGCTTTCGGTTTTACCACTTCCGGCAGAACCAATGATGGATGCACCACGTTTGATATTATCCAATCTGAAATTTCCTTTAGTAGTTGCAAAGTTTACTTGGTATCTGCTGTCGCCATTTTTCGGGCTTTCGGTTTTATGTAGAAAAACATACAGTCCTATATTAATTAGCATTAGCGGACAAACCAAATAAAGTAATATAAATATCAATTCATTTCCTTCAGACAAATAGAACACGAGAACTGAAAGCGATATGCTATTCAACACAAACGCATATTTTGATACTCGAAACATTCCATAGAAAACGGTATTGGCCAAACCAATAATTGAAAGTATCGTTATAAGATTGTCTATCTGCATATCTATTAGATTCCGATGGAACTTGATTTGATGGCCACTTCTGCGCCACGTCTCAATCGCTTAAAAACTCGAAGCGCTATTTGTGCCTGACTTACTGGAATACTCGGCACTATGGGCAATCCTGATTTACTTATCATTTTAAAAGCCAATGCTTTTTCATTGGCTGGCAATTTCATCAATGCTGAAAAATATAGGTTTGGGTTCTTTACAAAGGTCTTTTTAGCTTTGTAGGTCTCTGCGTAATTGCGCTTATATCCAAATGTCTTATCAAATGTTTTTTCCGCTTTCGCGAAAAATGTATCTCTATCAAAACCACGCTTCACTTTTTTTCCGTGCATCTCTACTTCGGATGCTTTGTGCTTACTTCCTGGGGAAAGGCTTATAGAATTTGAAGCATCCTTTCGGCTAACGATAATATGAATGTGACTTTGGTTTCCTGCTTTCGGCATTCCCTGAACTATCCGTTTTCCGTTTTGTTGATGTGGCGCTTGGCGTTCCAGTTTGGCAATTTCCTTTTCCATTTTCTTAATATTCCCTTCAGCTCGTCCTTCTTGAATATTTCGGATATCCGTTTTGAGCTGAAGTATTTTTGTGGCGAAAGGTTGGTTTTCTTTTATCTGAAAGTCCGTACCCTTGAAGGTTCTTTGATGTTCAATTTTAGCGTAATATTTTATGTCGTCTATTGATATAGGTCGTCCATTGATTTCCCGATTGAAGCTGGCAACATAATCTTTCATTAGCTCACGAGTGTAGGTTTTTAAATCTTCACGACTGTTCTGTAATCTGTTCAATTCATACTTGGAAGGACTGACCGTTATGGAATAAAATTTAGGTTCTTTCTTTTTCAATTTTGCGGTGTTTCCATCAATTTCCTTTACCACTTCTTCTGCGGAAATCTCGTCGCCATATTGATTGAAAAAATGTTCCATATCTGCTTCCTTTATCCCTTCATTTTCTTTCTCTAAATAGCCTACAAAATCGGCTGAACTTTGTGAGTAATTTGTTCCTAATTTCTGTGGTGTGATTGTGATATACATAGTTCAAAAATTAGAGTTCGTTCTTTAAGTTTCGCTTTTCGCGAAAGCGCACTTCTTTCTTTTCTTCCGCATATTTCTTTTCCACAATCAGCGGTTTTTTTTCTGGCTCTTCTGTTTCAAAAAGTGATTGAATCATAGCCACCGTAGGTTTGGTTTGTGTCTTTTCCACATCTCGCATTATGGCAATAACCGCATTGATTCTTTTGAGCAATTTAGCTTCGATGGTTCGCCCCGTTGGACCTAATTTTTCTTTTGGCGAAATTTCATTATAGAAGAAAAAATCTAGCATTGTAGCCATCGCCTCGGTGTGCGATTTGAAGTAAGTACGTGAGAACGTTTGGAAACGTTTTGCAGTTTCCTTTTTAAATCTAATTCCAATAAATGAGTCCATATTTCGCCGATTTGTCGCAAAATCATCCCTAAAAATGGGCGTTAACAGCCCGTTTGTCGCAAATCGTTAACTGTCAGGAAATTATAATATATTCAATTCGCTGATTATCAGCTATTTGAAAACGAAAAGGAATCCGAAACATCGCGCAGCGTGTTACCCTCTTGCTATTCCTTTTCGTCCCGCTCGCGGGACAAAAATCCATACAATCTGGCTAAAAAGCCAATTGCCATTTTCAGGGAAAATGATTTTCCGATATGTTATTTTTCGATGTGTAAGATTATCGGCGAAAGTCGAAAAGTGGATAACCCTACTTTAATTTGAATGCTGAATTTCAGCGATATAAAGATACGCTTTTTTTTGACTTGATATTAATTGCAGACAAAAACACCTCTAAAATTTTAGAGGTGTTCGATGCTCTATTTTAATGGTGCTACATATTGAAAATAAAATTATAAGTGTATAAGTTTTTAATCATTTCTTCGTCAATCAAGTTTTCATAATCTGCACCAGTTTCTTCCACATATTTTTTTATGGAATCCCCATAAAGATGTGTTACGTGTTCTCTCGAAACCTGTAAAAGTTCCTCTTGTTTTTCCTCGCTCAAATCTTGAAATTTTATGTAAATCATAGCTTCAAAATTTTAATATTCGCTTGGTAACATCAGCGTATCATTTACAAAAAATAAACGCAGTTCATCGAGCGGAAAATCGGTTGCCCGATATCCGTGTTTTTCCAAAATATTGTCGTTGCCATCGCTGTAAATTATCTCTGCTTCATAGCCTGTAAAATCCTGTTTATCTTCGGGCAATCTTTTGAAGTCTATGGTTATAAATTCGCTTCGGTTCATCAGACTTTTTGCAATTACGGAAGTGTCCGTAATGAGCCAAAAACAATCTGCCGCATTAGCAAGATATTTTAGTCCGTCCGTAAAACGTGTTCTTAATAATGGGATTTGATAGAACATTTCCGTTCCGTGAAAATGTTGCAATCCTTCTTTGATTTCGTTAACTTGTGCTTTCATTGTTTTGCTTTTTTAAATTAGTGAATAATGAAAAAGAGGGCGCAACTTCTCACGGGAACGCCCTCTTTATTTTAAGATTTACTTGTCGTCTTTGCTTCCAAGTAAAAGAATTTCATCGGCTACAACTTCCGTAACATAGCGTTGTTCGTTATCATCATTTGTATAACTTCGGGTTTTAAGTTTTCCCGATATTCCAACTTCTTTGCCTTTAACAACATACTTCTCTACAATTTCGGCAGTTTTGCCCCAAGCTACTACGGTATGCCAATTCGTGTCCGTTTGCTTGTTGCCTTCTTTGTCCTTGTAATACTCATTTGTTGCTAATGAAAAACGGGCTACTTTCTTTCCGCTTTCAAGGTTCGTAATGGTTGGCTCTTGTCCAACGTTTCCGATTAACTGTACGTGATTTTTAATAGTACTCATAATAAAAAGATTTGTGTCTGCTTTGTTACAGACTGGTTTATATTTCCCTTATTTGATTTAAACTGAATTAAATTTTAAGGGGTGTTTGTTCTTTTCTTCTGTGCGCCGCACAATGGATAGAGTGGGTTTTGTCAAGACTTTTAGGGAATAAATCAGGTGTGTTTGCGACGTAGTAAAATGCTCGCATTTTCAAGGAAGTAGAAACCTTATTTTTCACTAAAACTTGTATAGTCTTTACAAGTTCCATAAGGGCATTAGCAATTCTTTTAAACGCAGTTGCGTTTGAGCGTACCGACAGTTAAGCGAGATAAGCAGCTGTGGTTAAATTAGAATTGGTTATGTCGTGCCTGTTTTTCGCTGTACCGAAAAACAATAAAGGCTTTATCCATTATAAACCCCTTAAAATGTGTAAGGCAGCGGTTCGGTTTTTAAGGATTTTCGAGTAAGGGCTCAAGAAGACCGCGCCGAAAATCCTGTTAAAAAAACCGAAGTGATGACTTTCCGATGAAAAGCGGACTTGATTCACAATTTTGGCAAAGGAATGAAGTGTTCCTTACTAGTCCCGATAGCTATCGGGACGGGAAGGGTTAACGGAATGGAAAGCTAAAATTGGGGATTGTGTCCAAGATATTTGTAGTGAAGCTCTTTTCCCGAAATGTAGCTTTTCGGGAAATGCAGGGGAATGTGCTGAATGGCTTATGAAACTCGCATTAAATAAAAGGGTAATAGTACTTTTGTGAATAGTTAGCTCACTCTTCAAAAAGTACTTTTTGATTTTTAGAATAAACATTATTTAAAAGTATTTGGTAGTAAAGGGGATGCTTCTCTCTGTAGTAAGCTAAATGACACTCTGCACTTTCAATAGTATAATTTTCACTACTTAATTGGTAATGTTCTTCGGCTTCTTTTAATGAAATGTTGGATTTTAAAGCTGTACTTTTCATAATGTTAAAATTTTTGGGTTAAACAATATTGAGCAGAAACCAAACGGAAGCTAAAATTCTTGGCTCAAAAGGAAACGGAATAAATAAGCGAGGGAAGAAGCTATGGCTTTATGCCGTAGTCTTTTGATGGAAGTATTTTACGAGTTTACCTTGCGTGTATATTGTATGATAATTGATTTCCTTTTTTAAGCGGACTTGATTCACTATTTTGGCTAGGGAATGAAGTGTTCCTTCCCAGCATAGCGGGAAGGGTTAACGAAATGGAAAGCTAAAATTGGGGATTGTGTCCAAGACTTGCGTAGTGAAGCTCTTTTCTTGGAATGTAGCATTCCGCGAAATGTAGGGAAATGTGCTGAGTGGGTTATTAAAACTGATATCTATCTTAAAGTGAATGGGGTGTATTTGTTGCTTGATTAAGCACTTAATCTTTGGTAAAGCACGAAGCCATATTTTTAATTTCCTTTTTAACTTTCTTATCGTCAAAATACAAATTAAAAATATGGCTACTTTGCAAATACTCCAAAGCTTTTATTTAAGGACTATTTGCCCTCTTTTTTATATACATTGCTCTGTGTTTGTTCTTTTTCACTCGTTTAGTTCGGTGAATGCAGACCGATTTTATTTCCTTCCGAATCAAGAAATAGACCGTAATAACCACTTTCATCTGCGTGAAGTGATTTCGGAACAATTATTTCGCCACCATTTTTCTCAACTTTATCAAGAATAATTTGAAGATTATCTCCACCATTTAAGTATATAGTTACACCATCAGATGAAGGTTTATAGCCTTCTGCTTTAATGATAACTCCTGTAACCATTTGTTCTTCATAAGGGAATATCCCCATTTCCATTTCGGGCATTTCTATCTTCTCAATGTTAATGTCTAAAATTGCTTGATAAAAATTTACTGCTCTTGAAACATCCGTTGCTGGAATTTCAAAGATTGAAATATGACTTTTCATTTCTTTTGTTTTTTGATTAATATTAGATTCAACCGGGATAGTTTCGGTTTTAGATTTGTTTTGGTTGTTACAGGCTGTAATGCTAAAGGAAAGAATTATGGCTGTACAAAGAATGGATTTTTTCATTTCGTCCTGTTTGATTTGACAAGACAAATTTAGATTTCGTGCAAATACAAAAATTGTAAAAATGCGACACGCTGACTATTTGTAGAAGAGGGTAGAGAGTGCCATATTTTCATTGCCTAAAAATTCCTTCGGATTAATTCCGGTAAACTCTTTAAAGTCTTTTATAAAATGCGCTTGGTCGAAGTATTCACTTTCGTAAGCAATGTCGGTTAGGTTTTCTGACTTTTTATTAAGAAGCATTTTTAGTGCATTTTGCAGTCGGATTACTTTACCCAACTGTTTTGGGCTAACACCAATTTGTTTTTTGAAATTTCGTTCAAGTTGTCTCCGTTTTGATAAATCTTCTTTAAGGATTTTGCTTATCGAAGCACTTCCATTTGTTGCTAAAAGAGCATCAATTGTTGTTTTTACGATATTATTAATTGTAGTTTTTTCATTCAACTTGTCTAAAAAAAAATTTTCAATAATTTCTATTCGTTCACTAGTATTAGTTGCCTCAATTATTTTTCGCTCCAAGTCACTAGCAGTTTTTTCTCCGAACAACAATTCTATTGTCGTTTCCTTGTTTGCCAAGTTATTAATGGGCATTGTTACAAAATTTGCAAAACCATAAGGGTAAAAACGAATTGCAAAAGTATTCACATATCCTGTAGGTTCTATATAAAAGGGTTCAATTGTCTGTCCGAGAACCATTGCACGAGGTTGTAGTATAAATTCATCTTTCGAAGTGTATCGTTTAATGTCGTCTCCAAGTATAAACGCCATTTCAATTGTGCCATCAGGAATGATTCGTTGTTTTTGTACATCAGGTTCAGCAGGAACTTCTAAAGTCCAATAGCAACTGACAAGAGATTCTAAATCCGGATGTGGTTGGAATGTTTGATAGTTCATTGAATAATTGATATTTTGTTAAATGACGCACAACTCATTTTTGTGGTCAATAAATATAATGTTATTCGTATTATTAGATAGGATTAATTAATTCTTATAAAAATTTCTATTTGAACATTACTGATTAATTTACGTATTTGAATAGGAACTGAAATGTTATTTAGCAGTCTCGAAGTTTCGTGACGGGAAGGGTTAACACTATGGAAAGCTAAAATTAGGGATTGTGTCCAAGATTATTATAGGGAAGCGCTTTTTCCGGAATGAAGCTTTTCGCGAAATGTAGGGGAATGTGCTGAACGGTATTGCTTTTAAACATAAGTAGCAAGCACAAAAAAATCCAGTTTAAGGTACTGGATGAACCTTTTGGCTTTAGGCCATTTCATAAATTTCATCAAACAATTTCTTGTCCAATCTTTCTTGTTGGCCAAAGCTTTTCTTCAGCGTGTTGTGTAAAACTGCATTGAAGGCATTGTAACCTAACCACAAATTAGGTTCCTCGTTTAGCAACAATGCTTCATAATTCAGGATTTCCAGGACTTCACGAGATTTTTTCGAAGGGTCGCTGTTCTTGTCGCTGCATTCATATCTAAAGAGTTTCGTTTTATCAAGAATGGCTTTTACAAATTCCTGTGTATCGATGATTTTAAATTCTTTCATCTTGTCGAATTTCTTGGTTATCGTATAGAATTCATTGTCCAGAAACTTGTCGAACAGGTTGTTTAGTCTTGGCATAATAAGGTGTGTATTGTTCTTACTATGCTTGATGGAAAACTCAATTTCGGCTTGTGAAACGTGCAAACCATTGGAACATACTTCTCTATAAAATCCGAAGTGTCCAGAAGTCTTTTCACTACCGTCATACGAGTTTTTGAACCGTAGCATTGGCAGTATCACGTCCTTATCGTTCTTGACGGTAAACTGACTTATATCGTCTATGATAAAGTCGGTAATGAACGACCTATCATTTTTGTTGATGGTGCGCTTGTGAAAGTTCAGTTGTGCATCTGTCAGCATTTCTTCAGCTTTCTTGAAGAACAATTGGTTTGGAATGTGTCCATAACTGTTAGATACCACATTGACGATTTTACCATTTGAAATGATGGCATTTTCAAGCCCTCGTCGGGATTCTATCTGTGTCAGAGTTTTTAAGGATTTCATTTCTGATGAAACAAAGATTTCATCCTGTTGCAAATTTTGTAAATACATAGCTTTTGAATTTAGATTAAACAATATTTGAGCTTAACCCAAACGGAAGCTAAAATCTCAGCTCAAAAGGAAACGGAATAAATAAGTAAGGGAAGAAGCGGTGGCTTTATGCCGTAGTCTTTTGATGGGTGTATTTTACGAGTTTACCTTTGCGTTACTATTGATTGATTATTCTCTCTATTCCTTGACCATTTTAACCAAGTGTCTATTATAAAAAAAAAAGAAGGACCAGCACGAATGCCAATCCTTCTTCAAACAACAAAAGCTACTCTTTCAATCCTTGAATTTGCTTTTCAAGAACTGTTATTCGCTCTTTCAAACGTTCTTCACGCTTGTTTCTTTTTTCGGCATATTCTTTTTCGATGCCGTCAATCTTGGACTTGTAATAACCTTGCATCGCATTGTAGAATGAAATGTTAGTCAGATTATTAACGTGATTGCTTTCGCCAAAATGCACTTGCTTCGTTAGTATATACCGTATCAACTTATGAAAGATTTCCTTTTTAAACTTCTTTTTGAAACTCTCAACAATTTCTTCATCTGTCATCTTGGATGTATTGCCCAATAAATTTGAAAAGAATCTTTGTCGTCCAACATAATCTACATTGTTTTCATACAACGTCAATGAGAATGCTACCATTTCATCCACCGAAAGTGTTTTCTTCGTATCAATGTATTTGGTGTCTCTAATCATTTCAACAACTTCTTCAAACTGCTTGTTGTTCTCTATTTGCTTCTTGCGTATTTCCCTTTCGTTGATTTTAATTATCTGTTCTTCAGGGGAACAATCTGCCATTTTTCTGTTTTCCAAAGGTGCTGAATACGATGTCGATTCATTTTTGGACTGTTCAACAATCTTTATAAAGACTTCTTTGTGTCTGTATGTTTCAGGATGGAACACAATACCTTTTACAAATTCATTTTCTTTAGCGGAATTGTATTTTTCCAATTCTTCTTCGTATTGCTGTAAGGCTTCATCCAGCTCAGCTTTAAATTCATCTTCGGAATAATCGTAATGTTGGTATTCTTTCTTGATGTCCTCAATTGTTGGCTTTATCGGATTTTCTATGATTTCAACATCATCCAGCAAATAGACTTTCAAACCGTTCTTTTCCAATTGTGAAATAATCAGCTGATTGTTTTCCTCGTCTGCCCAATACTGTCGTATTTCAGGAATTAACAGTATGTTCTCTTGTTTCGATTTTTCAATCAAATTCAAGAACGACTTGCTTTTCTTCGTTTCATAACAAGCTGATTTTGTACAAACCATTTTGCCATCGCCGAAAAGATTACCTTGATTTGCCGCGTTAAACGGACATTCAATACAAGAGCCTACTTTTGGCACCAATTTCTTATCATTTACATCAAAAGATGCTTTTTCCAAATCATAGGTCTGGTCTTTAATCATCCTGTTCACCTGATGGGCACTAAAATCTTCGCCCATCGTTTCCAACATCATCTGCTGTTCTTCTGGTTCAAAAAGTGCAACACCCACACCTAACGAAATCGTCATTTCGCCATTACGAACAAAATGCTTAAAACCTTCAATTAAACCAGCCAGCTTTAATCGTTGTCTGATAAAGTTATCTGTTCTTCCCAATCGCTTTGCAATTTCTGTAGGCGCATATTTTTCGCTTAAGTAAGCAATCGCCTCAGCTTCTTCGGTAGGTTCAACATCCTGCCTTTGCAGATTTTCGATGATTTGAATTTCAAGAACATCGTTGTTCTTATATTCCCTGACAATACACGGAATAGTTTTCTTGTCGGCCATCTTACTTGCTCGATACCTACGTTCGCCCATCACGATGATAAATTCGTTTCCAGATTTTCGGACTGTAATAGGCTGTAGAACACCGTGCTTTTTGACGCTTTCGGAAAGCTGTTGCAGATGTGCTTCATTAAAAGTCTTTCTGGGTTGCATCGGGTCGGGAATGACCTTTGCAGTTGATAGGTTCTCAATCTGAAGCCCAATCGCTTTTTGTGTCAATTTTTCTTTGACTTCTTTCTTGGCGGTGGTAATTTTTTTACCGCTCTTTCTTGTGGTACTCGCTTTTGTTGTCATAATACTCAAATTTTAGATTAAACAATATTTGAGCAGAAACCAAACGGAAGATAAAATCTTGGCTCAAAAGGAAACGGAATAAATAAGCGATGGAAGAGACGTTGGCTTTATGCCGTAGTCTTTTGATGGAAGTATTTTACGAGTTTAAATTGCGGTCATATTGTATGATAATAAACCCCCTTAGTTAAATTTTTATTTTCAATTCATTGGTAATATATTAGTTTAATATTTATTGGTAATAAATGTTGTTAATTGAAAAGAATTATTATTTTTGCATCAGACGAATCAAATTGAACTACAACTCACGAGAATTAGTTCACAAATCGTCAACATAGATAAAAATATTTGGCAGAAGTGCCACAGCGACAGGGCTCGCCAAGCAAGGTTCGAGTCCCGTCCAGACCGCTATCCCGAATCATCGGGAGCAAAATTAAAGCTTCAAGAAATTGAGGCTTTTTTTAAGCAAAGTTCCCAAGGACTTGGGACTAAAGATGTTGTGTTGTTCTAGGATAAATCCTAGAGTAGTTGTAAGATTCCCAATCAAATTGGGAGCTTACCGATGAAAGGCTTTCCTTTTTTCTGTTCCGATAGCTATCGGAAGAAGATTGGGATGCTTTTTTGTTTTAGGACGTTTTGGTTTACTTATACGAACCATCTTTTATTAATTTCTGATTGATCCCGCTTACCTCAATTAACTAAGAAATTTAAAAGTACTTCGTCGGATCTAAACCCTAAGTTATCAACAAGTTATAAACATAAATTATGCGTTTAGTCGAACAATGAGAGCGTTTAATCGGTAAAACATTAGGAAATCACAAAATTACGCTTATATTTGTAATCCTTAATAAGTTTTTAAAGCGCTTATAAAGGAAAATTTAAATCCATTTTACTAATAGACATTCACGTGTCTAGAAAACATCCCTCGTTTTTATTTTAGTATAATTTTAGGTTTCCCCTAAAATAGTTAATAATCCATTCCCTTCCCTCAACGTAGCGCATTGCGCTGCAAATTTTAAAGTTAACTAATTTTAACCCTAATTTAATACTTATGAAAACCCTGAAAATTACTTTTGCTCTTGTAGCTGTTATGTTATTAACTGTATCTGGTGTACAATCTGAGACTGTTTCTAACAAAACCGAATCGACTCACAAAGAGAATTCCACTCATATTAATCTATTAGCACATAATAAGGATAAGTTGAAAGCTCCTTCGAATGGCTAATACTCATAATTTAAAATAATACCAAAGCCTTTACATTCATTTGTAAGGGCTTTTTATAGTTGATAAAGTTAATAGGCTTAAAAAAGGATATTTTACTTTAAATTTGAAGTAATAACTTATTACAAATACTTTGAGGTCAAATTTCATTAAATTTTCTTTGCTATTTATAGTTACTTTCTGTGGTTACACTCAATCTTTAACAGAAAAAAAACTCTTAGATAGTATTCAAAATCTTTTTCATTCTGCAGATAATGAAGATATATCAAATATAAAAACATTTAAACTCTTAAAGCAAGCAAATGAAATTGCCAAGAAGCTAAAAAATGATTCTATTATTCTACTGACTCAAAAAAAGATTCGTAATTATTATTATAAAGAGAGAGATTTCGATAAATATATTGACGCTAACCATAAAATCATATCTCTTGCAGAAAGGTTAAGTGATTCAAGTTCTTTAGCACATGCTTACAATGCTCTTGGATACTCTTATTTTTTAACAGAAAAAAAGGATAGTTCTTACCATTTTTATCTAAAAGCAGTTGTCATCTTTGATAAAATAAATGCGGAAGTTGATCTTTCTTATGCTTTAGGCAGCTTGTCAAAATTGCAATTAGATGGAAAGGATTATTACGGTTCTGGAGAGAATGCAATTAAAGCTCTAAAATTATTAAACGGTGTTGAAGAGACAAATGATATTTTAGATCAAAAATGGATTCTTTACAATACATTATCAAGTATTTCAGACGCTTTAAATGATAATAGTCAGGCTTTAGCCTATCACGATCAAGCTCTTGCTGTGGCAGGTCGTATGGAAAATGATTTCAATAATGGTATATACACCTTGAATAATATAGGTTATTTGAAGCGTAAACAGGGATTATATAAGGAAGCTAAAGAAATTTTTACTGATATTTTAAATGAAAAAAATCTATTTGAGGATGATCCTACTTTTTTCGCCTTAATTTTAGAAAATTTAGCATATACCAATTACCTCTCTGGGTCTTATGATCGAGAAAAAACAATTGATATGTTCGAAAGGTCTTATGAAATAGCTGACAGCTTAGATGATGAAATTACGAAAACTGGAGCAGCCATAAGCATGGCTAAATTTTATAAAGGAATAGATGACAAAAAAAATGCATTTAGATTTTCAAAGAAGGCGTATGATCTTTCAAAAAGAATAAAGAAGACCGATATTTTATTAGAATCTATGGTTTTGATGTCGGATCTAACTGAGGGCAATGAATCAAAACAATATTTAAATGAGCATATTAAGCTAACAGATAGTTTGCTTAATGAAGAAAGAAGTGTAAGAAATAAGTACGCCAGAATAGAATACGAAACCGACCAATTAGAAGCCGAAAACAAGCAAATCTCCAAAGAAAACTTATACTTATTAATATTATCCATAGGTTTACTTTTAACCGCAATATTGGTTTATGTGGTAATATCCCAACGGTCAAAAAACAGGAAATTAAAGCTTATGCAGGTTCAGCAAAAGGCAAATGAAGATATCTATAATCTCATGCTGCGTCAACAAGATAAGGTAGATGAAGCCAGAGCAAAGGAAAAAATAAGGGTGTCCAAAGAATTACACGATGGGGTGTTGGGCCCGCTTTTTGGTGCCAGATTAAGCTTGGATAGTATTAATTTTAATGAGGGAAAAGAAGCCATGATGGCCAGAGCAAAATACATCGGTCAGTTGCAATCCATTGAACAGGATATCCGAAAAATTTCACATGATTTAAGCGTAGATTTTGAATCAGGATCTAGCTTTATCGATATCGTAACTGAGCTTATTGAAACGCAAACAAAAGCATACAATTTAGAGCACGAGTTTAATTCTACGGATGCTATAAGTTGGGATTTGGTATCTAACAAAACCAAAATCAATATTTATAGAATCATTCAAGAATCAATGCAGAATATCTATAAACACGCAAATGCAAAAGCTATAGAAATTAGCATTTCGTTAGAAAATGATTTAATTTGCTTGGATATTATAGATGATGGCGATGGCTTTGATACCACTAAAAGCAAAAAAGGGATTGGCTTGAAAAACATGACATCCCGTGTAGAAGATATTGACGGAAAAATTAGTTTTATATCACAACCAGGCAATGGAACACAAGTGAATGTTAAGATTCCCATCCCTAATTAAACAAATCTAAATGGACCACATTAAAATCCTAATGGTAGACGATCACCCAATCATTATTGAGGGCTATCAAAATGTGCTATTAGCTACGAAACAAGACTATCAAACCTTACATATTGAAACAGCTCATAATTGTGATGAAGCCGTTGCCATGATAGAACAAGCTTCAAAAAAGTATCCCTATCATGTTTGTTTTTTTGATATAAGTTTACCTGCTTCCGAAGATGGGAAGTATGCTTCTGGTGAAGATTTGGCTTTATTGGCAAAAAAGTTAATGCCTAGGACTAAGATTGTCATTTTGACGATGTTCAACGAAACTTTTCGGATTCATAACATTATTAAAGAAATTGATCCGCAAGGATTCCTCATAAAAAGTGATTTAACGTCCATGGAGTTGGCAGATGGATTTCAGCAAATATTAAAATCGCCACCTTACTACAGTACTACGGTAAATAATTATTTGAAGAAAACGATTTCTAGCGATATTTATGTGGATGATATCAATCGGAAGATTTTACATTTGTTATCTCAAGGCGTTAAAACAAAAAGTTTAAATGAATATATCGACATTTCTACAAGTGCCATAGAAAAACGCAAAAAGCAACTCAAGATTTTATTTTCTGTTCATGATGGAAAGGATGAAACCTTGTTAAAAGAAGCCAAGGACAAAGGTTATTTGTAAAATAGTAAAAAAAAAGTGCTTTTTTTGAGGTAAAAATAATGCGCTTAGATACTATTAAATAAGAAAACTACGGTTTTTCCACAGCAAGTTTACGGTTTTTCCGCAGCAAAAAGTAAAAACACTAACGTACCTTTACACCATCAGCAAGAATTAATTAATCCCTTATTAAGTTTGTTGAATTAATAGCAAGAAAAATAACCTAGTTGTATCATATATGACTAGGTTTTTTCTTGACCCAAATACTTTAGTACCAAGTCGTATTGTGTTCCGATAATTTCACAATAAAAAAGCCTAAATACACAATTGCCACCATAAACTTCATAAACGTTGACGCTATAAATCCGAGAAATGAGCCAAAAGCAGCTTTCAATGCTTTATCCATATCGTTTCTGTGCATCATTTCCCCAATTAGTGCGCCTAGAAAAGGGCCAATTATAATTCCAAAAGGAATAGGAGAGAGCAGTCCTATAATTAAACCAAGCGTTGTCCCAATCATTCCAGCTCTGCTGCCACCAAAACGTTTTGTGCCAATAGCAGGAATAATATAGTCTAGCACATAAATAAAAATGGCGAATAGTAACGAAACGATTAAAAAAGTCTGACTCAATTCTACACCTTCTGTAAAATGAAGCACTAAAAGACCAGCCCAACTGGTCAGCGGGCCAGGCAAAACAGGTAGAAAACTACCTACTATACCTAGGATCATTAAAAGTAGTGCTACAAGCACCAAAAAAATTTCCATGTTTATCAATTCAATTTAATGATGAGACGTAATTAAGAGGTCAAAGTTACATTTTTAAAACTAAAAAATTAGTTTAAACTAAAAATTTAGTTATATTTGAATACTGAATACTGAATACTGAATACTGAATACTGAATACTGAATATTTAACTATGAAACAATTAACTAAAGCAGAAGAGGAAATTATGCAAGCTTTATGGCAGCTTAAAAAAGCAAACGTTAAAACCATTATCGATTTGTTACCGAAGCCGAAACCAGCATATAATACCGTTTCTACAATCGTTAGGATTTTAGAAAGTAAAGGCTTTGTGGATTATGAAAAGCAAGGTAAAGCGCATCTGTACTATCCATTAGTTGCTAAAGAATCTTACAGTAACCAATCCATTAATAAACTGGTGGATAATTATTTTCAAGGGTCTTTTAAAAGTATGGTGTCATTTTTTGTTCAGAAGAATGATGTGGATGTGAAGGACATAGAAACCTTACTAAATGAAATTAACAAACCTGACACTAAGCCAGATAAAAACAAGTAATTATGTTGTATTCTATTCTTCAAATTATTGCCTTTCAGGCGTTGTTCTTATTGGTTTACGATTTATTTCTTAAACGCGAAACCTTTTTTAATTATAATAGAGCCTATTTAATTATCACATCGATATTGTCATTGGCTTTACCTTTCGTGAAGTTTTCTGAGCTAAAAACAATGGCGACGAAAGATATGGTTATTCGTTTACCAGAAGTTTTTATTGGACCAAAAACACTAACGCTTTACGATATTCAAATTGCAGAACAAGCTGGTATTGTTATAGAGCAACCGCAAACACCAATTTGGCAAATCATTGCGCTTGTCGGCATGCTGATAGCATCAATAATATTTCTAATTAAAATCATCAAAATATATTGGATAAAACATGAAAACCCGAAACGTTGGCAAGGCAATGTACTTATCGTACAATTGATGAAAAGTACTGCAGCCTTTTCGTTTTTCAATACCATTTTTTTAGGCGAACACATTTCAGAAACGGAAAAACCGACGATTTATGAGCATGAGTTGGTACACATTCAAGAATATCACACTCTAGATTTATTGTATTTTGAAGTATTCAGAATAGTTTTTTGGTTTAATCCATTGGTCTATATCTACCAAAATAGAATAAAGGAACTTCATGAATATATAGCGGACGCCAAAGCAGTAAAACAAAGTGGAAAATCAGATTATTATAAAAGCTTACTCAATCAAATAATGGATGTTAATCAAGTCTCATTTACCAATACATTTTTTAAAAAATCATTAATCAAAAAACGAATCGCTATGTTACAGAAATCAAAATCCAAGCAGCTTAATCTCTTAAAATATACCTTGTTGATTCCTATTGTTTTTGGGATATTGATTTATACGTCCACAGAGGTTAGAGCTCAAGAAAAATCTGAAGTTCATCAAGAAGTTGACCAAGAATTAACTGAAGAGCAAATGATTAAGAAATACTATGATGAATTAGTGAAAATGGATAAGGATGGGGCTAGTTTTAATCAAATCATGGAATATGGTGGTTTAACTGAAGAGAATTCTTATAAATATATCGTGTCCAAAGAAACCTTTTTAAAATCGAAAGCACTTTTGAATTATTTTTCAAATAAAGGAATTCAAAGAAATTCTGAAAATGGTAATTTGACTCAAAATAATATTTACCGTTCAGAAAAACTCACAGAAGCAGGACTTAAAACCTATTCAGATTATAGAGAATGGAGAAAAACAAAAGAGGCTAAAGATTTATGGGAAGCTACTGCTAGAGATGGGGAAATTAAATTATACATAGAAGATTTTTTGAATAAAACCAATGAAGAGCAAAATCGCTATGACTCAGCCTTAAAACAAATAGAGACAGATGAAAATTTTGATAAATTGATAGTAGCGAGTGCCAATACCTTTATGGTTCTAACTGATGTTAAAAACGAGAATTCTAATTCAATAATTTCAGAAGTAGAACAAAATATAGAAGTTCCATTTTCAGCAGTAGAAGAAGTACCAACCTTGCCAGAATGCAAAGATTTACCAACCAATGCCGAACGAAAAAACTGTATGAATATGTTTGTTAATAAACATATTGGCAAAAACTTTAATACCAATATTGCCGACAATTTAAGTCCAGGAAGAAAGCGAGTATTTGTACAGTTCAAAATAGATAAAGAGGGTAAAATTATTGATATTGGTGCTAGAGGTCCAAGTGAAGCATTAGAGATAGAGGCAAAACGTGTCGTTGCAACTCTACCTCAATTTATTCCAGGTAAGCAAAAAGGGAAAATTGTTGTAGTGCCTTTCTCTATTCCTATAGTTTTTGAAGTGAAAGACAATTCTAGTGATACTAAAAACAATAGAATTACAACGGATAGTGATGAAAAATCAGTTGAATTTTCACCAAGTGAATACGTGAATTCAGAATGGGATAATGAGATAGAGTCATGGAACACAGTAAAAGTCGCACCAATTCATCCAGATTGTAATGGGGTTTCGTCAGTTTTAGAACAAAAAGAGTGTACTACAAACGCCATCAATAAACATGTTGGTAAAAACTTCAATACCAATTTAGGTAATTCTTTAGGACTAACTGCTGGACAAAAACGAATTTTTGCTCGCCTCGTAATAGGGATAGATGGTACCGTAACTGATGTACAAGCGAGAGCTCCACATCCAAAACTAGAAGAGGAAGCCATTAGGGTCATAAAATTATTACCAAAATTTACACCAGGAACACATGATGGTAAACCTATAGGCGTTGATTATTTTTTACCCATAGTGTTTCAAACTACAGAACCTAAAAAAGATTAATTGTTGTTGCGTATGAAATTAGCATTCTGGCTTTCAGTTTTTGTATTTACACTTGGATTAAACGCACAAAGTTTAAAGGAAAAAGCAGACAATCTTTATGCTAATGGTAATTATTCCAAAGCTATTGAAACCTATAAGTCGCTTGAAAATTTAGAGGAGGTTTATGATGATATAGCTAAAGCTTATATAGCCATTGGTAACTATGGCGAAGGCATACTAAATTATGAAAAAGCCATAAAATTCAATGAGGATAATCTTTTGTTACAATATGAATTTGCCAAACTTTTAACCAAAACTAAAAAGTATAACAAAGCCAATCAATTATTTTCAAATCTAATTTTGCTGGACAGTTTAAACCCTAATTATTATTATGAGTTGGGCGTTGTTTTAGAAAAGCAGAAAGACACTTTAGCATTAGATCAGTTTAAGAAAACCTATGGCCTAGATGCGACACACCAAAAAGCAATTTTTAAGTTGGCGAAGTATCATTTAATGAAACGGGACTTTCTTTCATCCCATGGTTTTGTTGATAGAGGCTTAGAAAGTTACGAGAACAATATAGAACTGATCAGTTTAAAAGCACAAGCGTATTATCATCAAGAATATTATACCCATGCCGTAGTTTGGTTTAATAAATTATTGGATTTAGGAGAGAAATCCGAATTCATCCATGAAAAATTAAGTCTAAGTTATGCCCAAAATTCAGATTACGAAGATGCTATTTACCACAGAAAACAAGCATTGAGATTTAACCCAAATGATGCCAATGCCATTTATACTATCGGAATCTATTACCAACGCCTCAATGATTTTGAAAAAGCTGAGGAGTATGTTTCAAGAGCATTAAAGCTTAAAGACCAATCCCTTTCAGAGGAATATCAACAACTAGGCGTAATTTTCAATCGCCAAAAGAAATATGATAAAGCCATCGAAGCGTTTCAGAAATCTTTAAAAGAAGATCCATCAAATATGATGTCTGAATTTTTTATATTGAGAACAAAAGATGAATTTTATGCTGATTTGGATAGCAAAATAATGTTGTACGAACAGTTTGTGACCAAGAATAAAAAAAGCGCCTTCATTGCATATGCAGAAAAACGACTCAAAGAATTAAAGCAAGAAAAATTTTTGGAAGAAAAGTAAATTTTTTTTCTTGTTTTTATCCCAATAGCTATCGGGACTAAAAGCGAAGCCGTCTTATATCTATTTTCTCTAAAATATTCGTACTTTTCGCTATCAGAAATTTAGTAATGAATCGAATCGTTTTTCTTTTAATCTTCTTTCTAATAACTTCCTGTAATTATTTTGATAAGAAAAAAGTATATCCTGAAGATTTATTGGAGGAAGAACTGCAAACTTTTAATTGGAATGAAGTGGATACTTATCCAACATTCAGTAGTTGTGATACTTTAACCGCAAAAGAAGAATCGAAAGCCTGTTTTCAAAACACCTTAATTACTAGTGTAAATCAGTTTTTGGAAGCTCAGAATATCGTAGTTTCTAATGATGTTAACGATACCATTAGACTAAAAATTAAAATCAATAATTACGGTGCCTTAGCCATAGAATCTATAAAAATACAACCAGAAACTATTGAAGAAATTCCGGAAATTGACAGTCTATTACGTCAGAGTTTAAAAAGTATTCCTAAAATATATCCTGCCATAAAACGAGGGCAACAAGTCACAACGGCTTTCGAATTGCCTGTTATTGTGAGAATCAATTAGATCAAACATTTGCCAATTTTACAATGTTATGATTACGAGAGATCTTATGAGATAATAACATCACTTCCTAAATTTTCTCCCTTTCCATTCATAAGATTTAAAAAAAGACAAAAGCGCCACACTCACACTAAAAAAAGGATAAATAACACTCGAAAACAAATAGGAAAGCAAAAGGCCTTCCTGTTTAAAAAAACGGGAGGTTTTAAATAACAATAAAAAGTCAATGCTAAATTTTATCACGAATAAAGCAATAGCAATTTTTATAGAAAGAATATTCAAAAAAACAGTAGGAATTAAAGCTAAACAGGCCAAGTTTCCAAACAAAACAATAAGACCAACCAATTTACCAAACCAATTTTTATAATGGCTAGACTTCGAAATCCATCGCAAACGTTGCTGAATTAGCGTTTTGGTACTTTGAGCAGGATTTGTAGTTACAATCGCTTGTTCAGATTTTAAATAGTGAACTTTTTTAGCGTCTTGTTTTAAAAGTTTTTCAAGTAGAAAAATATCATCTCCACTCGAAATAGTATTGTTGCCTTCAAAACCATTAACCGAATTAAATTCAGATTTACGATAAGCAAAATTGGCACCATTGCACATAAATGGTTTGTTTATGCCAAAACCACCAATAGTTGCCCCTTGTAAACTCAGAAAATCCAAAGTTTGAAACCGGTTGAAAAAAGACGTTCTACCATGATAAGTCACAGGTGCAACGATAGAATTCGATTGGTTGACTTGAATACATTCATCAAAAGCATCAAGCCAATATTTAGGCAAAATACAATCAGCATCAGTGGTTACAATCCAGTTGTATTTTGAAACTTTTATGGCTGTTGTAATGGCATCTTTTTTAGGGGAATTTGATGTTCTTTCATTCTGAATAATCCGAATGACGTCAATTCGAGGGTTTTGGTTTTTGCGAGATGTATGAAGAATGTTTTCTAGGATTGAAACCGAATCATCTTCAGAATCATCGTCGATCAAAATCACTTCAAACATCGTTTTGGGATAATTCAGCCTTGAAATGGAATCTAATAATTTCGGAAGGTTTTTAGCTTCATTCCTAAATGGAATAACAACTGAAAATTTAGACTTCGCTGGTAAATCCTGTAACTTAAAATCTTCGACCTTATTATATCCATAAACCAATAGGCCTATAATTATGAGATAAAAAAGAATAAAAAAAATGAGTAATGCTGAAACCATTATTCTACGGGTTTTGGAAGTTTAAAGTTAAGCACAAAATAACTTCCAAAAATACTCGGAATCACAAAATTGAGCAGCCACATTACTGTTGTAATAGACAAAATAGTTAGTTCATTAATATCAGCATAGCCAAACAAGAATACGGCAATGCTTCCTTTTACAACCACATCAAAAATTGAAATGGTTGGTAAAATCGACGCCAAAAAATACATGCTTGTAATAATTATCACGGCATCGAAATAATCGATATGGACACCAAATACCTTCATCAAATAATAAAACTGAAATGAAAATATGAGGTATCGCATTAACGACAATGTCAAGTTGGTTATATGTGTTTGAGAAGGCATGCTTTTTATAAATTGTAGAATACGCTCTAAAGGAAATCCTTTTATTCTAAACCGTTTTTGTTTCGTGACCAACCATAACAACCAACCAAAAAACAAAATAATTATGCCGAAAATCGAAAGCTTGTAAAGTTTGATATTAATTGGATAACGGTTGATAAAAAAAAGTAGACCAATAAAGCCTAAAAATGTTGTTATGGTCATTTGCGCCATATTTCCCAAAAGATTCAACAATACAATTTTTGTTCTAAAGGATTTTCTATAATAAATGACTTTAGCTCCGTAATCACCGATACGATTTGGTGTCATTAACGATGCTGTTTGTCCTCCTAAACTTTGTTCTAAAGCCGATTTAAAGGAAATAGGCTTTAGGGTTTTTACTAAATATTGCCATTTCAATATTTCGAAAAGCCAATTAAAACAGCTCAAAAAGAGCAAAAAAATGATGTTTTTGATGGAAAAAGTGTTGTTTTCTTTTAAAAATGAGATTAATTGACTGAATTCTAAATTTTCATTCTTAGCGATTTTAGAAAAAATAAAATAAAAAGCCCCAACTACAATACCCAACTTAATTAGGACTACAAAGAATTGTTTAGTTTTGTATTGCGAATTGACATTCATACTGCAAATAAAATCAAAAACTTAGAGATGCGATATAATTTTAAACAATACCTTTTCCTTTTTGGTCTCGTTTTTATCACTTTTAAAAGTGAAGCACAGTTTAAGGATACAGCCAAGTGGAAAGCCCTTTTTGCAGTTGGTGTTAATTATCCAACAACTGATGGCTTTGTAAATGGGTCTTATGCAAAATCAGTGAATTTCCCAACGATTAATTTAGGGATTCAGCACATGCTAAAACGGCAATATGGTGTAAAACTGGATTTTGGTTTCAACCGTTTCAAAAATGCAGATGATACACCAGAATTTAAAATCAACTATTCGAGGATTAATGCGCAGTTTGTTTATGATCCTTCAAGTTACCTTACGTTTTTACCGATGAGATTACGAACCGTTGTTCATGCTGGTCCCGGAATCACATTTGCCAAACCGCTTGGCACCTTAACCGAAAATAAGCAGATCTTTTTAAATCTGCTTGGTGGATTGGAGATTCATTATGCCATTAACGAAAAAGTATCTATCTACTCTGATGTCGCTTATTTGTATGGTGTTACAAATTTAGACGATTACAATCCTGCCTTAACAGGCTTAGGTGCTTTTAACGGCAGCGTTTTTAACCTTACCTTTGGCGTGGCAGTTTCATTAAGTGGTTGCCGATATTGCAATTAACGATTAAGATATCCATTGGCATGGATAATGAATATGAGCAAAGAAAAAATTATTTTAGGCATAGATCCTGGTACAACCATTATGGGTTTCGGACTCATAAAAATTGTGGGCAAAAAGATGGAATTTATGCAACTCAATGAGCTCATGCTAAAAAAATATGATGATCATTATCTAAAGCTCAAGCTTATTTTTGAACGTACTGTCGAACTTATAGACACATATCATCCAGACGAAATCGCTATTGAAGCACCATTCTACGGTAAAAACGTACAAAGTATGCTGAAATTAGGCCGTGCACAAGGTGTTGCCATGGCGGCAGGATTATCTCGTGAAGTTCCCATAACGGAGTATGCACCCAAGAAAATCAAAATGGCAATTACCGGAAACGGAAATGCCAGTAAAGAACAAGTTGCCAAAATGCTGCAAAGCATGTTAGGCTTAAAAGAACTGCCAAAAAATTTGGATTCCATGGATGGCTTGGCAGCAGCCGTTTGCCATTTTTATAATGAAGGTCGTGTTGAGGTTGGTAAAAGTTATTCTGGTTGGTCCGCTTTTGTGAAGCAGAATGAAGGGCGAGTTAAGAAATAGTTTTCAGTCTCAGTCACAGTTTTCAGTAAAAAAAAACAGTAAATGAAAGTCATTATCTTACTTTTAGTATGCAGTCAATCGCTTTTGAGTTTTAGTCAAGGTCAAGTTGAAATGACTGATATTGCAGAACAAAATTGGTATCTATCTCAAAAGATTAAAGATTCATTGGTTCTTGAATTAAAAACATTTCATAAGAACGATTCTACTTTTATAAGAAGTTTTGACGCTTCAGAAAAACTTTGGAATGCATTTGTGGATGAACAATTCAATCTAAAATTTCCAGCTTATGAATCTTGGGAAAACCGAAAGGAAATTTACGGTAGTCAATTTGATATGTTGAATTATAATTTTTTAAAAATGTATTGTGATTTAAGAATTGCGACCTTATATGATTTGTTTGAAGAGTAAAAAAAATTAAATAGTCAAAAGCTTTGAAGTATATTAAATATCTTGTTCTTAGTTTAGTATTCTATGCTTGCTCAAAACCTCTGAGCAATGAAGAATTACAAAAACATTATATTGAAGCTAGAGATTCCAAAAATTGGAAGGAAGCCTTACAATTATTAGACGAAAAAATAAAACGTACTCCTAATGATGCAAATCTTTATTTTGCAAGAGCACTAACCTATTCTAATTTAGATTTAAAATGGTCTAAAGAAATGGTGAGTGATTTAACTACTTTTTTAGAGTATAATCCAGACGACTATGTAGTTAAATTTATAAGGGCACAAGCGTTAATAGTTAATGGAGATGGTAAAAAAGCCATAGAGGATATTGATTCATTAATTGCTCTAAAAGGTAAAAACCCAACACTATTATCTTGGAAAGCCAATGCAGCATTTGCAGATAAACAATTCAGTTTAGCCGAACAGACTTATTACGAACGATTAAAATTACCTGGCTCTTACGAGGATTTAAAAAACACATATTATTATTGGATCTTTTCTAAATATTTTGGAGGAAATAAAGAAGGTGCCCAATGGGATTGTGCTTTTTTACCCGACAGAGGTTTTAAAGAAGATAATGCTTTAATGAAAGCCATCGTTCAGGATAAACTAGATTTTGATACATTGTCAAAATTTTCAATTCCTAATATGACGTTAGAACAATTAGATGGATTAATAACTAATAATTGTTCTGGAATTGATATTTTTCAAGGGAAAAATTATTTTAGATCAGAGCTGTTGGAAGAATTAGCTCATCTGGAAAAAACAGAAGACTTAAGTTCACTCTTAGACAATAATGAGGAGGTTTATGCTCTTAATTTAAGATATAGTGATTTAACTGAATTACCTAAAGAAATATTTCAACTTGTTAATTTGCAATCCATTGATTTATCTGGAAATAGATTCAGGGATAAGGAAAAATTATTTGAAGATTTAAGCAAACTGCCAAATCTAAAGGTGCTAAGCTTAGGAAGATGTAATTTACGAAGTCTACCAGATAATATCACTTTACTTCAAAATTTGGAAGTACTTGTGATTTATGTTAATGGACTAAGGGAAATTAACGAAAATATTGGTAAACTAAAACGATTAAAATTACTGGATCTTTCTAATAACAGTTATCTGAAAGACTTACCAAAAGCTATTCAAGAATTAAGGTGTTTGCAAAGGTTGGATGTTGCTGGTTCTGGATTGATAAGATTAAGAGAAGAACTTTCAAATTGTACTGAACTTGTGAGTATTTCAGCAAATGCTTGTAAAA
Source organism: Winogradskyella forsetii (assembly GCF_013394595.1). Taxonomy (GTDB): domain Bacteria; phylum Bacteroidota; class Bacteroidia; order Flavobacteriales; family Flavobacteriaceae; genus Winogradskyella; species Winogradskyella forsetii. The sequence continues at coordinate 268,957 of NZ_CP053348.1, forward strand.
TTAAAACTTTGCCAGAACAAATAGGAAATTTAATTAATCTAAAACATTTTAATTTGGGCTATAATAAAATTGAAGAAATTCCTATTTCTTTTACAGAACTAAGCTCATTAAAAGAAATAAACTTAGGCTCAAATGAGCTTCTGAGTCTTCCTAAAGAGATCACTAAAATGCAACAAATAGAAAGGGTAAGTTTTGAGTTTAATAGGTTCAAGGAATTTCCCAAAGAGATTTTGAAACTAGAAAATCTCTACAGTATATGGATACATAACAATAGCTTTAAAGAAATACCATTAGAAGTGGCAGAGATGCCAAAAATGAAGAGAATCTTACTAGATCATCAGGTGATTACCGAAGAAAATATTGAGGCGTTAAAAACTATTAACCCAAATTTGATGGTAGAACGGCACGATACCCGACAATATGCCAAAGGCCGAAAACGAAAGAAATAGAACGGGCTGAGTAGAATGAAAAAAGAAACCAAAAACATACGTAATAGTTCTTCCCCTATGGGGAAGCTAGAAGGGGCTTTTGGCATCTACATCCACATACCATTCTGCAAACAAGCCTGTCATTATTGCGACTTCCATTTTTCGACCTCTTTGAAGAAAAAGGGCGAACTTCTCAATGCATTAGCCAAGGAATTAGAACTCCGTAAAGATGAATTCAATAATTCTACAGTTGAAACTATCTATTTTGGAGGTGGAACACCATCATTATTGAACACTAAAGAATTACTATTTTTGATTGATTCGGTATATGAAAATTATGAAGTTTCTGAAAATCCGGAAATTACCCTTGAAGCGAATCCAGATGATTTATCCACTAAACGCATCCACGACTTAACGGCTACACCTATTAATAGGCTGAGTATCGGCATTCAATCCTTTTTCGAATCCGATTTAAAACTCATGAATCGCGCGCACAATGCAGAAGAGGCGAAAGTTTGTTTAGAAGAAGCAACCAAATATTTTGATAATATTTCTCTTGATCTCATTTACGGGATTCCAGGCGCTTCGAACGAACAATGGTTAAAAAATATTGAAACTGCTCTAAGTTTTAAAGTACCACATATTTCAAGCTATGCATTGACCGTTGAACCAAAAACGGCTTTAGCCTCCTTCATAAAAAAAGGACTTATTGAAAACGTGGATGATGAACAAGCCCACGACCAATTTCATATTTTGAAAGATAAACTCGAAGCTTCGGGTTTTGTGCATTATGAACTTTCCAATTTTGGAAAAGAAGGTTATTTCAGTAAAAATAATTCGGCTTATTGGCAAGGAAAATCCTATTTGGGGATTGGGCCTTCGGCGCATTCCTTTAATGGCAAACAACGCAGTTGGAACGTAAAAAACAATTCAAGATACATCAAAGCCATAGAAAAAAACGAGCTCCCATTAGAAATAGAAACCTTAACCCAAACCGATCGTTATAATGAATATATAATGACAGGTTTACGAACCATTTGGGGTGTTTCGCTCAAAAAAGTTGAAAACGACTTTGGCGTTACTTTTAAGGATTACCTAAATGCACAGTCGGAAATTTTTATAAATCAACATTTATTGTATATTGATGATGCGCATTTACGCGTCACTAAAAAAGGACAATTTTTATGTGATGGAATTGCGTCCGAACTTTTTAAAATCAATTTAAAGTGATTACAACCATACAATATAATTCCCGAAAACTAAAAATAGATTTATCCCAACCTTTGGATATATCTATACCTCTTACGGGAGAAGCAACTAATGTAAATGCCTGGTACATAGGGCCACCAAAGATAGAACCAGAAATCATAGACGGAGAAAAGGTGAGTGTTGCCAATGGTGCTGTTGTAAATTTTAATACGATTACATTTAATCCACATTCGCACGTTACGCACACCGAAACCGTGGGTCATATTACAGAAAAGGTGTATTCTATAAATAAGCATTTAAAGCAATTTTTCTTTTTGGCCGAAGTGGTCACGGTTGCGCCAGAAAAAGCAGGAGATGATTACATGGTTTCAAAAAAACAGCTAAAATTTGCATTGGGTAATAAAAAACGCGATGCCATTGTGATTAGAACCATGCCCAATATGCGCGATAAATTGTCGAGGCAATACTCTAATACCAATCCGACCTATTTACAAGAAGATGCTGCCGAATATTTGAAAAATAAAGGGATTAAACATTTACTTATCGATTTGCCCAGTGTGGATAAAGAGAGTGATGGCGGTGAACTCTTAGCGCATAATGCATTTTGGAATACAAAAGGAAAATTGAGATTAGATGCTACAATATCTGAATTTATATATGTGTCCAATAAAATTGAAGACGGCATGTACATGCTCAATCTTCAAATTGCCCCATTTGAGAATGATGCTAGCCCAAGCAAACCTATTTTATATAAAATTTTAGACTAAGGTGATGAAAGCAATATTAAAGCTGGAAGAATTATTGATGTTTGCCTTAGGCGCCTACATGTTTAGTTTGTTAGGCATCAGTTGGTGGTGGTTTTTCGGGTTATTATTGTTGCCAGATATTGGAGCATTGGGCTATTTGGTAAACTCAAAAATAGGAGCGATGTCTTACAATGTTTTTCATCATAAAGGCATTGCGATTGTGGTTTATTTCGTTGGTATTTATTTTGAAAATGAACATTTAAAGCTCATTGGTATTATTTTGTTTGCCCATGCGTCAATCGATAGGGTTTTTGGTTATGGATTGAAACATTTTGATAGTTTTAAAAGCACGCATCTAGGAAAAATCGGAAATTAAAATGGAAACCTTTTTTATAATCATCATCAGTGTTTTAGTCACTTTAGGTTTGGTAACCGTTTATAAACAATGGAAAACTAAAAAAGTGACCAAAGAGCAATCTATTCTCATATTAGAAAAAATAAAACGCGTTTGTAAATTGGTATCGGTTGAAGGCGATTTTGCGGAAATTTACCATTATGAAGATGTTAAAGCAAAGTTTTTAAAACTAATTTCTAGCCGAAAAAAAGCATTGGTTGTGATTAACGCAAAAGCACATGTTGGCTTTGACTTGGGTAAAGTACAGATGTCATCAAATGCAAAAACAAAAACCGTTGTCCTAACACATTTTCCACAACCCGAAGTAATATCGGTGGAAAGCGATATTAATTATTACGATAAAAGGGATGGTATGTTCAATAGGTTTGAGGCAGCCGATCTAACGGATTTACACGCTAAAGCCAAAGCACATATTTTAGATAAAATTCCGGAAAGCGGTTTGTATACTATTGCGAAGCAAGAAGCTTTGGAAGCGATTCATCTTATTGAAAATTTAGTGGAAACTATCGGATGGACCTTAGATTATTCAGGGTTGAAAATTGAAGGAGAGGATGATAAAAAACTGTTGAAATAGTGATTAATATGGAGTTATTTGATATTGCAAGGATGATAGGGCGTGGCAATCTCTAATTCGAGAATTTGAAAACATGTATTTAGAAGAAATTAAACAAGATTCCTGCTTTCGTAGGAAATAATATGAACATAGAAGACTACAGAAACTATTGCCTAAACAAAAAAGCCGTTACTGAACACTTTCCGTTCGATAAGGATACACTAGTGTTTAAAGTCTGCAATAAAATGTTTGCCTTGGCCTCTTTAAAACGCTGGGAAAATGGGGAGGCATTTATCAACTTAAAATGTGATCCAGAATATGCCCAAGAACTGAGGGCCGAATACGATAGTATCAAACCGGGTTACCACATGCACAAGCAACAATGGAACAGCGTTTATATTCATACAGGAGAACTTTCACCGCAACTTATTACAAAACTGATTGACCATTCTTATGATATGGTTGTAAAAGGTTTGCCAAAAAAAATTAGGGATACATTATAATAATTTTACATTTGCTACCTAGCTTATAAAATATGTCATTAGAAAGAGAATTACAACAACGCAGTGGTTCACAATGTGAACTTTGCGGCAATAAAGAAAACGTTTCTAGTTATACAGTTTCAGATATAAAAGAGAACGGGTTGAAAACCGCGATATACGCTTGTAAAACTTGTAGAGAACAGATGGATGATGCAGACTGCATCGACTCTAACCATTGGCGATGTCTTAACGATAGTATGTGGAGCGAGCACGAAGCGGTAAAAATCATGGCATGGCGAATGCTTAATAGAATTAAAGCAGATTGGACACAAGACCTTTTGGCTATGATGTATATGGAAGAAGAGACCTTAGAATTGGCAAAAGCTTCTGGTGATGGTGAAGATGACGAAAACAAACTTGTGCATAGAGATGTGAATGGCGTCATTTTGGAGCATGGAGATTCTGTGGTTTTAATAAAGGATTTAAAAGTGAAAGGCTCTAGTATGGTAGCCAAACAAGGCACGGCTGTCAGAAATATTAGATTGGACCATGAGAACGAAACGTATATTGAAGGAAAAGTCGATGGTCAATTAATAGTGATCATTACGGAGTATGTAAAGAAAATCTAATCAGAATCTTTTTTATTGAAAAAATCGAAACTTAACGGAATTAAGCATACCATGAATAAGTACTGCCCTGTTACCAAACCGTAGATGGTGATGCCTGCCAAAAGAACCATTAGTATTACTTTGTATTTATACTGCATCTTGCAAAAATAGACATTTTGAACGGTGTTACAAATAAAATCAACTTGCGAAAACTGTCACAAAACATTGCTTTATAATTCTACCGATGCGATAATTTGCACCTTTGAATGCGCTTATTGCAAGGATTGTGTAGCGCTATTAAAAAAGGTTTGTCCGAATTGTGGAGGTGGATTTGAGAAACGACCATTGAGACCATTACATCTTTTAGAAAAATTTCCTGTTTCAAATGTTATAATACACCATCCAGTAGATATCAGAGCGCCTCTTCAAAAGCTTGATTATGAATAGTTTTACAGTTATTTTTCCTACATTTTATCAATTTTAAAACCTGCTGTTTATCGAAAAAATAAACAGTCCAGTTCAAATAATCCATTCAAAATTACGGTTTGTCGATTTTATAAGAATGCTCGCATGATAAATCCGATATTGAGGTCATCCCTCTAAATAATAGCACAAAAATTACTGATTAATAGCCCTGAATTAGTATGAACGCTTAAACATTATTTATTATGGATTTACAAATTACAAGTTACAACAATCGTTTTCAGATTAAAGGGACATTAAACAAAATGAACCTCAAAACGTTTAATTCGCATTTCGCTAACATCTTTGATAAGTTAGATGATATTTTAGTGGATATCGAACAGGTGAACAGTATTGACAGAGCTGGTGTAATGGCTTTGGCTAGACTTCATAATGAATCCATCACAAAATCAAAAAAACTATCGATTATAGGTTTGGGCTGCAAAGAACTTTATCAGCATTTTAAGTCTGAAGAAGTAAAAGCACCAAAGCAAACTATGATTGCCACTAACACAATCGTAGCAGCTTAACTCATACATTCTACCTTAATAAAGTGTTTCCAAGGCATTTATGGTGATAGATAGATGTTTCGGATACACTTTGTTTTTTAGTGAAACTCCAACTTAAAATAATCACGAATTGATTTATTTAAATTAGTTAGTTGAACCACGCCTGATGCTTGGAGGGCTAATCTTGTTTTTAGAACAAGATCTTATGATTTTAAATCATATTTTAGTTTCAAATTTCGTGATAATATCAGCAAGACATATCAGCGACTATTTTCCACTCGCCATTAATTTTCTTAAAAATAATGATGAACACACCATTGGCATTTCCAATTGAGCGTTTGAGATGATATGCTCCCATAACCCAATAATTATTGCCTTCAATTTTTGAGATATCGTTAATTACAAATTTCAGTGTGCCACTTTCTGCTTTCGTGGGATAGCCTTTTTTATAATTCGCTAACGTTTTTTCCCAACCTTTGGTAAGTCCACTGCTTCCATAGAATTTTAGTGCTTCACTTTTCCAATAGCCTTGCATAAAGCCTTCTAAATCGTGATTATTCCAAGCGATTTCTTGGTCGTTCATTACTTTTTGGATGGCTGTTTGGGCAGTTTCAAATGTGTCCTCTTGCGTATTTTGATGGGATCCACAGCTGAATAATAGAATGAGGAAATTGAAGTAAATTGTTTTCATTACAGATAGGTTTTGGTGTCCTAAAAGTAATGACTTCATTTTAAAAAATAAGTAATTTAGTGTTAGACCTTTCAGGTTTTCAAAACCTGACAGGTCTAATGCATTTAAAGCATACTTTTCTGCTTCTCCAAAAAAGCATCAGCTTGAAGTTGCATCAACTCACGAGCCTTTTTGCGTTTGTAATTCATCACGTCTTCTTCGTCAGCAATTTCGGTATAGACTTTATTATTGATCTCGTTATCGGTTTTTAGAAGCAGTTTCCGTTCTGCTACTTTTTGCATGGTCCAAGTTTGAATAGTGGTTTCTTGGTCTTGTAATCTGTAATCGAATTCACCCTTTGGCGATAACAGTTTTGCAATTATTGGAGAGGTTTCTATAGCTAAAAACAATAAGAATATAAAGAATGATGGTAACCAAGGTAATGTGCCCAAAGCTGTAATACGAGCCATTAAACCATCAAAGTTATCTATGATGGGTTGCGATTCGGCTACATTGGTCGTGTAATCGCCTTGAAGAGTTGCAATTTGGGTTTCCAGGGCGTCAATTTTAGCGTTGTTGTCGGTTTTTAATTGTTGCAATTCGGCTAAGCCAGCATCATGTTTGTCACGTTTTTCTTTATAAACAGGTCCTTTGCCTAAAAGTTTAGTGCCTGCTGTACCTTCCGCTTCAGAAATGTATGTATCATATAGGGCATTAACTTCAGTTTCTTTGAGATCTATTTGAGATCGTAATCCTAAAATCTCACTTTCGAGTTCGGTAATTTTTGGATTAAACTGTTCTGCGATTTGATTTTGGTTGGCTAAGGTCAATTCATTTTTTTGCTCTAATAACACCTGATTGATTTCCTTTTCAAAAATCTTAAGTTCTAAAGGTTTCGAAATCACAACAGCGATAATAACAGCTAATAATATCCTCGGCGTAGCTTGTAGAATTTCGTCTATAACATTATCTCGTTTTTTAATGGTGGAAACGATATAACGGTCTAAATTAAAAATGAGTAAACCCCAAATTAATCCGAAAAAGATGGAAGAATAAAGGTTGTCAAAAACCGTGAAAAGTGCATAACTGGCTGCAATAGTTGCCATAACGGCAGTAAAGAAAACGGTGGCACCAATACCGGCATATTTGTTCTGTTCACCAATGGAGCAGTCGTTTAAAATGTCTGTGTCTGCACCAGAACAGAGGATGAAGAATTGCTTTAACATGATTGATTGTTTTTTGATTGATCCTTCGGCTACGCTCAGGATAGATTGTCTATTAGAACGCTAAATGATTCGTTTTGTTACACTTTGGTACTAAAAAAAGCCTCAGTGAATGAGGCTTATTATATTTTGTTAAGAATATTTATTAATCAATTATGGTAATAACCAAGGGCTCAATCTTAGATTCAGAAGCATCTTTAATTGAAAATAAGACTAATTTCATATCCGTTTTCATACTTGCAATGGTCGTTAAAACATTTTTGTTTTCATCAAATGAATTACCTTTTATGAGTATTGTGGGTTTGCCTGGAATTTTAAGCTTAAATTCAGTGACATTACCATTTTCAGTAGTAAGCTTAAGGCTATTAACTTCTATTTTGGTCATTGTCAATTTAGGGAAATCTACTTTTTTCCCATTAATTATTAATTTAAGTGATTGTTGTTTACCCGATTTCCCATTGGCGCCGAGCAATATCGGTTTTTTAAAAATATAAACCAGAGGCTGTTTAGATTCTATATTATGACAAGTAACATTCAGCTTAGGATTCTTTTTTAATTGGTCAATAGCTATATCTGAAGAAATTGATTTTCCTTCGTTAAAAAATTTAGCATTGTTTTTTGCCATTCTAATAACGAAATCTAAAGTTGATTCTGGATCAGAGGTTGATGACTTGTTTGTATTAGTAGGCATCTCTACTTCCTTACCAAAACGATTGTAATACGTTGTTTTTTCATTTTTATCAGAATAATAATAGCTTTCTCCATCGATTTTTATGGGACCTTGTTTTTGTTCTTCATTTTCAACTATAATTGCAGTTCCCATTTCTATTGACCATGGAGAATCTTTAGAAGTCTGATCTTCTCGCATCTCTTTTAATGCTTTTTCTTTTTCAACTTTTGCTTCTTCTATTGTTAATCCATTATTAGGACTGAAATGTTTAGTTAATAAACCAAACTTTTTTTGGTTCTCTTTATGAATAATAAATGAAGACCAAATATCAGTTTTCCTCAATTCAGATTGAACCTTTTTTGCAAAATCCATACTTTTATTTTGCTCAATAAATATTGAGGCAGTTACATAATTTCTGCGTTCTTCAATCGTGAGATGTTCATTTATTTTGGTTACGGTATCTAATAAGTTCTTAAAGCTAACAGGTTCATTGTTTAAGGTTATGCTGTTGTCTCTTTTTATTAAAATTTCAACAGGTTTTATGGTTTGATTACTGTTTGTTTTTGCAACTTCATAATTATTAGCATTCGGGCCACCTTTCTTAGGGCTATTGGTTTTTTTAGGAGCCGCAGGAGGCGCAGGAGGCGGAGGCGGAGGTATTGCGGTTGAAGAAGCATCTGCAATGATAATTTTAAACTCATGGTCTATAACCATAGTTTTGATCTTTTCGAGCGCTTTCTTTGATGCTTCACTTGGGTCGTACTTCACATAAACGGCTTTAGTAGAATTGGCAAACTCTGATAGAGACTTTAGTTTAGATGCAATGGCTTTTATTGTAGCTAACTCATCATTTACTAGTAACTCTCCGTTTTTGTTTATTAAAATTGTTAAAAGCGGCTGTTCTTTCTGTACTATAATTTGTGGGTTTGGAATTTCCTTTTCGATTTCTATGCGTTCGGCAAAGCTGTAAAAGAGAACTGCAATAATTGGCAATACTAATAACGTACTTAGCCAAATTCTGGTTTTTGAGGTTTGTTTTTTCATAACTCTAAATCGTTTTTTGACCTGCCCGAATGTGTTCTTTGAAAATAATCCGTTCAGGCGGGTTGATGAATAATTGATCGCACTCGATAATGCATAATCTTGAGTGTTCCGATAGCTATCGGAAGATGAAAATTGTAATATTATATTTTGATAGGTTTTAGCATCCGAACCTTGTTTTAAAACGCCTTGATCGGCTAAAAATTCATGATTTAATTTGACGTGATGTTTCAAAATATATATTAGAGGATGAAACCAAAATACAATTTGAAGTAATTCTAGGATTATAATATCTAAACTGTGCAGTTGCTTGGCATGGGTTTCCTCATGAAGCTTGACTTCCGCTGGAACAGAGTTGGACTCATATCTCATTTTATTAAAAAAGATATATTTAAAAAAGGAATGCGGAACCAGATTTTCGCGAAGCAAAACATAGACGAAAGAGCGTTTGGTAAGCTTTACATTTTTAGAAATGCGTCGTTGCATTTTTACGAGGTTAACCACAAATCGTATGAAAAACAACAAAACTCCCATCCCGTAAATAAGCCATAATATATGTTCTAATGTGAAAATTGAAGGTGTTTCAATGGGTTCAATTTCAGAAAGTTCTGTTGGAATGTTAATAGAGGACGTTTCAAAATTTGTTACAACTGGTTCTACGTATTCTGTGATGGTTAATGTTGGAATGACTAAGGCCAGAGCCATGGCGCCCAATAAATAAAAACGTTTGAAGTGATGCATAGTTTGCCGTTCTAAAAAAAGAACATAGACTAACCAAAACACTAACAAACAAGCCGAAAATTTTAAAAGATAGAGTTCCATATTACTTATTTTTAATTTCGGTATCTATGATTTTCTTTAGTGCTTCCAGTTCTTCTTTCGTTAAATCTGTTTTACGTGTAAAAAATGAAGCGAACTGTGATGCACTATCATTAAAAAAGGTTTTAATGAGGCCGTTTACATGCTTTGAAAAATAGTCTTCTTTTTTAACTAATGGAAAATATTCTCTAGAGTTACCATGAGTTTTATAATCCACAAAACCTTTACCAATCATGCGCTTAAGTAAGGTGGCAACTGTGGTTGTGGCGGGTTTTGGTTCTGGATAAATATCCAATAAATCTTTCATAAAAGCTTTTTCTAGCTTCCAGAGGTATTGCATTAGTTGTTCTTCAGTTTTAGATAATTGCATACTCTACGTATTTAGAATTAACTCTACAAATGTAGAGTATATTTTTTAATTCTACAAGTGTAGAGTTAAAAAATAACTGATAAAAAAATCCGTTCGTTAAGAACGGATTAAATTTTTAAGACGATAATTCTGTAAAATGCTTATAAAACCAAGGAATAGTCTCAATACCTTTAAGATAATTCCAAATGCCAAAATGTTCGTTTGGTGAGTGAATCGCATCACTATCCAATCCAAAGCCCATTAAAATTGTTTTGCTGTTCAGTTCTTCTTCAAAAAGCGATACAATAGGAATACTACCACCACTGCGTTGTGGAATTGGTGTTTTTCCAAAAGTTTGTTCGTAAGCTTTTGAAGCGGCTTTATAACCAACACTGTCAATAGGAGTTACATAACCTTGTCCGCCATGATGAGGTTTTACATTCACTTTTACCCCTTTTGGTGCCATACTTTCAAAATGATCTTTGAATAATTTTGTGATCTCTTCCCAATCTTGATGAGGTACCAATCGCATGGATATTTTCGCATAGGCTTTGCTGGCAATTACGGTTTTTGCACCTTCGCCAGTGTAGCCTCCCCAAATACCATTGACATCTAAGGTAGGACGAATTGAATTACGTTCATTAGTTGTGTAGCCTTCTTCACCATAGACCGCATCAATATCCAGTGATTTTTTGTAAGCCTCCAATGAAAATGGGGCTTTTGCCATTTCGGCGCGTTCGCCATCCGATAGGTTCTCAACCTTATCATAAAATCCAGGAATGGTTATATGATTGTTTTCATCATGAAGCGATGCAATCATTTTAGTCAAAACGTTGATTGGATTTGCCACAGCACCTCCATAAAGTCCAGAATGTAAATCTCTGTTTGGTCCTGTGACTTCAACTTCAACATAACTTAGGCCTCTAAGACCAGTAGTGATTGAAGGAACATTTTTAGCAATCATACCTGTATCTGAAATCAAAATCACATCGTTTTTTAATTTCTCACGATTTGCTTTTACAAATTTCGAAAGATTAACGCTGCCAACTTCCTCTTCACCTTCAATCATAAATTTCACATTGCAAGGCAATTCATTATTGGAAGTCATGTATTCCATGGCTTTAACGTGCATATACATTTGGCCCTTATCATCGCAAGCACCTCTGGCGAAAATAGCACCGTCGGGATGTAACTCTGTTTTTTGGATGATGGGTTCAAAAGGAGGGGAGTTCCATAAATCCAAAGGATCTGGTGGTTGCACATCGTAATGGCCGTAAACGAGAACTGTCGGTAAATTTTTATCGATTATTTTTTCACCGTATACTATGGGATAACCATCGGTTTCGCATATTTCAACATGATCGCAGCCCGCTTTTTCTAGACTGATTTTAATTAGGTCTGCGGTTTTTAAAACATCGCCTTTGTATGCGGAATCTGCACTTATTGAAGGGATTTTGAGCAATTCTATAAGCTCATTTAGAAAGCGCTCTTTGTTGTCGTTGATGTAAGATTGAATGGATTGCATATATAAATTGGGTTTGTAACAAAAATAAGAAAAACAAAATCGAATATTTTCTTATTTAAATCCTATTTGAATATTGAAACTATTGTTTATATTTGCAGTCCAAAATGCAGGCGTGGTGGAATTGGTAGACACGCTAGACTTAGGATCTAGTGCCGCGAGGTGTGAGAGTTCGAGTCTCTCCGCCTGTACTCCGAATGAAAGCCGAAGAGAAATCTTCGGCTTTTTGCGTTTTAACTTGAACATAAGTTATGCCGTACAGAACGAGTAAATTTCATTGATCTCCTAAAAGTGTTTAATAACGAAAACGCTTAATTGCTAAAAATAAGTCATTTTTCACCTATAAATAAGAGCTAGATTCTAATGAAATTTGGTCGATTTGGAATATGATGAATATAAAAATAAAGCTTCAAGCACTTAGAACCCTTTGTTTTGCCTTGACCTTAAATAATTAAAAATATTCGTTGGAACATAACTATTTTTGAATATATTTGCATACCAGAACAGAACAGAACGGTTTTATGATTTTTGATATTAATCTTGATAGTGATATACCTAGGTATCAGCAATTGGTGAATACTATAAATGATGCACTTTCTAGTAGTTCTATTTCTAGTGGTGATCCTTTACCTTCGGTTAATAACATATGTAAAGACTACAATCTTTCAAGGGATACTGTCTTTAAAGCGTATTCAATTTTAAAAGAAAATGGTGTTGTAGAATCTGTGCCTAACAAAGGCTATTACGTTGCTAACGACACTCGAAAAGTACTTTTGGTTTTAGACACCTTTAAAGCTTATAAAGAGGTGCTTTATCATTCATTTGTAAATAATTTACCTAAAAATGTGATAGTTGATGTTCAATTTCATCACTATAACATCAATAACTTTAAAACTATTTTAAATAACGGCAAAGGCAAATATTACAAATTTGTGGTTATGACATTCAATCATAAGGAAGTGGCTTCAACATTGTCATATTTTGACAATGACAAACTTCTACTTATTGATTGGAATGTGCATTCAAATGCATCCAACAATTATGTTTTTCAAGATTTTGGACTGTCATTTTATGAGGCGTTGAAGGAAGCGGTTAATGCCTTTAAAAAATATAAAAAAGTTGTTTTCGTATATCCTACGTTCACTAATCATCCCTCCGAAACACTGAAGTATTTTAAAAAGTTTTGTGAGGAAAATAATTTTAAACACCGCATTGTAAGAGATTCTAGTGAATTTAACGTCATCAAAAATGAAGCTTATATCAGTGTTAGCGACCGGATTTTAGGTTCATTCTTGGAACAATGCAAAGTCAAAGGTTTTGAGCCAGGAACAGATGTTGGGTTTTTATCTTACAATGATACCCCAATGAAAAAGTTTATCTACAAAGGTATTTCAGTCATTTCAACCAATTTTGAAGACATGGGCGCCAAAGCTGCCGGATTTATTAAGACTGAAAAGCCATTACAAAACTACATACCAACAAAATTAATATTAAGAGATTCATTATAAAACTATGTATTATCTAGGATTAGACATCGGAAGTTCATCAATTAAAGTAGCGCTAGTGGAAATAACTACGGGAAAAAGCGTAGGTGTTGTTCAAGAGCCAGAAAAGGAAATGAGCATGTTTGCTCAAAAAAACGGATGGGCAGAACAAAAACCTGACGATTGGTGGATGCATTCTTGTAATGCTATTGCACGTTTAAAAAAACAGTACAATATATCTAGAACCCAAATTAAAGGGATAGGTATTTCTTACCAAATGCACGGATTGGTCATTGTAGACAAAGAAGGAAAACCGCTTCGAAAAAGTATTATTTGGTGTGATAGTAGAGCGGTTCAAATAGGAAAAGACGCCTTTACAAGCATTGGGGAAGAAAAATGTGCAAGCAGTTTATTAAACTCACCTGCAAATTTTACGGCTTCAAAACTAAAATGGGTAAAAGATAATGAACCGGATATTTATAGTAATATCTATAAATTTATGCTTCCAGGCGATTATATTGCTTTTAAGTTTTCAAACACAATTAATAGCACTATTTCTGGACTTTCAGAAGGTATATTTTGGGATTTTAAAAATGATACCATTGCAGATTTTCTTTTAGAGCATTATGGCATTGATAAGGCCTTGGTTCCCGATGTCGTCGATACCTTTGGATTACAATCGGTTGTAGATGAAAAAGGCGAAACAGATAGTGGTATTGCAGCAGGAACACCAATATATTACAGAGCAGGAGACCAGCCAAATAATGCACTATCATTAAACGTGTTTAACCCTGGCGAAGTAGCTGCAACTGGTGGAACATCAGGTGTGGTGTATGCTGTAACCGATAATTTATCTGGTAAAGAAAGCACAAGGGTTAATAATTTTGCACATGTCAATTATAAACAATCACTTCCTAGAATTGGCAAACTGCTCAATATAAATGGTGCAGGTATTCAATATAGATGGTTGTTAAATAATCTAGCTGTAGATTCTTATGACGACATGAATCAATTGGCCTCTCAAGTTCCAGTAGGTTCGGATGGTGTTTGTATGCTACCGTTTGGAAATGGAGCTGAAAGAATGCTTAACAATATGGAAATAGGAACACGTTTGGTTAATTTAAATTTAAATAACCATCAAAAAGGGCACGTATGCAGAGCGGCTTTAGAAGGTATTGCATTTTCATTTGTATATGGTATGGATATCTTAAAATCTGACGGTATTAATATTAAGGTGATGCGAGCAGGAAATGATAATTTATTTCGTTCGGAAATCTTTGCAAATACGGTAGCGACCTTAATAGACCAAGAAATCGAAATCTATAATACCACAGGCGCTATTGGTGCGGCCAGAGCTGCTGGATTACATGAGGGCGATTTTGATTCGTACGGAAAATTGGTTGAAGATAATGATCACGTCATGACCTTTATGCCTTTTAAGGATAAAGCACCCTATCTAAAAGCATACGAAAACTGGAAAGCAGAATTAAATCTTAAATTAAATAATAAATAAATCAAACATTAATTTTATAACATTATACTATGGCAATTTTAGGAAATAAAGAATACTATAAAGGTATCGGCGACATTAAGTTTGAAGGAAAAGATTCAGACAACCCATTAGCGTTTAAATATTACAACCCAGACCAAGTGGTTGCTGGTAAAACCATGAAAGAATGGTTTAAATTCTCAATAGCCTATTGGCATACCTTCTGTGGCCAAGGCGCAGATCCATTCGGTCCAGGAACGCAAAGTTTTGAATGGGATAAACCAGCCGATGCTGTTGAGGCGGCAAAGGAGAAAGCAGATGCTGCTTTTGAATTTATTACCAAAATGGGATTCGATTATTACTGCTTCCACGATTATGATTTGATAAGAGAAGGTGCAACATTCTCAGAATCGGAATCGCGACTAGCGACGATCACAGACTATTTAAAAGAGAAACAAGCGGCTTCTGGTGTTAAATTACTTTGGGGTACAGCAAATTGTTTTTCTAATCCGCGTTACATGAATGGCGCTTCAACCAATCCAGATTTTGATGTGGTTGCTAGAGCAGGTGGACAAATAAAATTAGCGCTAGACGCGACGATGGCTTTAAACGGGGAAAACTACGTATTTTGGGGTGGTCGTGAAGGTTACATGTCTTTACTTAACACAGATATGGGTCGTGAGTTAGACCATATGGGTCAGTTTTTAACCATGTGTAGAGATTATGCCAGAGCACAAGGATTTAAAGGAAATTTCTTTATAGAACCAAAGCCAATGGAGCCGTCTAAGCATCAATATGATTTTGATACAGCAACTGCTATCGGTTTCTTAAAAGAGTACGGGTTAGATAAAGATTTCAAAATTAATATTGAAGTTAACCATGCTACGTTGGCGCAACACACTTTCCAACACGAAATAGAAACGGCTGCAAAAGCAGGGATGTTAGGAAGTTTAGATGCTAACCGAGGTGATTACCAAAATGGTTGGGATACAGACCAGTTTCCTAATAACATTCAGGAAACTACTGAAGCGATGTTGGTTTTCTTGAAAGCTGGTGGTTTACAAGGAGGAGGTGTTAATTTTGATGCAAAAATCAGAAGAAACTCAACCGATTTAGAAGATGTCTTCCATGCACATATTGGTGGTGCAGATACTTTTGCAAGAGCTTTACTTATTGCAGATAAAATTATAACTTCGTCACCTTATGAGAAACTGCGACAAGAAAGATACAGTTCCTTTGATTCAGGTAAAGGAAAAGATTTTGAAGATGGAAAATTAAACTTACAAGATCTATATAAAATAGCTCATGAAAATGGAGAACTATCATTAAAGAGTGGTAAGCAAGAATTGTTCGAAAACATAATCAACCAATACATTTAAACATGAATAAAAAAATAGATCAGCAATCGGCCGATAATATTAGAGCATTAGCCGTCGCTATGGTAGAAAAGGCAAATTCAGGACATCCTGGAGGGCCAATGGGTGGTGCCGATTATATGCACATACTCTACTCAGAGTTTTTTAATTTTGATCCATCTGATATGGAATGGCCATTTAGAGACCGTTTCTTTATGGATGCGGGTCACTTATCAACCCTAATGTATGCACAATACTATCTTTTAGGAAATTATTCTAAAGACGATGTTAGTAACTTCCGTCAATGGGGTTCTATAACGCCTGGGCATCCAGAGGTGGATGTAAAAAGAGGTATAGAAAACACTTCAGGACCATTAGGGCAAGGTCATACTATGGGTGTTGGAGCTGCAATAGCTGCTAAGTTTTTACAAGCTCGATTTGGTGATTGGATGAACCATAAAATTTACGGTTTTATCTCTGATGGTGGTGTGCAAGAAGAAATTTCGCAAGGTGCAGGTCGAATTGCAGGACATTTAGGATTAAGCAATTTCATCATGTTCTTCGATTCCAATGACATTCAACTATCCACTTCTACAGATGAAGTGACGAGTGAAGATACTGAAATGAAATATAAGGCATGGGGCTGGAATGTGATAACGATTGATGCGCATAACCATGACGAGATAAGAAAAGCATTGACAGATGCGAATAAAGAAAAAGAACGCCCAACCTTAATTATCGGTAAAACGATTATGGGCAAGGGCGCAGTGGCTGCTGATGGAAGTATGTTTGAAGGGCACTGTGAATTGCATGGTCAACCTATTGGGAACTCTGGAGCAGATTACGAGAAAACCCTACTTAATTTAGGAGCGAAAGTTGAAAGTCCGTTTGATATTTTTGAAGATGTTCAAACTTATTACAAGGATATTGTAAAGAAAAAAGAAGAAGAAGCGGCTAAAAAGAAAAAAGACATCGCTGCTTGGAAAAAGGATAATGCGGAGCTTTCAGAAAAATTAAATTTTTTCTTATCAGGAAAGTTGCCGGAATTGGATTTTGAATCGATCGTACATAAAGAAGGGTTAGCTTCTAGAGCAGCATCTTCTGGCGTTTTAGGCTATTTAGCTGGCAAGGTTGAAAACATGATTGTGTCTTCAGCAGATTTATCTAACTCTGATAAAACCGACGGATTCTTAAAGAAAACAACAGCACTTCAAAAAGGAGATTTTTCAGGCTCGTTTTTACAAGCAGGTGTAGCGGAATTAACCATGGCGTGTATCGCCAATGGTATTGCTTTACATGGTGGCTGTATTCCTGTTGTGGCGACATTCTTTGTGTTTTCAGATTATATGAAACCAGCGATAAGATTAAGCGGAATCCAAGAATTACCTGTGAAATATGTCTGGACGCATGATGCCTTTAGAGTTGGGGAAGATGGACCAACGCATCAACCTGTGGAGCAGGAAGCTCAAATAAGATTATTGGAAAAATTAAAAAACCACAGCGGCAAACCAAGTTTTTTAGCCTTGCGTCCTGCAGATTCTGCTGAAACAAGTGTGGCTTGGAAAATGGCTTTAGAAAATACGTCAACGCCTACTGGGTTGATTCTTTCGAGACAAGGGATTAAAGATATCTTATCCGTTTCTGGTTCGAGATATAAGGATGCCTTGGCTGCCGAAAAAGGGGGCTATTTAGTTAAAGAAGTCGAACATCCAGATGTAGTATTAATTGCCAATGGTTCTGAAGTTGCAACCTTGGTGGAAGCAGCAGACATTTTAGAATCCGAGAACGGATTAAAAGTCAATATAGCTTCAATCATTTCTGAAGGATTATTCAGATTGCAATCTAAAGAATATCAAGAAGGCATCATTCCTAAAAACAAACCTTTATTTGGTTTAACAGCGGGTTTACCTGTGAATTTGGAAGGCTTGGTTGGTGACAACGGAAAAGTCTTCGGATTGGAACATTTTGGATATTCTGCGCCGGCAACGGTTTTGGATGACAAATTTGGTTTCACAGGAGAGAAAGTGAGCAAAGAAGTATTGGAATATTTAAAAACAACTAAAAAATAAGATTATGAAATTCTTTATAGATACAGCAAACCTCGATGAAATAGGGGAAGCACAAGCTTTAGGCGTTTTGGATGGCGTTACTACAAATCCTTCGTTAATGGCCAAAGAAGGCATTACCGGAAAAGATAATATTTTAGCGCATTACAAGAAAATCTGTGATATCGTCGATGGCGATGTCAGTGCCGAAGTGATTTCAACCGATTTTGACGGAATGGTCGAAGAAGGAGAAGCACTGGCAGCATTAAATCCGCAAATCGTAGTAAAATTACCGATGATTGCAGATGGTGTGAAGGCTTGTAAATATTTTTCAGATAAAGGTATTAGAACCAATGTAACTTTAGTGTTTTCTGCTGGTCAAGCCTTATTGGCAGCCAAAGCAGGTGCAACTTATGTGTCGCCTTTTTTAGGACGATTAGATGATATTTCAACAGATGGTTTAAACCTAATTGCAGAAATACGATTAATTTACGATAATTATGGATTTGATACGCAAATTTTGGCAGCTTCGATTCGTCACACCATGCATGTTATTGATTGTGCAAAATTAGGTAGTGATGTGATGACAGGCCCATTATCTTCAATCACAGGTTTATTAAAACACCCATTAACGGATATTGGTTTAGCGAAATTTTTAGAAGATTATAAGAAAGGGAATAATTAAATAGTTAATGGCGTTTTCTGGAAAAAATGATAAAGTAATAAACTAAACGATAATTTAAAAATGATTTTGTTTAAGGCTTTTACCAAAAATCCATAATTATTTTTTGAAATGAAAATTCTTGGTATATCTGCTTATTATCATGATTCGGCCGCTGCAATTGTAGAGGGTGGTAACGTGTTATTTGCGGCACAAGAAGAACGTTTTACAAGAATAAAAAATGATGCCTCGTTCCCAGAAAACGCTATTAATTTTTGCCTTAACGAATCAGGGTTAACCTTTGAGGAATATGCTAATTAAGGAAGAATGTGATCCTTAAGTAATAATTGAGCCTACGCCCAACGCACCATAATATTCGTTATGTCCAGCATAAATGATAACCAAATCTGGTTTTTGCTCTATAATGTCGTCGGTTAAATCCCAAAGCGTATACGAGTTTACAGCAGTGATTCCTGTATTTATAACTTCAATGTTTTTGTCGGGAAAGGTGTGGGATAATCGATGCTTTAACAATCTAGGAAAGGAAGCACCTCTGTAAAAAGGAAAACCTACAACGGTTGATGCGCCTTGTACTACAACCCTAAATGTACTGTCAGTTTTAGTTTTTAAAAATAAATCGGATTGATTATCAGAACGCAGCCCATTATCTTTGAAGTATTTTCCTGCAATTTTTTTATTCATCACAAGATAATCCGGTTTGTTTTCTACATGCGGAATTCCATGAAACAGCTGATAACTTTCACCGTAACCACCAATTCTCAATCCAATTTCTAGAATAAATATTAAGACAAAAGGCAATAAGATAGCAATTGATCTAAATAGAAGTTGTTTTTTTATAGCGTATGTGTTTTAAAATTTGAATCAGGATCTTCGATTGTCATGTCAGCTTTAATTTTTTGTTCGTGCAAATTCGCACTAAAATGTTTAAATTTCACTTCTTGTTTATGTATATTGCATCAAAACAAACGGTTGTCTAAAAACAGTTCAACAAAAACAGATTAAGCAAATTTAAAACTATTAATATAAACTAAAATGAATAAATCAATATTTGATGTATCTAGTAAAGTTGCCATTGTTACAGGTGGAGGAGGTGTGCTAGGAGGAAATATATCTAAACATTTAATAAATGCCGGTTGCAAAGTAGTAGTACTAGATATTCGTGAGGAAAACGTAAAAACTAGGGTTGAAGAATTAGAAGCCATGGGCGGAACAGCTATTGGCTATGTTTCTAATGTTTTAGATGTTGAAGAAATGAAAAATACCCGAGAAAAAATCATTGAAGCTTGGGGCAAAATTGATATTCTGATTAATGCCGCTGGAGGAAATTTACCGGGAGCCACATTAACAGAAGAGCAAACGGTTTTCGATATGAAAATTGAAGATTTTGAAAAAGTAACCAATCTCAACTTAAATGGTACCGTTTATCCGTGTTTGGTATTTGGAGAGGCTATGGCTAATCAAGGACAAGGAAGTATTATAAATGTGTCATCAATGGCAACATTGTCTGCGATTACAAGAGTTCCTGGGTATTCAGTAGCTAAAAGTGGTATCGATATCTTTACCAAATGGATGGCTATGGAAATGGGAACTAAATTTGGAGAAAAGGTGAGAGTGAATGCAATAGCACCTGGGTTTTTTATAGGTGATCAAAATAGAAAAGTTTTAATTAATGAAGATGGTTCGTTTACTGAAAGAAGTAAAAAAGTCTTAGCCCGAACCCCTATGAAGCGATTTGGTGATATTACGGAACTCAATGGAATTGTCCAATTCTTATGTTCTGATGCCGCAAGTTTTATAACCGGAACTGTTATTCCTGTAGATGGAGGTTTCAGCTCGTTTAGTGGTGTCTAATTTGATTTAACGGTATGAAACTAATTAAAACCTTAAGGTGGTTTGGAGATAAAGACCCTATATCACTAAAAGAAATAGCCCAAACTGGAGCCACTGGGATTGTTACGGCATTACATCATATTCCTAATGGAGAAATTTGGACGGAAGAAGAGATTTTAAAAACAAAAACAAACATAGAATCCCATGGACTGACTTGGGAAGTTGTTGAAAGCTTACCCGTTCATGAAGACATAAAAAAAGGAACACCTGCAAGAGTAAATTTAATAGCTAATTACAAGCAAAGTGTTGAAAATTTAGGCAAATGTGGTATAACAACCATTTGCTATAACTTTATGCCTGTATTGGATTGGGCAAGAACCAATCTTCACTATACTCTAAAAAATGGCGCAGAAGCGATGTATTTCGATAAAAATCTATTTACAGCTTTTGATTTATTTTTACTAAAACGACCCAATGCAGAAAAAGACTATTCTGAAAGTGAAATTAAAGCAGCAAAATCAGTTTTTGATAGTTTAAGTGAGGAAGAGAAAGACACACTGGGTTATAACATTATAGTTAAAACACAATCGTTTATAGATGGTGCCGTAAAAGAAGGAGAGAAAAACTATTTGAATTTATTTAATAATTTGTTGGCAGCTTATGATGGTATTGATAAAAATAGATTGCGAGAAAATTTTTCCTATTTTTTAAATGAAGTCATACCTGTAGCAGAATCCGCAGGTGTTAATTTGGCTGTTCATCCAGACGATCCGCCATTTCCACTTTTAGGATTGCCTAGAATAGTGAGTAATGCAGAAGATTTTGAATGGTTGTGCCAAGCATGTCCTTCTTTACATAATGGTATCACGTTCTGTACGGGTTCATTGGGAGCAAAGTTAGATAATGATTTAATATCTATTTTCAAAAACAATGCGGAAAGAGTGCATTTTCTTCACCTAAGGATGACAAGGGTTTTAGAGAATGGTGATTTCTACGAAACATCGCACTTAGAAGAGAATGTTGAACCTATAATGGAGGTTATCATAGAGGAACAAATAAGAAGAAAAGCTAATAATAGATTAGATTATAATATCCCATTGAGACCAGATCATGGACATAAAATTTTAGATGATTTTAAACGAGAAGCGAATCCTGGTTATCCTTTAATAGGTCGTTTAAAAGGGCTTGCAGAATTGTCTGGGTTGGAATCTGGAATTCGATATAAAATGAAATGATTTTTTGAGTGACTCTTCGCTATTATTTTCTCAAATTTGTTGTAACCTTATTTCGGTATAAAAAATAATTATGGAACAAACATGGCGTTGGTACGGACCTAATGATCCCGTATCCTTATCAGATATTAAACAAGCTGGAGCAACAGGAGTGGTCTCTGCCTTACATCATATTCCAAACGGAGAAGTTTGGACAGTTGATGAGGTTAAAAAAAGAAAAGAAACCATTGAAAATAGTGGACTCACTTGGAGTGTAGTAGAAAGCATTCCTGTTCATGAAACCATAAAAACACGCTCAGGAAATTTTCAACAGTATGTAGAGAATTATAAAAAAAGTTTAGAGAACTTAGCCAGTTGCGGAGTACATATTGTTTGCTACAATTTTATGCCCGTTTTAGACTGGACGCGCACAGATTTAGCTTTTCAAGTTGCGGATGGTTCAAAAGCACTACGTTTTGATGTCACCGCTTTTGCAGCCTTTGAACTTCATTTATTACAGCGACCAGGGGCGGAAGCAGTGTATTTGGCAGAACAAAAAGCTGAGGCAAAAGCCTATTATGATCAACTTTCTGAAGACAGCAAACAAAAACTCGTCAACAACATTATTGCTGGATTACCCGGTGCAGAAGAAGGCTATACTTTAGAACAATTTCAGGCGATTTTAGACACTTACAAAGACATAGACGCTCAAAAATTGAGAGAAAACTTGGTGGCTTTTTTAAAGGAAATAATTCCTGTAGCTTCTCAAAATAATATTTTAATGTGTATGCATCCGGACGATCCTCCATATCCAATTTTAGGATTGCCAAGAGTGGTAAGTACTGAAAAGGATTATGTTTATTTATTTTCAGAAGTGCCAGATAGAGCCAACGGTATCACTTTTTGTACCGGGTCTTTAGGGGTTAGGGCGGATAACGATTTGGTAAAGATGTTTAAACGTTTTGCAGACAGAGTTCATTTTTTACATTTGAGAAGTACAAAACGCGATGCTAAAGGTAATTTCTATGAAGCCAACCATTTAGAAGGCGATGTAGATATGTATCAGGTAGTAAAAGAAGTGGTCGTTGAGGAACATAGACGAAAAGCAGAAGGTATGTCTGACGCATTGATTCCTATGCGACCAGATCATGGCCATCAAATGCTAGATGATTTGCAGAAGAAAACCAATCCAGGATATTCAGGTATCGGAAGGTTGAGAGGTTTAGCAGAACTTAGAGGTTTAGAGTTGGGTATTTTGAAAAGCTTGTAGTTAGGAGTATAATAAATTCGAAACATTTTATAACAGATAATTTTATATTACAGACTAGTGTAGCAGAAACATTATACCATCGTTACACAAAAATCTACCAATAATAGATGATTACAATCATTTATCAGCCAAACAGATTTCTGAAAATAAGTCTGTTAAAAACATGACCGAAGTTTGGCTAAAAAGGCGATCATTATAAAGGCAGAGCTTAAAGGGCAAATGACAGATAAATACTGTGTTACGGTCTCAACATCTTAAATAGATAAGTGCTTCGTTTTAAATAACGTTGTAGAATGACTTATAATTTTAGATAAAAATCGTTAACCTGTTTTGCATCATATTTATTCTGATCAAACTTATAAAGATAGGAACCCTTAGTAGAAGAGGTCATGTCTTTTTCATTCAGCTTCACTACAATATCCATAGACTTTATTTTATTGATAAAGTTTCTCTTATCCAATTCTTTATCTAGAATAGTTTCATATAGTTTTTGCAATTGGCGCATTGTAAACTTTTCAGGAAGTAATTCAAAACCAATAGGATTTATAGATGTTCTGCGTCGTAAGCGTCTTACTGCTTTTTCCAACATTTCATTGTGGTCAAAAATTAGCTGAGGAATCTGGCTTAGACTAAACCATTTGGCATTATAATTCTCTATTAATTCTTCGTTATGCTTTTCAATGTTTATAATAGCATAATAAGAAGTTGAAATTGTTCTTTCAACAGGATCTCTATCTACCGCACTAAAAGCATAAAGTTGTTCTAGGTAGATGTCGTGCATTCCTGTTAGTCTAAATAGTATTCTTGCGGCAGCATCGTCTAATGTTTCATTTTTCTTTAAAAAGCCACCCATTAAAGACCATTTTCCTTTTTCTGGTTCAAAATCCCTTTGAATTAGAAGTACCTTCAAATCTTCATCATCAAACCCAAAAATGATACAATCTACGGCTAGAAAAATTTTATCTTCTGGTATATAGCCTTTAAACATAATTTAAAATTTTCACAAAAGTATAGTAAATTTTAAATATGACGCCTGTTAGGAGCAAATAAGTGTTAATATTACATTTATTTTTAAAACTATTTGGTTTTAATAATTGTTTTGTATTACTTTGGTAGTGTCTTAATTACACTTATTGTTTTTTAACTATAGCATAAATTACTCATTATAGATTTATCGCTGTGATTGACACCGTTTTCTTTGATTTCCTGACTCATTTATCGTGAGTTTGGGATGGCGAAGTATACTTAATGTTAAATAAATAATCATATAATGCATCTACAATTTTCTAAATTTTTCAAGGCGTTTGCAGTCATTTTAGTAGCATCATTTGGGCATTCACAAAATAATGCAACAATAGTTAAAATAAATCCTGCAGAAACAAACCAAACCATTAGTAAACATATTTATGGACATTTTGCAGAACACTTAGGTAGATCTGTTTACGGTGGACTATATGTTGGAGATGATAGTGCTATTCCGAATACAGATGGGGTGAGAAACGATATTATTGAAGCGCTTAAAGAGCTCAATATTCCTAACCTGCGATGGCCAGGAGGTTGTTTTGCAGATATTTATCATTGGAAAGATGGCATAGGCCCAAAAGAAGATAGAAAAAATATAGAAAACGTCTCTTGGGGTAATGTAAGAGAAGATAACGGTTTTGGCACACATGAGTTTTTAAATTTATGCGAAACGTTAGGGGCGGAACCTTATTTAGCCGTTAATATGAATTCTGGTTCTGTACAAGAGGCCGTAGAATGGGAGCGTTATGTAAATAACCCAAATGGATCTAGCGACTTAACAGATTTGAGAAAAGAAAATGGTAGAGAAACACCATGGGACGTTAAGTATTGGGGTATTGGTAACGAGTCTTGGGATTGTGGAGGTGATATGACCGCAGAATATTATAGCAACCTCTATAAACGCTATGCAACTGCCATATCTAGCTACGATAATACCGAGAAATTATACCGAATAGCTGTAGGGCCTGGGGAACCAGATTACGAATGGACAGAAACAGTTATGAAAAACATACCAGCTAATAGGATAGAAGGGCTTTCTGTGCATCATTACTCTGTTTTTGATTGGGTAGACAAAGGCCATTCCATTGAATTTACCGATGAAGAATATTTTAAAACCATGCAAAGAGCTTGGTTTATGGACGAGTTTATCAATAAAAATGCTGAGGTCATGGATAAGTATGATCCAGAAAAAAAAGTAGGCCTAATTGTAGATGAATGGGGCGGTTGGTATAATGTTTTACCAGGTACAAATAAATCATTTTTACATCAGCAAAATACAATGCGAGATGCTATGATTGCAGGACTTACTTTAAACATTTTCAATAATCATGCAGATCGAGTGCACATGGCAAATTTAGCTCAGACCGTTAATGTTTTGCAAGCCATAATTTTAACAGATGACGAAAAGATGTTACTGACACCAACATATCATGTGATGAATATGTATAAAGTTCATCAAGATGCTGAGTTATTGTCAACTGAAATTGAAAATAATCCTAGTTTTGGAGATGCACCAGCAATTTCTTTATCAGCTTCAACAGATAAATCAGGAAAAACACATGTATCATTGGTAAATATTGATGGCGATAAATCCTATGAAATTACTGTGAATGTTGATAAAATGAAGCCAATTTCGGCTTCAATCTTGGAATCCAAAAAAGTACAAGATCATAATACTTTTGATAATCCAGATAAAATTAAGCCTAAAGAATTCAAAGATTTTAAATACAAAAAAGGAAAAATAACATTAGAAATTCCAGCGTTTTCTGTTGTTGTTTTTGAATTAAATTAATAGTAATGAATAAGACATATGTCATTGGTCTCGATTACGGATCAGATTCGGTAAGAGCAGTATTAATTGATACGCAAAACGGAGCCGAATTGGCCTCAGAGGTGTTTTGGTATCCACGTTGGAAAGCGCAAAAATATTGTAACCCAGGAATCAATCAATTTAGACAACATCCATTAGATCACATCGAAGGATTAGAACACACCATAACATCCGTAATTTCCCAAAGTGGGGTAACACCAGAAACCATTGTAAGCATTTGTATTGATACTACGGGATCTTCACCTTTACCATTAACAAAAGATGGAACACCACTAGCTTTAGTAGATGACTTCAAGGAAAATCCAAACGCATTAATGGTGCTTTGGAAGGACCATACAGCGGTCAAAGAAGCTAATGAAATTAATGATTTGGCAAGAAATTGGGGTGGAGAAGATTACACAAAATATGAAGGTGGAATTTATTCTTCAGAATGGTTTTGGGCAAAAATCTTGCACGTAGCCAGAGAAGATAAAGCAGTAAAAGAAGCGGCACATACGTGGATGGAACACTGTGATTATATGACGTATATGTTGGTGGACAATCAAGATCTCGCATCCTTCAAACGCAGTCGTTGTGCAGCAGGACACAAAGCTATGTGGCACAAAAGCTGGAATGGGTTGCCTGCTAAAACATTTTTGGATCAACTAGATCCTTATTTAGCAGAGTTAAGAGATCATTTATACGATGAAACCTATACGTCTGATGACATTGCAGGGCACTTAAACCAAAAATGGGCAGATAAGCTAGGGTTAACCACAAAAACAGTCATTGCAGTTGGCACATTTGATGCACATGCTGGTGCTGTTGGTGCTAAAGTAGATAAGAACACTTTAGTACGTGTTATGGGAACATCAACCTGTGATATTATGGTCGCAGACGAAGACGTAATTGGTAACAATTGTGTTAAGGGTATTTGCGGACAAGTAGATGGATCGGTAATTCCTGGGTTTATTGGTTTAGAAGCTGGTCAATCAGCTTTTGGTGATGTCTTAGCGTGGTTTAAAAGCGTTTTAGACTGGCCAATTGAAAACTTAGTAATGACTTCTTCAATACTTTCTGAAGATCAAAAAGAAAAACTTCAAAAGGAAATTGATGCTAATTTTATTCGAACTTTAACAAGTCAAGCTGAAAAAATCACGTTAGAAGAAGCCGTGCCAATCGCTTTAGATTGGGTAAATGGCCGCAGGACACCAGATGCAAATCAAGAATTAAAAGCAGCATTTACAGGTGTTTCATTAGGTACAAAAGCACCACATATTTTTAAAGCATTGGTTAATGCCATTTGTTTTGGGTCTAAAATGATTGTAGATCGTTTTGAAGACGAAGGTGTGAAAATTGATACCATAATCGGTATTGGTGGCGTAGCGCGTAAATCACCATTTATTATGCAAACGCTATCAAATGTTGTGAATATGCCCATAAAAGTAGCGGAGTCTGACCAAGCACCAGCTTTAGGAGCAGCGATCTACGCAGCTGTTGCAGCAGGTATTTATAGTAATGTTGTTGAGGCAAGTAAAGTCATGGGAAGCGATTTTGAAGCAGAGTATTTCCCTCAGGCGAATCAAGTTAAAACATATGCAAACTTCATGGAAGCTTATAAAGTTCTAGGGCAGTTTGTGGAAGCATCAATAAAATCAAAAACATATGAATAACAAATATAAATCACTAAAGGAAGAATGCTATGAGGCAAATATGCAATTAAATGCATTAAACCTTGTCGTTTACACGTTTGGGAATGTAAGTGCAGTAGATAGAGCAACTGGTGCATTTGCCATTAAACCAAGTGGTGTGGCTTATGAAAAATTAAAACCGGAAGATATTGTTATTGTTGATTTCGACAACAATATTATTGAAGGCACAATGCGCCCTTCTTCAGATACCAAAACACATGCCTATTTATATAAACATTGGGAGGATATTGGAGGAATCGCACATACGCACGCTACATATTCTGTGGCTTGGGCTCAGGCTCAGATGGACATTCCTATTTTTGGAACCACACATGCCGATCATTTAACGGCTGATATTCCATGTGCAGCACCTATGCGTGACGATTTAATTGAAGGCAATTACGAACACAATACAGCTATCCAAATTATTGATTGCTTCAAGGATAAAGGCATTTCACACAGTGAAGTAGAAATGGTACTTTTAGGAAACCATGGGCCATTTACATGGGGAAAGAATGCAGCCAAAGCGGTTTATAATAGTAAAGTGCTTGAGGTTTGTGCTGAAATGGCTTACTTAACAAGACAAATAAACCCAAAGGCACCAAGATTAAAAGATTCATTAATTAAAAAACATTACGATCGTAAGCACGGTGCAAATTCATATTACGGTCAATAACTAATAAAATTAAAAATGATAGATATTTCAAATAAGGAAGTTTGGTTTATAACAGGAAGCCAGGATTTATATGGTAAAGAAACATTAAAACAAGTCGCTCAGAACTCAACCGAAATTGCAAAAGCCTTAAACGACTCTGCACTAATACCAGTAAAAGTTATCTTTAAGCCAACCGTAAAGTCTTCTGATGAGATTTTCGAAACTTTAACGGCTGCAAACCATGAGAAGAATTGTATTGGTATCATTACTTGGATGCATACGTTTTCACCAGCAAAAATGTGGATTAGAGGCTTAACAGCGCTCCAAAAACCAATGTGTCATCTACATACTCAATTTAATAGAGACATTCCATGGAATTCGATTGATATGGATTTTATGAACTTAAATCAGGCCGCACATGGCGACCGCGAATTTGGGTTTATGGTGAGTCGTTTACGTAAAAACAGAAAGGTTGTCGTTGGGCATTGGTCTACAGAATTAGTTCAGAAGAAAATTGGAGATTGGACACGCGTAGCTGCTGGTTGGGATGATTGGCAAGGTGCCAAATTTGCTCGTTTCGGTGACAATATGCGTTTTGTTGCAGTTACCGATGGTGATAAAGTTGAGGCCGAAACAAAGTTCGGGTTTTCAGTAAATACATATGCTGTTGGAGATTTGGTGGCAGTTATTAATTCAATTTCAGATAACGCTATAAACAAACTTGTTAAAGAATATGAAGCTTCGTATAGCATGGCGGAATCACTTCTTGAAGGAGGAAAAAACAGACAGTCTTTACTTGAGGCGGCACGCATAGAATTAGGTCTTGAAAAATTCCTGGTTGATGGTGGTTTCAAAGGTTTTACAGATACATTTGAAGATCTATATGGAATGAAACAATTACCAGGTCTACCAGTACAACGATTAATGCAAAAAGGGTATGGTTTTGCTGGTGAAGGTGACTGGAAAACAGCCGCATTAACTCGAGCTATGAAAGTTATGGGGTATGGATTAACAGGAGGTAATGCCTTTATGGAAGATTACACCTTACATTTAGATCCTTCCGATCCTAAAATTTTAGGGTCGCATATGTTAGAGGTAGATCCTGTTTTGGCTGGCGATAAGCCGTCTTGTGAAATACACCCTTTAGGAATTGGTGGTAAGGAAGATCCTGTACGTTTGGTATTTAATGGAAAAGCGGGCGACTCTTTAGTTGCTGCTTTAATGGATTTTGGAAACCGTTTTAGATTATTAATTAACAAAACGGTTGGAGAGGAAGTCACCGAAGCATTACCTAAATTACCAGTGGCACGGGTGATGTGGAAACCATTACCAGATTTTGAAACAGCATGTACAGCTTGGATTTTAGGAGGCGGCGCCCATCATACGTGTTACAGCGAAAATCTTTCAGTAGAACAATTAGAGGATTTTGCTGAAATGGCAGGCATTGAAGCCTTGGTAATTGATGAAGATACGACGGTTAGGAATTTTAAACAATCGATAAAGGCTAACGAAGCATACTACATGTTTTATTAGTAAATAAACAAACTAATAACTAAATTAAATGAAAAAATCAAAAGCGCTCTTTTATTGCTTTGTGTTTGCTTTTATAGCAAGTGTTAACATTCAATGTAAAGAATCAAAAAAAGAAGAAACCACTGAAAAAGAAGAGAGTATGGTAGAAGAGAACTTGCCTATAGTGAAATCGGAATTTGGTAAAACAAATGATAGTACTACAGTACAACAATACACCTTAAAAAACAGCAATGGTGTAGAGTTAAACGTTATTACTTACGGTGGTAGAATTACATCTTTAAAAGTGCCAAATAAAGACGGTAAATTAGAGAATGTCGTTTTGGGTCATGACACTATGGAAGGTTATTTGCGAGATGACAATCCGTTTTTTGGGGCATTAATTGGTCGTTTCGGTAACCGAATTGCTAAGGGCAAATTCACTTTAGATGGCAAAGAATATAACTTAGAGACTAATGATGGGGCCAACCATTTACACGGTGGTGTTTTAGGTTTTGATCGTGTTATTTGGAAAGTAACACCTATGGAGGGCAAAGAAGATTCAGCCTTAAAACTAACCTATTTGAGTAAAGACGGTGAAGAAGGCTATCCAGGAAATCTAGAAGTTACGGTAATTTATACACTTACAAAAGATAATGCCTTGGAGGTTTCCTATGAAGCCACAACAGATAAAACTACGGTTATTAATTTAACGCAACATGCGTATTTTAACTTAACAGGAGATTTTTCAAAAGACATTTTAAATCACGATGTTGTGATAGATGCAGATACGTATTTACCAGTTGATGAAACCCTAATTCCAACTGGTGAGATCAGAAAAGTTGAAGGCACACCTTTCGATTTCACTTCAGCAAAAAAAGTAGGAAAAGAAATTGGTTCAGATAATGAGCAGTTAAAACGTGGACAAGGTTACGACCATTGTTGGGTTTTAAATGGAGAAAAAGGGGATATGCGTTTTGTAGCATCAGCATATGATGAAAGTAGCGGACGTTTTATGGAAATTTTATCAACGGAACCAGCAATTCAGTTTTACACAGGAAACTTTTTAGATGGTACCTTACCAAACCCTAATGGTGGAACGTATGCACACAGAACTGGTTTCTGTTTAGAAACACAGCATTATCCAGATTCACCAAATCAAGAAGCATTTCCAACCACAGTTTTACATCCAGATGAGACGTATTCGACAAAAACAACATTTAAATTTTCGATAAAGTAATCCATCGTGTAAACGTTATAAATACAACTAACTAAATAAAAACTAAAAATTATGGGTCTAATTTCTTTTGGTGCTTTTACCTTAATTGTAGCGATCATCGCTTGGTGGTCAACCAGAAAAACGGATGAAAAAACTTCGGATGGTTATTTTCTTGGAGGCAGGAGCTTAACAGGACCTGTAATCGCTGGTTCATTATTACTAACTAATCTGTCAACTGAACAAATTGTTGGAATGAATGGCGTTTCATTTAGAGATGGTATTCCAATTATGGCTTATGAAGTAGTTGCTGCTATAGCCATGGTGTTTACTGCTTTTGTTTTGCTGCCTAAGTATCTTAAAAGTGGTATTGCTACTATTCCGCAATTTTTAGAAAATAGATACGGTAAATCAACCAAAACTATAGTTTCATTATTATTCCTTTTGGGTTACGCTATTTCTATGTTGCCAACGGTACTGTATTCAGGAGCGTTAGCTATAAAT
This sequence comes from Winogradskyella forsetii, assembly GCF_013394595.1. Lineage (GTDB taxonomy): Bacteria > Bacteroidota > Bacteroidia > Flavobacteriales > Flavobacteriaceae > Winogradskyella > Winogradskyella forsetii. The sequence goes on from NZ_CP053348.1 coordinate 300,437, forward strand.
ACCATGTTTGATATTCCTGAAATGTTAGGAATGGAGCCAGAACCTGCACTTTGGGTTACGGTTTGGACTATTGGTGTCATAGGGAGTTTATATGCCATTTTTGGAGGCTTGAAAGCGGTAGCGGTTTCAGATTCAATAAATGCTGTAGGTTTAATCATTGGAGGATCTCTTATTCCAATCTTTGGGCTTATGAAAATTGGAGACGGAAATGTACTCACTGGTCTAAACAGACTTACAACAGCATTGCCTGAAAAGTTTGATATTATTGGTGGTCCAGATTCGGATGTACCATTTTGGACCTTATTTACGGGAATGATAATCGTGAATTTTTATTATTGGGGAACAAACCAAGCCATTATTCAGAGAGCCCTTGGTGCTAAAAACCTTAAAGAAGGGCAAAAAGGACTTTTATTTGCAGCTTTTATTAAAATATTAGGACCATTTATTGTGGTATTACCAGGTATTATTGCTTTCTATATTTTTAATGGTGATTTGGCAAATGCAGATGAAGCGTACCCAATGGTTGTTAAAGCGGTTTTGCCAGTAGCCTTTATAGGATTTTTTGCAGCAGTATTGTTTGGGGCGATTTTGAGTTCTTTTAATAGTGCTTTAAATAGTTCGGTGACCCTATTTGGTCTCGATTTCTATAAGTCCTATATTAAAAAGGATGCAACAGAAAGACAAACCGTAAAAGCAGGTAAACTATTTGGAATCGTTCTTGCTATATTTTCAATGGCCATTGCGCCATTGTTATATGGTGTAGAAGGTGGTATTTTTACATATTTACAACAGTTAAATGGAACACATAGTGTACCGATTTTAGCTATTGTGATTGTGGGGATATTCTCTAAGCGTGTCTCTGCTAAAGCAGCGAATATAGCTATCTTATTTAGTGCTATTACCTATTTAGTAACCCTTTACGTGATAAAACCAGATATTAGTTTTTTACATCTTATGGGAATTCTGTTTGTTTTAACCGTAATGATTATGTTCATTGTCAGCAAATTTATTCCAAGGGAAACGGATTACGTTCAAGTATACACTAAGCAAGTAGATATTACAAATTGGAAATATTTGAAGCCTGTAGGTTTTGCAGCTGTTATTGCAGTAGTTGGGCTTTATATTTATCTATCTTAGATCATTTATTTTACATAGTACTTTAGATTATATACAAGATAAGGCATATAGCTACACCTAATTAACACAATCGGTTGTTTTTGTTAGGTGTATTTACTAACTTTGTTAATATAGTATAGTTTTCAGTTAATATTTTCTATAAGTTAAATCAAAGACTAGCTATATATAAATACTTATGTTTTATTTTAAAAGTGTGTAATTTACACTTTAAAGCTAAAGTAGTTCCTGAAATAATTAGAAAATGATGAGAAAAAGCATCCTGATAATATTTTTTATATGTTGCCTTCAAGCAATTAGTCAGGATACAGACGGCTTAAAGCTATGGTACAATGTGCCATCTGGCGACACCTGGGAAAATGCACTACCAATAGGTAATGGTTTTCAAGCTGCCATGGTTTATGGTAATGTAGAAAAAGAAATTTTTCAACTAAATGAAACGACTGTGTGGAGTGGAAGTCCTAACAGAAACGACAATCCCAATGCTTTGGAAGCTTTACCTAAAGTTAGAAAATTAATTTTTGAAGGTGACTATAAAGCAGCTGAAAACTTAGCAAATGAGAAAATAATCACCAAAAAATCGCATGGACAAATGTTTCAGCCTGTTGGGAATTTGGAACTTACTTTTACGGATCATGATGATTTTTCTAATTATTATAGAGAACTTGATATTGAAAAAGCCATTGCCAAAACTAGTTATATGGTTGGTGGTGTAACGTACACCAGAGAAGCTTTCATTTCTTTTCCAGACAGAGTTATGGTTATAAAGCTTTCAGCAGATAAACCAGGAAAAATAGCTTTTTCAGCAGCACTTACCAGTCAACACATTAAACAGAACATTACAGTTAATGGTAAAAATGAATTATCGCTTTGGGGAACTACTAGCGATCATGATGGTGTGGAAGGAAAAGTTGAGTTTAATGCACTGGCTAGAATAAAGACTGATGGCGGAATTATTACGAATACAGATAACTCATTAAACATTGAAAAAGCTAATAGTGTTTTAATCTTTGTTTCAATTGCGTCCAACTTCAATAATTATAAAGATATCAGCGGTGATGAAAATCAACGTGCAAAAGATTTTATAGATAAAGCTTTTGATAAGAGTTTTGATACTATGAAAGCTGAACATATTGCTGCCTATCAAAAATACTTTAACCGTGTTAAACTTGATTTAGGAACAACTGAAGCAAGTAAATTTCCAACTGACGAACGACTTAAAAATTTCAATACTACAGAAGACCCTTCTTTTGTTACTTTATACTATCAATTCGGTAGGTATTTATTGATTTCTTCATCACAACCAGGTGGTCAACCAGCAAATCTGCAAGGTATCTGGAATGGAAGTATGAAACCTGCTTGGGATAGTAAATATACCATCAATATTAATACAGAAATGAATTATTGGCCAGCCGAGAAAACCAATCTTTCGGAGATGCATGAGCCACTTTTAAAAATGATTCTAGAACTTTCTGAAACTGGAAAGGAAACCGCAAAAGTGATGTATGGTGCTGATGGTTGGTTGGCGCATCATAATACTGATATTTGGCGAATTACAGGACCAATTGATGGTTCTTTTTGGGGTATTTGGAATGGTGGTGGAGGTTGGTTAAGTCAACATTTATGGGAACGTTATTTATACACAGGTGATAAAAAATATCTAGAATCTGTGTATCCTGCAATAAAAGGTGCTGCAGAGTTTTATGTTGATTTTTTAGTTGAACATCCAAAGTATAAATGGCTGGTAGTTGCGCCTGGAAATTCTCCTGAAAATGCACCAAAAGAACATCAAGGAGCATCCATAACAGCTGGTTCAACAATGGATAATCAATTGGTTTTTGATGTTTTTTCAGCAACCATTAACGCTGCTAAAGCACTTGGAGAAGACAAAGATTTAATCGAGAAACTAGAAGGCTTGAAAAAAAGATTACCGCCAATGCAAATTGGCAAACATAACCAGTTACAAGAATGGTTAGATGATGTTGACAGTCCAACAGATAAACACAGACACATTTCTCATTTGTACGGATTATATCCTTCAAACCAAATTTCCCCTTATAGAAACCCGAAGCTTTTTGCAGCAGCAAAAAATACACTTTTACAACGTGGTGATGTGTCTACAGGCTGGAGTATGGGCTGGAAAGTAAATTGGTGGGCAAAAATGCAAGATGGTAATCATGCTTATCAATTAATTCAAAATCAACTGACACCTTTAGGTACTGTAAAAGGTGGTGGTGGAACTTATAATAACCTTTTTGATGCGCATCCACCATTCCAAATTGATGGGAATTTCGGTTGTACATCAGGCATTACGGAAATGTTGATGCAAAGCTCAGATGGCGCCATTCATTTAATACCAGCATTACCAGATAATTTTAAAAATGGTATGATTAGTGGTTTAAAAACAAAAGGTGGTTTTACAATTGAGGATATGGTCTGGAAAAACGGACAGCTACTTTCAGTAAAAATCACATCCAATCTTGGTGGGAATCTGCGCTTGCGAATACCTAATGAAATGCAATTCGAATCTGGAAATAAATTAAATAAAGCTTCAGGAGAAAATCCGAATTCATTTTTTTTAGTTCCTAAAATTAAAGACCCAGTCATTTCCGGAGCATCCACGATTCAACCGTTACAATTAAAAAAAACGTTCTTATATGATATTCCTACTGAAAAAGGTAATTCATATAGGTTCGTTTTAAAATGAAATAAATTTAGAGCAAACATTATGTACATTCAAAAAAATAATAGCATCACTTTTTCCTTAGTCAAAGTTTTAAGTTTCACCTTCTTTTTGCTGACTTCTTGTGTTATAGTAGGACAACAAATGCAATCTTTCGATTTAAATGATGTAAGACTGACCGAGGGACCGTTTAAAAATGCCCAAGATGTAGACATGGCATATATTTTAGAGTTGGAGCCCGACAGATTGCTGGCGCCATATCTCATCGATGCAGGTTTGCCGGTCAAAGATAAACGTTATGGCAATTGGGAAAGTATTGGGTTGGATGGTCATATAGCAGGACATTACTTATCGGCACTGGCAATGTTATATGCGTCTACCGATAATGAAGAGCTTAAAACCCGTTTAGATTATATGCTTTCGGAATTGGAGCGTTGCCAAGATGCAAATGGGAATGGTTATGTGGGAGGTATTCCAGAAGGTAAAGTGTTTTGGCAACGTATCCACAAAGGTGATATCGATGGAAGTGGTTTTGGATTAAATAATACTTGGGTACCATTATATAATATTCATAAATTATTTGCTGGATTAATTGATGCGTATCGTTTTACAGATAGTGAAAAAGCAAAAAACATCGTCATTAAATTAGGTGATTGGTTTATCGATTTAATAGAACCACTTTCTGATGTGCAAATACAAAATATTTTAAGAACTGAACATGGTGGTATTACTGAATCTTTTGCTGATTTATATACGATTACAAAAGATGAAAAATACTTAGAAACAGCTAAAAAGCTTACGCATAAATCGTTTTTAGAACCTTTGATGAATAAAGAAGATAAGTTAACAGGGATGCATGCCAATACCCAAATACCTAAAGTTTTGGGTTACGAAAAAGTAGCAGATTTAACTAATAATAAAGAATTAGCTGAAGCCGTTAAGTTTTTTTGGAGACGCGTAGCACAAACAAGAAGTGTTGCTTTTGGAGGTAATAGTGTTGCCGAACATTTTAATCCTGTTGATGATTTTAGCGGCATGATAAAATCCAACCAAGGGCCTGAAACCTGTAATTCTTACAACATGGTTCGGTTAAGCAAAGCCTTGTTTTTGGATAATAATGATGTGAGTTATTTAGACTTTTATGAGCGTACACTTTACAATCATATATTATCAAGTCAGCATCCAGAAAAAGGTGGTTTTGTATATTTTACACCTATTCGTCCTAACCATTACAGAGTCTATTCGCAACCAATTACCAGTATGTGGTGCTGTGTAGGTTCTGGTTTAGAAAACCATACGAAATACGGCGAATTAATTTATAGCCATAACGAAAATGATGTGTTTGTGAATTTGTTTATTCCTTCTACTTTAAATTGGGAAGAGAAAAATATTTCATTAACTCAAAACACGAAGTTTCCTTATGAAAACGAATCAGAATTAGTTTTAAAACTTAAAAAGAAACAAACTTTTGTAATCCATATTCGCCAACCAGAATGGGCGGAGAACTTTGAAATTTTAGTCAATGGAAAAGTTCAAAAAATACAAGAAAAGCCATCTAGTTATATAGCCATAAAGAGAAAATGGAAATCTGGTGATAAAATTACTGTTCGTTTCAAAACATATACACATTTAGAGAATTTACCTGATGGTTCAAATTGGGTTGCTTATGTTGATGGGCCTATTGTATTAGCAGCTAAAACATCTACAAAGGATTTAGATGGATTATTTGCAGATGATAGTCGTATGGGACATGCTACACATGGCAAATATTATCCATTAGATGAGGCTTATGCTTTAGTTGGTAATAAAGACAGCTATCTTTCTAAGCCAAAAGAAATAAGAAAACTTCACATCAGTTTAGATTCTTTAAAACTTCAACCCTTTTTCGAAGTGCACGATGCACGTTACCAGATGTATTTTCAAACCTATAGCCAAGAGGAATATAAAGAAAAACAAGCTTTGTTAAAAAAGCAAGAAATGGAAGCAGCTGCTTTGGAAGCTAAAACTATTGATAAAGTAAACTGCGGCGAACAACAACCAGAAGTTGGCCATTTATATAAAGGTGAAAAAAGTTTTTCTGGTTATGATGAAAAGTTTTGGAGAAGCACTCGAGGTTATATGTTTTATCAATTTTCAAATAAAAATTCTGAAGGTCAATTTTTAGATATTTCAGTTTTGGATGAATTGAAATTAGATAATGTTAAAATTTCTGTAAATGGAAAACCTGCTGAAATTATTTCAACAAAGGATAAAACCATTCGAATAAAGTTGAGCGACGTGGAAGTTATAAATGTGAAAATCATATCTAACAATGGAGAACCAACACCTCGATTTTATGAATTAAGAATTTTGAAAGATTAAATAACAATGAAAAAAACAGCACTCTTATCATTAGCAATAATTTTTTTTACAGTTAACAGCTGTAAACAAGTGAATAAACAAGTTCAAAAAGAGGTTGACAATCAAGTAAAACATAAAGCACATAACCCAATTATTTTTGCGGATGTGCCAGATCCTTCCATGATTCGTGTAGACGACACTTATTATATGAGTAGTACTACCATGCATATGAATCCTGGAGTACCCATTATGAAATCTAAAGATTTGGTGAATTGGGAATTGATTAGTTATGCTTACGAAACTTTAGGAAAAAGTGATGTTCTCGATTTAGAAAATGGAAAAAACACCTATGGAAGAGGGTCTTGGGCGAGCAGTATGCGCTACCATAAAGGTATGTTTTATGTGAGTACCTTTTCAAAATCAACAGGTAAAACCTATATTTTTTCAACCAAAGATCCAGAAAATGAACCTTGGGAAAAAATAGAGTTTGAGCCATCTCTTCATGACAACACCATCTTTTTTGACGATGATGGAAAAGTGTATATGATTTGGGCAGCTGGAAAACTCAGTATTGCAGAATTAAAAGAGGACCTTTCTGGAATAAAGGAAGGGACTGAAAAAGTGTTAATAGAAAATGCCAGTGCGCCAGCTGGAGATAATATTATGTTAGGTGCAGAGGGCTCGCAACTTTTTAAAGTGAATGGTAAATATTACTTATTTAATATCACTTGGCCAAGAGGTGGCATGCGTACAGTATTGATCCACAGAGCAGATAATATCAACGGACCTTGGGAAGGCAAATTAGCTTTTCAAGATTTAGGTGTTGCTCAAGGCGGATTAATTGACACGCCAGATGGAAGATGGTTTTCGTATTTATTTAGAGATTATGGTGGCGTAGGTCGTATTCCTTATTTAGTTCCTGTTGCATGGGAAGATGGTTGGCCTGTTCTAGGTGAAGATGGCAAAGTACCAGAACAACTTGATTTACCCGCAAATAAAAGTTTAATTCCAAGAATTGTAAATTCTGATGATTTTGATAGAAAAGAAAATGATCCAGATTTACCATTAGTTTGGCAATGGAACCATAATCCAGACAATTCACTTTGGTCTGTAAGAGAACGTGATGGTTTTTTAAGACTAAAAACAGGTAGAATAGATACTAGTTTTGTACAAGCAAGAAACACATTAACCCAAAGAACCATTGGTCCAGAAAGTACAGGTTCTACGATGTTAGATTTATCAAATATGAAAGAAGGTGATTTTGCAGGATTATGTTTATTACAAAAAGAGTTTGGTTTAGTAGGTGTTACAATAGAAAATGGCACTAAAAAAATTGTTATGGTAAGTGCTCAAAAAGGTGAACCCAAAGAAGTACAAAGTGCTCCTTTAAATCAAGATAAAATTTACTTTAAGGCTGAATGTAATTTTAAAGATAGAGCTGATAAAGCCAATTTTTTCTATAGTCTTGATGGAAAATCGTGGGTTTCTATTGGAGAAACGATTAACATGCCTTACACCTTACCACATTTTATGGGCTACAGATTTGGATTGTTCAATTATGCTACACAAAATGTAGGAGGTTATGTAGATTTTGATTATTTCCATATTAAAGACAAAATTTAATAATATATATAATGAGTTTTCTGCCAACTAAATACATTTCTCAAAACCAATTATTCCTAACACTTTGCTTAATTATTGTTGGGTGTTCAAAAGGGCCGGAATTTCCATTTCAAAATCCAGAATTAAGTTCTAAAGAACGTGCTAAAGATTTAATTTCTCGACTAACGCTTGAAGAAAAAGCAACTTTGATGTGCGACCAATCTGATGCCATTCCGCGTTTAGGAATTAAAAAATTTAATTGGTGGAGTGAAGCTTTACACGGTTTTGCAAATAATGATAATGTTACAGTTTTTCCGGAGCCAGTGGGTATGGCAGCTTCTTTTGATGACGAATTGGTGTATCACATTTTTGATGCAGTTTCTGATGAAGCTCGTGCAAAATACAACCAATGGATAAATGATGGCAACGAAAATAAACGCTTTTTAAGTTTATCAGTTTGGACACCAAATGTGAATATTTTTCGTGATCCACGTTGGGGAAGAGGTCAAGAAACTTATGGAGAAGATCCATACTTAACATCAAAAATGGGAATTTCCGTTGTAAATGGTTTGCAAGGCCCAAAAGATGCCAAATACCGAAAATTATTGGCTTGTGCAAAACATTATGCAGTGCATTCGGGACCAGAATGGAGCAGACACGAATTGAATTTAAACAATGTAAATCCAAGAGAATTATACGAAACCTATTTGCCTGCATTTAAATCATTAGTACAAGAAGCTGATGTGCGCCAAGTGATGTGTGCCTATCAACGTTTAGATGATGAACCTTGTTGTGGAAATACCAGATTATTACAACGTATTCTTCGAGAGGAATGGGGTTATGAATATTTGGTGGTATCAGACTGTGGTGCAGTTACCGATTTTTTCACATCACACAACGTTTCATCTGATGCAAAACATGCTGCAGCAAAAGCAGTACTGTCAGGAACCGATGTAGAATGTGTTTGGGAAAATTATCCATATAAAAAATTACCAGAGGCTGTTAAGAGCGATTTATTAAGAGAAGAAGATGTCAATAAAAGTTTAGAGCGTGTTTTAGTTGGACGTTTCGATTTGGGTGAAATGGATGATGATGCTATAGTGCCATGGGCTCAAATTCCGCCTTCGGTTCTTAACAATGACAAACATAGAAAACTTGCGTTAGAAATGGCACAAAAATCCATGACACTTCTACAAAACAACAATAATGTTTTGCCGCTAAAAAAAGACATGAATAAACTTGCTGTTATTGGTCCAAATGCAGATGATCAACCTATGCTTTGGGGAAATTATAATGGCACACCAGTTAGAACGATTACAATTTTAGATGGCATTAAATCTAAAATTTCTGAGAACAATATTGTTTATGATAAAGCTTGTGACTTGGTAGAGGATAAAGTAACCACTACTTACATTCCACAAACTATGTTCGATGGAAAAAAAGGTTTTAAAGCGACGTATTGGAACACACCAGACAGAACGGGAGATATTATTGCAACTACTCAAATTATAAATCCTTTAAAGTTAACGACGGCTGGTCAACATGAGTTTGCACCAGGTGTAAAATTAGAAGGGTTCTCGGCTAAATATGAAACCAATTTTACAGCTAAAGAAAATGATACATTGGTTTTTAAAACGGGAGCTACTGGAGCTTTTGAGCTTTTAGTGAATGGGAAATCCTTAAGCAAATATGTCAATTGGAGAACCTTACCAGGCAGAATTCCTTTTAAGGTTGAAGCTGGTAAAACGTATAACATTGAAATTCTTTTTGCACAATCAAATAATTGGCAAGCAAACCTTGAATTTGATTTCGGAAAGGAATATGATGTTGATTTTGGTGGATTACTTAAAAAACTAGAAGGCATTGATACTGTTGTGTTTGTAGGTGGACTGTCAACCTTATTGGAAGGTGAAGAAATGCCAGTGAATTATCCAGGATTTAAAGGAGGAGACAGAACTAATATTGAGTTACCTAGTATTCAAAAAAGATGTTTAAAAGCCTTAAAAGAGGCTGGTAAAAAAGTCATTTTTGTAAACTGTTCAGGTTCTGCCATTGCTTTGTTAGATGAAACTGAAACTTGTGATGCCATTCTTCAAGCTTGGTATGGAGGAGAATCTGGTGGGCAAGCTGTTGCAGATGTACTTTTAGGCGATTACAATCCTTCTGGTAAATTACCAATTTCATTTTACAAAGATTCAGAAAACTTAGGCGATTTTGAGGATTACTCAATGAAGGGTCGTACGTATCGCTATACTACAGATGTGCTGTTTCCTTTTGGATTTGGTTTGAGCTATACCAATTTTAACATTGGAAATGCTGAATTCAATAAAACAACTATTAAAAATGATGAAAGCATTCAATTAGGTATTCCAGTAACTAACACTGGTGATTATGACGGAACTGAAATTGTACAAGTTTACGTTCGTAAACTAAATGATACTGAAGATGCACCATTAAAAACCTTAAAAGGCTACAAACGATTGGAAGTAAAGGCTGGTGAAACTAAAAACGCCATTATTGTTTTATCATCAACTGCATTTGAATTTTACGATTGGGATACCTTAAGCATGAATGTAACTGCTGGTGAATATGAAGTTTATTACGGAACCAGTTCTGATCCAAAAGATTTAAAAATGCAAAAAATTATCATTCAATAATCAATAAAATATGATGAATTTAAAAAATAGGTTTTTTATAATATCCTTTTTGAGTATATCACTATTGTATAACGGTTTTTCACAAAACCCAATCATTCAAACCAATTATACTGCAGACCCAGCACCAATGGTTTACAATGGTAAAGTTTACCTCTACACTTCTCATGATGAAGATAATTCAACATGGTTTACCATGGACGACTGGAGACTTTACACCACAGAAGATATGGTGAATTGGACAGACCATGGCGCAATTTTATCTTACAAAGATTTCGATTGGGCAAAAAAAAACGCATGGGCGCCTCAATGTATTGAGCGTGATGGAAAATTTTATATGTATGTTCCAGTAACAGATAGAGAAGGAAAAAATGGTATTGGTGTTGCAGTTGCTAACAGTCCTTATGGGCCATTTATAGATCCTTTGGGTAAGTCACTAATACAAGGGCGTTTGGCAGATATTGATCCGACTGTTTTTATTGATGATGATGGACAAGCTTATATTTTATGGGGAAATCCAATTTGTTACTATGTGAAGCTAAATGAAGATATGATATCTTATGATGATGAAATAAAATCGTTTCCAAACACCATTGAAGCTTTTGGAAAACGAGAAGGTGAAGAAAATCCTCGTAGACCAACGACTTACGAAGAAGGACCTTGGCTTTACAAACGAAATAATTTATATTATTTACTCTTTGCAGCAGGTCCAATTTCTGAGCATATTGGTTATTCTACAGGAAATAGTCCTACAGGACCATGGACCTATCAAGGCAAAGTGATGCCAACACAAGGTAAAAGTTTTACCAACCATCCAGGAGTCATTGATTATAAAGGGAAAACCTATTTTTTCTATCATAATGGCGCTTTACCAGGAGGAAATGGTTTCAATAGATCTGTCTGTGTACAAGAATTACAATTCAATAAAGATGGCACAATCGTGCAAATGGATATGACGAATGGTGTTGAAAAAGCATTATCAACTGTAAATCCTTTTGTAAAAAATGAAGCAGAAACCATAGCGTGGTCAGAGCATGTAAAATCCATGCAAAATGATGCTGTTGGCGTATTTATTACGGCTATGGAAAATGACGCATATACGATGGTGAAAAATGTAGATTTTAGAAAAGATGGCGCCATAAAATTTAAAGCACGTGTTGGTACTACGCACAATAGTGATGTTTCAATGGAAGTAAGATTGGATGGTATTAATGGAAAATTACTAACAACGTTAAAAGTACCATTAACTGGTGGAAATGATAGGTGGGAATTAGTAAGCGCTGAGATTGAAAAAGTATCAGGAACACACGATGTATATTTTATTTTTAAAGGAAAAGCATCAACAAAAATCATGTTTTTTGATTATTGGATGTTTTCTAAATAAAAAGAGGACTTAACTAAAGTAAATATAGACATGATATTTAAAATTAAAATTAGCAAGGTAATACACCACCACATAATAATAATGAACTTGAAGTACCTTTTAATTGTTTTTCTATTAAATAGTTTAGCTGGACACACACAATCGGTTGTTAATAGTCCTGATGAAAATCTCAAGGTAGCTGTAATATTGAAAAATGGAAAACCTAACTACACTATAACATATAATAACACTGTTATGCTTCAAAATTCTCCTCTAGGAATAACAACCAATGAAGGCGATTTTACAAAAAACATGAGTTTCCTAAAAGATAGTACTGGTACAGTAAGTAAAAGCTACAAGTCAGATAAAATAAAACAGTCATTAGTTAATTACGAAGCCAATACATTAAGGATCACCTTTGAAAATTCAGATAAAAAGCAAATAAATGTTGTTTTTCAAGTGAGTAACAATGATGTGGCTTTTAGATATGAAATCCCTGTTTGGGACAAAACCATGGCATGTGTTGTAGAAAAAGAAGCAACAGGTTTTAAATTTCCTGCTGAAACAACTTCATTTTTATCACCTATGATGACAAGTATGGGCGGATTTGCACGAACAGCACCTAGTTATGAGAGTGGTTATACAGCAGATTTACCAATGGAATCTAATACTTCAAAAACAGGCTATGTTTTTCCTGGTCTTTTTCATGTAGGAGACAAAGGTTGGGTATTATTATCTGAAACAGGCGTTTCAAGTCACTATTATGCTTCTCATTTAAGTCACTACAAAGAGGGTATTTACACTGTTGATTATCCAGACATGAAAAACAATAATGGTTTTGGTAGTACAGGCGCACAAATTGGTTTACCTGGAGTTACACCTTGGAGAACAATTACTGTTGGAGAAACACTAAAACCTATCGTAGAAACAACTATTTCTTACAGTGTTGTGGATCCGCTTTATGAAGCATCACAAGACTATAAATATGGTAAAGGCACTTGGAGTTGGATTGTATGGCAAGACAATAGTATGAATTATGATGATCAGGTAAAATATATTGATTTGGCTGCTGCAATGAACTTTGAATATATTTTAATTGATGCTTGGTGGGATAAAAATATTGGTTATGAAAGCATGGAAGCGCTCATCAACTATGCAAAATCTAAAGGAGTTGAGGTATTTCTTTGGTACAATTCAAATGGTGGTATCAATGATGCTTTTATGACCCCAAAGGATAAAATGAACACTTCAATAGCCAGAAAAAAAGAAATGAAATGGCTTAAAAAAGTAGGTGTAAAAGGATTAAAAGTTGACTTTTTTGGTGGTGACAAACAAGAAACAATGCGCTTGTATGAAGATATCTTATCTGACGCCAATGAATTTGGTTTAATGATTATTTTTCATGGTGCTACATTACCTCGTGGATGGGAACGCATGTATCCTAATTTTGTAGGGAGTGAGGCTGTTATAGCTTCAGAGATGCTCATTTTTACTCAAGATGCTCGTAATAAAGAAGCATTTTATGCAGCATTACATCCGTTCATACGTAATTCAGTAGCGAGTATTGAATATGGTGGTGTGCTGTTGAATAAATTTCTTAATAAAGAGAATGAAAAAGGACAAGAACGATTAACGTCTAATGTTTTTCAATTAGCTACAAGTGTCTTGTATCAAAATCCAGTACAAATGTTCGGGTTAACACCAAATAATTTAGAAGATGTCCCTCAACATGAACTCGAATTTTTAAAAAATGTTCCTACTACTTGGGATGAAACTGTTTTTATAGATGGCTACCCTGGTAAATATATTGTATTGGCTCGTCGTAAAGGAGATACTTGGTATATCGCAGGAATAAATGCAGAAGACGAAACACTTAACATTGAAGTGAAATTACCGATGATTAAAGCTGGGGAAGAAGTGAAGATTTATGAAGATGGGAAAAAATCATCGGACAAGGGTTTTGTAACAAAAAAACTAAATAAGAATCAGGAAATCAAACTGAATATACCACATAATGGTGGAGTTTTAATTATGAATTAAAAAGAGAATCAATGAATGATAAAAAGCAAATTTTAATAATCTTAGTATTGATAGTTTTATCAATTCACTATTCATTTGCTCAAAATCCACTAATACGAGATCAATTTACAGCAGACCCTTCAGCAAGGGTGTTTGGAGATAAAGTTTATGTATTTCCGTCACATGATATTTTAGCCACTAAAGAGAGAGGTAGAGAAGATTGGTTTTGTATGGAGGATTACCACGTATTTTCTTCTGAAAATTTAACGGATTGGGAAGATCATGGAGTGATTGTTACTCAAAATAAAGTGCCTTGGGTAAAACCAAACAGCTACAGTATGTGGGCACCAGATTGTATTGAAAAAAACGGAAAGTATTATTTCTATTTTCCTTCAACAGCTAAAGAGACACTCACTAGTGGAAGAGGATTTACCATTGGTGTGGCCATAGCGGATCAACCAGAAGGACCTTATACTCCAGAATCGCAACCCATAAAAGGTGTAAAAGGGATAGACCCAAATGTATTTATTGACAAAGATGGACAAGCGTATATGTATTGGTCTCAAGGCAATATATATGTTGCAAAACTGAAAGATAATATGGTAGAGCTAGATGGAGAAGTGATTACCATTGATAATTTACCAACAAAAGGACTTAAAGAAGGGCCTTATGTATTTGAAAGAAATGGCGTATATTATTTAACCTATCCACATGTTGAAAACAAGACAGAACGTTTAGAATATGCTATTTCTGATAACCCTTTAGGACCGTTTAAAGTCACTGGAGTTATTATGGATGAATCGCCAACAGGTTGTTGGACCAATCATCAATCCATCATTAATTTTAAAAATCATTGGTACCTATTTTATCATCATAATGATTATTCTCCCAGTTTTGATAAAGCACGTTCTATTAGAGCCGATAAACTATTCTTCAATCCAAATGGCACCATTCAAAAAGTAACACCAACGTTAAGAGGTATTGGCATTTCCCAAGCCGCCAATAAAATTGAAATTGATAGATATAGTAAATTAAGCGAGCAAGGAACTTCTATCACTTTTATAGATACCACTAACACGTTTAAAGGTTGGAAAACGGTTTTTAATAAACAAAACGCGTGGATACAATACAATGACGTAGATTTTGATAAGGAAGGGATTAAACAGGTGAAAATAAAAGCAAAATCGAGTAAAGGCGGTGTAGTTCAAGTGAACACAGAAGGTTTATCTGGCAAGGTTATAGCAGAAATTAATATTCCTGCAACTGAAGAATGGACAGAAATCACAGCCAAAATAAATACTAAATCTAAAGGTATAAAAAATCTGTTTATACAATCTAAAACAGATAACCCAATAGAAATAGATTGGATAACATTTGAACAATAAACTAAAACTAAAGATAAAAATGAAAAACAAACAATTTATAATGTGGTGCACAACTTTGTTACTTGCTTTTACAGCAGTAAATGCACAAAAAAAAGCTAAGAACGCTCCAATATTTTCTAATGTCGTTTACGAAGGTATGGATCAAGTTTATAAAGATAATCCATTAAAAGAAAACGAATTTTACACGCCTATTCTGCAAGGTTTTTATCCAGATCCTGCGATTACTAGAAAAGGAGATGATTATTACATGGTCTGCTCGTCTTTTGCCGTATTTCCTGGTGTGCCTATTTTTCACTCAAAAGATTTGGTAAATTGGACGGACTTAGGTGGTGTTCTAAATAACGTCGACGAATTCAATCCACACGATACAGGTATTAGTGCAGGTGTGTATGCACCAGGCATCACATACAACCCACATAACGATACATTTTATATGATTGTAACAGCTTTTTCTGGTGGGTTAGGAAATATTATTGTTAAAACCAAAGACCCTAAACAAGGTTGGGGAAGCCCAATAAAACTCGATTTTGGAGGTATAGATCCTTCTATTTTCTTTGATGACGATGGAAAAGGTTACGTGGTCCATAATGATGCACCCGATAAAGGAAAAGAATTATACAGTGGTCATAGGGTAATTAAAATGTGGGACTATGATGTTGAAAATGATAAAGTCATTCCAGGAACCGATAAAATTATTGTAGATGGAGGTGTTGATTTATCCAAAAAACCGATTTGGATTGAAGCACCACACCTTTACAAAAAAGACGGTAGTTACTATTTAATGTGTGCCGAAGGTGGTACAGGCGGATGGCATAGCGAAGTTATTTTCAAAAGTGATAGCCCAAAAGGCCCTTTTATTCCAGCACCAAGTAATCCTATTTTAACACAACGCTATTTTGCAAAAGATCGCGAAAATAAAGTGGATTGGGCAGGACATGCCGATTTAGTTAAAGGACCAAACGACCAATATTATGGCGTGTTTTTAGCAGTGCGTCCTAATGAAGAAGATAGAGTAAATACAGGTCGTGAAACCTTCATTTTACCTGTAGATTGGTCTGGAGAATTTCCAGTTTTTGAAAATGGATTAATTCCGCTTGAGCCTAAATTAGAAATGCCTAAAGGAGTTGACAATAAAACCGGACAAGATGGCTTTTTTCCTAATGGAAATTTCACGTTTAAAGATGATTTTTCTGCAGATAAATTAGACTACCGTTGGATAGGTTTAAGAGGACCTCGTGAAGCGTTTATTGAGAAAGCTAAAAATGGTCTGAAAATCTTGCCTTTTGAAACCAATATTAAAGAGGTAAAGCCAACATCTACGTTGTTTCATAGACAAATGCATAGAAGTTTTTCATTTACAACAACCTTAGAGTATAAACCAAAATCCGAAAAAGATTTAGCAGGTGTTGTTGCACTACAAAATGAAGGTTCTAACTACGTATTTGGTGTAACCAAAAAAGACAAAGATTACTATTTAGTGCTTGCGAAAAATACTTGGCCTAGGAGACAAGGTGAAATAATATCTGAGACCCTTGCCAGCGTTAAAGTTGATATCAAAGAACCTATTAAGCTTCAAATTAAAGCCAATGGTGATAAGTATGAATTTAAATATTCTTCAAATGGAACTGATTTTGAAAACCTTGGAGGTATAATTTCAGGCGCTATTTTGTCTACAGATGTTGCAGGTGGTTTTACAGGTGCAATGCTAGGATTGTATGCAACAAGTGCCAATGATGCTTTACCGAAATAGACATTTAGCAAAGATAAAATGAATAAGAATTCAAACTTTTTAGTCATTGTTTTCATGATAACAATGTGCAATAAGTATGGGCAAAACCCTGACTTCCATGTTTAATTAAGTTTCGGTCAGTCGAATATGGAGGGCGCGTCTAAAGTTAGATCACAAGATACGGTAAACATTAACCCAAGATTTAAAGTTACGGCAGCAGTAGACTGTCCAGGTTTAGGCAGAGAAAAAGGGAATTGGTATACTGCAGTTCCTCCTTTATGTCGTTGTAAAACAGGGCTTACATTAATCGATTTTTTTGGAAGAGCTATGGTTTAAAACTTACCAGAACATATTAATGTTGGCGTGATAAACGTAGCAGTAGGTGGTTGTAAAATTGAACTTTTTAATAAAGATAAGTATAAAGAGTATTTAAAAGAGGTTCTAGATTGGATGACAAACATGGTCAAAGAATAGGATGGTAGTCCTTACGGAAGACTTGTAGAAATGGCAAAAAAAGCTCAAAAAGATGGCGTTATAAAAGGTGTATTATTGCACCAAGGCGAATCTAACACAGGAGATACAATATGGCCTCAAAAAGTAAAAGTTGTTTATGATAATTTGATTAACGATTTAAACCTTAATCCTAAAGAAGTTCCTTTATTTGCTGGTGAGGTGGTTCACGAAGATCAAAATGGTATTTACAAATAGAATCATTGCAGTTATAGGTGTTGAGCGTTTATGCCTTCGAATGGGTATTTCTTTAAAATTATGATGTATTTTCGTCTTTCTTACTTTAGTAAACCCCTCGAATGTGCTGATGAACGTGATTGTCGTAAAAAGCTTTTAATTCAGCCATCAATTCATCTGAAAGGGGTGGTAAATTACTTGCTGCGGCATTGTTATGAATGTGTTTATGTGAGCTAGCACCTGGAATTATGGTTGACACGGCTTCATGATCCAATATCCAACGAAGTGCCATATCTACCATGGAAAAGCCATCTGGACAGTATGATTTTAACTGATCAGATAATTTTACACCAACTTCAAAAGGTAGTCCTGCAAAGGTTTCACCAACATTAAAAGCATCTCCATCACGATTGAAGTTTCTATGATCATTTTCTAAGAATTGGGTGTCTTTGTTAAATTTTCCAGTAAGCAAACCGCTTGCTAATGGTAAACGCACAATAATACCAACACCTTTTTCTTTGGCCTGTGGTAATAATGCGGAGGTTAATTTTTGTCTAAAGATGTTGTAGATGACTTGAAGCGATTGCAGATCTTCTTGCTCCAAACAAATTAATCCTTGTTCTACACTCTCTATGCTAGCTCCAAAATGACATATCTTACCTTCTTTTTTTAACGTTCTTAACCAATTGAAAATATCACCTTTTAGTAATGCTTCTGAAGGAATACAATGTAATTGTAAAAGATCTATAGCCTCAACATTAAGGCGTCTACATGAAACCTCTACACTATCTCTTAATGCTTTTTCGGTATACTGATCAGGGAATACATTAGCACCTCTCCCAAATTTTGTTGCTATTTTAATGTTGGAACCCTTGTCTTTAATAAATTCCCCTATTAAGGTTTCACTTCTTCCATCTCCGTAAACATCAGCAGTGTCAAAAAAAGTAACACCGTTTTCTATAGCTTCATTGAGGATTTCGAAAGCGTTTTTTTTATCGATTTCATTACCCCAATTGCCGCCAATTTGCCAACATCCTAAACCGACTTCGCTTACATCAAATCCGTTTTTACCTAATTCTCTAGTTTTCATTTTATTGTTTATTTAATTGGTAAATGGCATCGGCAAATTTTTCGCCTAAATCAATATAACCATCACTGTCATAGTGCCATTTATCTGAATATTTATAATATCTTGTACTTCTTACTATGGTAGCATTTTTATCTTCTTTGGCATATTTTTCTTGAGCATATTGAACAAGTTCTCCATAGTCCCAAACCTTCCCATCTGAATCATTCCATGAGTCGGAAATTTTACCAATGACAACTGGTAAATCATCAGTTCGTAAACTCGCTCTTAGTAAATCCATCAATCGTTTTAAATTAGAATAGTAATTAGCTGCAATTTCTTCTGAATATGAAGCGTCACTTTCGCCTTGCATCCAAATAATTCCGGCAGGAATTAAATCATCATCTTTTCCATCACCATCAATGTCTTTGGTCTTTAAAGCTAGTCTAATGGTATTTAGAGCATTATCATATTGATTAATTCCGTTTGAACCCTTAAAATCAGCTTCCCAAGAACCAAATGAACCAGCGGCAAGACTATCGATAGATGTGCCTCCTCGTGAATATTTTATAAATGCTAGTTTTTGGTTGGGGTAGTATTCTTGCAATTTTTTTGCAAAAGACAGTTCAATTCCAAAACGATCAGAGAGATTGTTTTTATCGGTTGTTGATGAAAAATTTACACCATGACCAGGTTTTAGTGCTTCCCATTTGCCCAAACCACCATTATCTTCTTCATCTGGCAAAGAATTACCATGATAGATAAACACATTTTTGAATTCAGTATCTAAGGAGTCAGGTAGATCTTTAATGTAGCCATAGCCATCCATGTTAGACTGACCAGCCAATAAAAAAACTTTAATATCGTTTTTAGCCGTGTTTTGACTTATTAACACTGATGGTAATAAGATAGCTATGAATAATGAAATGATGCGTGTTTTCATGATTTATAAAGTTTTATTTTTTCCTAAATGCATTTGGTAAAATTTCCAAGCTTCTCTTGCTACGTTTCGGCCAAGTTCTAAACCAGCAACATTATCTGATTGAATGTGATAACCACCTAGAACCCTTGAAAATCCAGCCATTTCAGCTGTTTTTGTAAATGTTGGAAATTTTAAAGTTATGGTGTCGCCTAAATTGTCTGGTTCGGTTAATGCCCCTGCTACTAATGTTGATTCTGATCCAAATGTATCACTTCCAGTCCATAATTTTAGAGCTTCTGCACATGCTCCGCTTATTGTGCTGTGACCAGAGGTATAACTTGGAAAAGGTGGGCATAAAAAAGTGTCTGGAGAATAAGGTCGCCATTGACTTCCGTCCATTTCAATCATACCTTTTCCAACACCACCCCAAGCTTTAATTTTTTTGCCACTATAATATTCATGTACTAAAGCATACGGTCTAGCATAATCGTAATACATTTTAGAATCCCAAGAGGCTATAAACGCATCCATTGCTACGACTTGATTATAAAAATACATTTTCACATCTTCATCAAGTGTGTGGTTATCTCTTCGTGACACGTCTTGTGCAAATTTTAACCAATGACCTGCTTGTTGTACGGATTGCGGGCCATCGCGCATAAATTCGACGAGTGCTTTTTGGTAGTCAGTAAGATTAGCTTGTAGCCTAATGACTTCTTCGACTTCTTTTTTTAATTGTTCTGAACCTATCATTGGTGGTGGGCCAGGACGAAATTGATCTCCTGATTTCAAAGCAATAGGTTCAACCTTTTGCCAAAAAGGCGTTAAGCAACCTGGTGCGAATCTACCTCCTTTTCCATCCGAAAAATATTTGGGCTGCCAACGGTTAGGGTCAATATTTTCATCTGCAGAATTGACAGGTTCATAGCTCACATAGTTAAAATAAGGAATGTCATTTGACCCGCCTTCTTCGCCATACTGATTAGAACCATCACCCTTACGTGCTTCAATAACTGCTTTTGCTGCTAAGTTACCAATACCTATTGGTGTAGATGGATCTAGTGTTTCATCAGTTGGATCTAAACCTAATTGCTTCATAAAGTCTTGAAAAAGTACTTTATCGGATGAATAATATTCATTGAGTGTTCGAAATGCGGCATAGCTAATTGCAATTTCTTTGTTTTTCAGTGTTTGTTCTTTTGTGGGTATTCTATCAATACCCTCAAGATAAACAGGAAGAGCCTTTTCATCATATTGTGACCAAGCATCAAAAATAGCTACAAAAATTAATGCCAAGTAGCGTGAGGTTACAGTAGGCCTCGGTTTTAATATTTTAGTATCATTGGCTTGTGCGGTGAGCGCTATGTTTCCCCATTTGTAGGTAAGGTTTTCAACACCTCTGGGTTGTTCTTGTACTGAAATTTGAGCTTCATTTTTATTCTGTCCATTGCTACAGCTAAAAAATAATAAAATGGTAAAAAGGAATAAAATAGTAATTAGAATTGAAAAAGATGTTTTCATGAGTGTTTTATTTACTAATACCTAGAAATTCTCAAAAGCGGGTATTACAAAATTATATATTTTATAAATATATCAATTTTCAATATCACCCACAAAATTAAAGACAATCAGTTGTTTTTTTTAGCGTTTATTTATAGGGTTTAGTAAGGTAAAGGGAGCTTAAGTATGTGAAATTTTCGTAGGAATATAATCCTATACTATATAAATGATAGTATGTACAGCTTTAACTCTTAGAATTAGCTAATTAATTATTGGTTTCTAATATTTTATGAAATCGGTTGTGTATATATTGTGAATAATACTTTTTTTTATTATTTTTCCATTTTAGATTTATAAACTTTTAAATAATTTAAATGATTAATCAAAGTAGCCATAATTAGCTATAATAAAAATTGATAATATGAAAAAGAATTTTTTACGATTAGCAGTTCTTTGCCTAATTTCTATGGGCTGTAGTTCTGATGATAGCAATGGAGTTACTGTGGGTGGTCCTTCAGGAGGAAACGATGATGATGGAGGAGTTTCGGGTGATCCATTATTGTACATTCCCACTACAAGCCTTCAAGATTTGGCCAACTTTCCTATAGGAAATATTGTGTCAGCGGGACGTTTAGCTTCTGCTTCTGAAGCCGATTTTAGAACTATTTTAAATACTGATTATAATAGTATTACAGCGGAAAACGATATGAAAATGAACAACATTTTTATCGGACCGGATACTTTTGATTTTAGTGATGGGGATGCTATTGTTACCTACGCAAAGGCTAACGGTATGAGAGTTCACGGACATGCTTTGGTTTGGCACCCTGAGTATGCTATACCAGATTGGCTCGAAAACTTTGCTGGAACCGATGATGAGTTTGAAGCGCATATTGAAAACTTCGTTAAAACCACTGTAGAACATTTTGCACAAGAGAAAGATGCAAACGGAAATTCTATAGTTACTGGATGGGATGTAGTAAACGAATATTTTGATGGAGGTAATATAAGATCCTCTCTTTTTACCCAAAGAATGGGACAAAATTATATCGAAAAAATCTTTCAATGGGCACGTGAGGCAGATCCTGTTGTTAAATTGTTTTACAACGATTATAATATTGCCGGTGAAACCAATAAGCGTAGTGCAATTTTATCAATGGTAACTAGTTTCCAAAATAACGGAATACCAATCGACGGTGTTGGTATGCAGATGCACCTAGGTCTTGCTTGGCCATCGCTTCAGGAAATTACAACGGCAATATCAGATGTTACTAATTCCGGATTAATGGTTCATATTTCTGAATTAGATATACAAGTAAATTCAAATGATGACATAACGAGCTTAACTTTAGAGCGTGCTCAAGAACAAGAATTATTCTATAACCATGTAGCTTCCGAGTATAAGTCTATCGTACCTTCTGATAAACAATATGGAATTACTATTTGGGGAATGAGAGACCAAGATAGTTGGAGATACGATGGCGGAACTGACTGGCTATTGCTATATAATTCAAATTATGAATTCAAGATTTCGCACCGTGGTTTTGCAGATGGACTTTGAAAAAGTCGGATATATACCTCATCCAATATAAATAAATCATTGATGAGTAGATTGTGATTTTCAAAAAAAAACAAGGATTGCCATAAATTTTTCTATCGCCTGAACTGTAAATCTCGGAATAATAGGGTGCAGACTATAGATAAAATATACTCGGCATTATCGTAAGGGTTATTAACTTAATCTCATTAATAATATCATCTTAATTAAACAGGGTTTAACGCGTTTAGAATATTTCTAGATGGGGATGTTATTAATGTATTTATAAAGCTTGATAGATGGTTTAAAAGTGATTTCATAATTATGAAATAGGGTTGTTTTGACTTTAGTTATCTAATTATTTCTATGTTGTTTTTTAATTTATGTATGTAACTGAGGCAGATAATAGTCAGAACAACTTCAAAAAAATAATATAAATAGCAAATTAAAAATAGATAAATATGATAACGTTTAAAAAAAATTTAATGCTCTTTCTGATGGCCTTGGGTTTAAGTTGTAGTAGCAGCGATGATAATAATGGTGTAACTGTTGGTGGGCCTACAAATCCTGCAGGACCTTCAGATCCTACAGTTTTACAGTCAGATGCCTCTATAATTACACCTTCAGAAACCAAACAAAATATAAGTGGATTTGGTGCCGCAACAGTTTTTAGATTGAATAGTCCCCTTAGCGCTAGCGATATGGATAAATTATATGGAAATGATGATGGAGAGATTGGGTTATCAATTCTGAGAATACGTGTTGCCCCAGATGATAATTCTAGGGCTATTGAGCTTAATCATGCACAAATGGCTTCAAATAGAGGAGCTTTGGTTATGGCTACACCATGGAGTCCGCCTGCTGATATGAAGACCAATAATGATCTAATAGGAGGGTCATTAAAGACAGAATCCTATGAAGATTATGCCAATTACCTCAATGATTTTGCATCATACATGGATACTAATGGTGTTCCTTTGGAAGTTATAAGTATTCAAAATGAAGGTGATTATGAAGTTTCCTATGAATCTTGTAATTGGTCTGCCGCTCAAGTACGTGATTTCATGAGGGATTATGGAGCACTTATAACCAATACTAAACTAATGCCCTCTGAGTCTTTTCAGTTTAGGCATGAACATACAGACCTGACACTAAATGACCCAGTAGCGGTAGACAATGTGGATATTGTAGGCGGACACATTTATGGTACAGCACTGGATAATTATCCTTATCCTTTGGCCTTGGAAAAAGGGAAAGAACTGTGGATGACAGAGCACTATACATCCAGTGACAGAAGTGCAAATTTGTGGCCTGATGCTTTGTTAGTTGGTCGGGAAATCCACGATTGTATGACTATCGGTCAATACAACGCTTACATATGGTGGTATGGCAAAAGGTATTACAGCTTTATTGGAGATGGAGAGGAAGGGACTTCTAATGGTGTTGTAACCAAGCGTGGTTATGTAATGTCAAATTTTTCAAAATTCATAAAACCAGGCTACACAAGGATAGGGGCAGGCGATAATCCTCAAACAGGAATATCTGTAAGTGCTTATTCTGGGGAAGGAAGGATTGTGGTTATAGCTATAAACCAAACAGAACAAACAGTAGAACAACAGTTTGTACTTACAGGAACTACTAGTGCCAGCGTTACCCCTTACATCACGAGCAGTTCTCAGAATCTAGAAGTACAGGAAGTAGTTGATATAGAACCAAGCATAGAAGCATTTTTGTATGATTTGCCACCTAATAGTATTACAACTTATGTCACTAATTAACATTTTTAAATTCTATTTATTATAAATGCAAATAGCTGGTTTTTTGAACAATTGAATAACAGACTGAGGTGTCAATTTTAAAGGAGATTAGACTTACTTTCTTTATGCCCATTTTTAAAATTTTACTGGATTGTATATATCATTGACACAATTTTTACTGGTTAAAATGTAAAGAATGGAGTCAGGATCAAGGCATGTATGTTGTTAGGGGCGGAGCAGATAAAGGGGATGTATTTAGAAATTTACTTTTTGAAAATCATGAATGAATATTGTTTTAAAACTGAAGCAAAGTAATTGTTTTGTTATAGAAGCTAAAATTATTATCACGATTATTGAGAATCAGAAAGAACATAAAATTTACAATGCGGTTGGTTCGGGTGCAAGCTTTTGTGGCAATTGTTTAAGGCCCTAAATTGGATTAGGAAAAGCTATAGTTATCCTAAAGTAGAAATCAAAAGGACTTATACGCAACCATTTTCCATTTTCGAAAACGTGTTGAGGTCAATTAAAATATTAAATTTTCGAAGGAGAAAAATTAAAAAGCTCTATTTACCTAAATTTTCATTCTAAAAAACAAAAGCCGAGCGTCAGCAACGTTAACCTTTATTAATTTTAAAAATGGTTAAATGCGCGTCATTATTGGCAATTAAATAGTACTCCTCTCTATTAATTTTAATTTTTTTCATGTCCTTTACATTGCCTTGGGTGAAAAAGCTATTATCTGTAAAAGGTGTAAGATTCCCATTTGAATCGCCTAAAAGAATATAGCCCGTGTTAGAGTCATATCTTATTGTCTCTACTTCAGTTTCATAGATGTTACCCACACCAAGTACATCCAAATAGCCATCTTGGTTTATATCAGTAACCTCAAAAGCCATCGTTGGACCAAATTGAGCCGTTGAAGGAAGTTTTTTTATTTCAAATGAGCCAATGCCCTTGTTTTTTAAATAGACGCTACCAAACTCGTGTACTTGTCTATGGTAGGCAGTACTCAGCTCTTCTTCGCCGTAAATATCAAATAAGGTTGAATTTGCAAATTCTTCATAGGTCTCTATCTTTTTACTTACGAAAGGATTTTGTTCCGTTGAACACTCTTTTCCTCTAACGGGAACCAGATTTCCTTTGTAGGACTTACTTAATACCATATCATATTTACCATCCTCATCGAAATTTGTGGAATAAATATGAAGCGGTTTCTCTTTAGTTGGACGAAACTTGTTGTTATCTCCTAAGTTACCCAACAAATAATCCATTTTTCCATCGTTGTCCAAATCCACTTCTTCAATAGTATTCCACCAGCCTTCCGTTTGATCAAAGGACGCTATTGACGTTTTAGTAAATTTTCCGTTTTGATTTTTGAAAAAGGTAATCGGAAACCATTCCCCAACAACAGCTAAATCTTTGTCACCGTCCCCATCATAATCCGTAAAAAGCAAATCATTTACAATGCCTATATCTACTAGTTCAGGGGCGAATTCTTCGGTTCTGTCAATATAGCTTCCATTTTCATTTTTAAGTAAATAGGTCTTTGATGAAAGCGGATATTTACTAGGAATGACCTGCCCTCCAACAATCAAGTCCAAGTCACCATCTTCATCGATATCATTGGCTACAACTGCTTTTGAAACACCTAACATTTTAGGCAACTTATTTGATTTTGAAAAGGTACCTTTTCCATCGTTTAAATATAAACGGTCTTGAAGTAGCGGACTATTTTCTTCAAGTTCATAACTACCGCTACCTATATATAAATCGAGATCGCCATCCGCATCGGCGTCAAAAAAAAGAGAAGTGACATCTTCATATTTACTTTCACTAGTGAATAAGGATTCATTGGTTTTTCTGAATTTTCCTTCAGGTGTTTGAATATACATTTCGCCTGCTTGACCTAAAGCTCCTCCAATGTAAAAATCTTCTAATCCATCACCATTAATATCTGAGACGGCGAGAGTAGGTCCTTTTTGGGATTGCTTTTGGGGTAGTAAGGTTTGTAAATTGAAATCATTAAAGTTATTTTCTTTATGGCTGAATGTTATTCCTAACGAATCAGGATTTATTTTTATCAAATTCTGAGGAATCTCAACAGGCATTTCTCCATCAAACTTAAAGTCTTTTTTATTGAATGTAAGGGTCTGGTTTACTTCAACATTTCCCATGGCTAAAACGGAATTATCACCCCAAATCACCTCAATACGGTCAATAACTTCTTCATTACCCAATCCAAAATTTAGCTGATACCCCATGGATGACTGGTAACCTCTAGAAGGGAATAATTCTTGGTACTGGGTTTTTTCTTTAGAATAGACCTTAACCTTGGCACCAACTGCTTTTATATTTTTTTCATCACCAATGAGCTTCAGGTTGATGTAGTTTTTGGTTGAATTATTTTTATATACAGTTGCTTGATCTGACATATTGTTCATTACCAAATCTAAATCTCCATCATTGTCAAGGTCTGCATATGCAACTCCGTTGGTATTTACTTTTTTACCTAAACCCCAGACATCGGTCGTTTTTTTAAATGTAAAATCACCATTATTTTTGAATATATAATTTGAAATTTTTTCAGAAGGCATAATACTCATTATTTCTTGCACAGTCATGGCACCCTTTTCTCGTTGCTGTTTTAGAGATTCCTTTTTATAATCTTGATTACCTAATTCTCTTTCAATTCCATTTGAAACGAAAATATCTTTAAATCCGTCATTATCGAAATCGGCTATTAAAGGCGCCCAACTCCAATCTGTTTTAGAAAGTCCTGCCAATTGACCAATATCACTAAAGGTGCCATTACCGTTGTTTATTTGTAGAGTATTTGCCATATATGAATAATGATAACCTGATTCTATCATTTTCCAAAATCCGTCTGTATTCATAGAAGCCATGTTTTCTTTTCCTCTTCTATGATCTTCAGCTAGCATATCCAAAACTATTAAATCTGGTAAAAAGTCATTGTTTATATCTGCGTAATCTGAACCCATTCCGTTAAATGGGATATGCTTAAGCATCGTATTAATTTTATTTGAAAAAGTACCATCTTGGTTATTAATGTATAAATAGTCAGGATTTATAAAATCATTGGCGACATATATATCAAGCCAACCATCATTGTTAAAATCTCCAATAGATGCACTTAATCCCCAAGCTTTATTCATGAGTTTTGCTTGAAGTGTAACATCTGTGAATTTGTTGCCATCATTCCTAAATAAATGGTCTGATGTTTCCCTAAAATACTTCCTTTCGGATCCATTCTCAATCTTACCGCTTTGGTCAAAATCTGGCCGATGATTAACCAAATACATGTCTAGATCTCCATCTTTATCATAATCAAAGAAATAGGACTGGATAGAAAATCCATTATGATCCAAACCCCATTGTTTTGCTTCGTTTATAAACGTACCATCTTTTTGGTTGATAAAGAGCTTATTTTTTCGAATTTCATCACTTCTTAAAGATGCTGATTTACATACATAAATATCCAGCCAACCATCGTTGTTAATATCTATCATAGAGACACCAGTTGACCATCCCTTATTATCTTCCAGACGCGCTTTTACCGTTTCGTCAACAAATTTGAAATCACCCTTATTGATGTATAATTTATTGGAATTTTGATTTGAAGTAAAATAAATATCTTCTAAACCATCATTATTGATGTCTCCGATAGAAACCCCTGCTCCATTAAAGGCATAAACATATTCTAGGTAATTAAAATTTATATCTTGCTTAACAGTGTTTTTAAAATTTATACCTGTATTTGAACTTTCCACCAATGAAAATAAAGTGCCAGAGTTAGAGATTTTTTTCTCTTTGTCATTAGGGTCAAGGCAGCTGAATAATACAGTTATAAATAAAATTAAAAGCCAATTTTTAGAAGTCATTCCCAATTGTTTAATAGATACCAAAATATAAAAAAAGGCCATCAAATGACAGCCTTAAAATATTGAATTTAAATATAATTATTCAGGTGGGGCCAAAAAACTTACATCATCTATAAAATATACTGCATTTTCAGTAGCTCCGAGATCCAAAACAATTTGTGTTTGGGTACTGTTAGCAGTTAATAGCCACACAACCTTCTGCCATTCTGTAGTCACAGTCGTATCACCTTGATATTGTGGGTCACCGTTACCGCCAGTTGACATTCGAATGCTACCACCATCACCTGGTGTACCAGCCTCGCCTTTTATCCATAAACTCACTTCATATTCTACACCATCTTCCGTTGGTACAGCATCACTTGCTAATTGCGTTCTCCAGGCGTCTGTACCAAAACCAACTGCTCTAAGTGCTCTATCTCCACTTCTTACCTCGTCCGGATTAGTTGTAGCTGTCAATAAATCAGCGCCATTGTTCTTATTCCAATTTTCAAATTCATCACCTTCACCTTCTTCAAATCCACCGTTAAGCAAAATCTCTGTGGGCTGTGGACCAGAAAGACCAGTGGCTACTAATGTTACATTATCAACAAAATAAACCGCATTTGCGATAACACCAAGATCTAATACCGCACTAACTGGTGATGTATTAGTAGTAAATACCCATTCAATTTGTTGCCATTCAGTGGTAATGTCATAGTTGCCACTATAAAGTGCATCTGGAGCGGTTGAATATCTTACATTACCACCATCTCCTGGTGTCCCTGACTGGGCTTTTATCCACATAGACAAGGTGTATTCTACACCAACTTCAACTGACACAGCATCACTCGCTAACTGGGTTCTCCAAGCGTCTCCACCAACAGCAAGTGCACGAAGAGACCTACCGAAATAAGCTTCGCCTTCTGCTGTAGTGGCTGTCATTCCGTCTCCACCATTATTTTTAGTCCAATTGGTAAAATCATCACCTGCACCATCTTCAAAACCGCCATTAAGAAGCAGATTTTCGCCTACATAAAAATTACCGGCCGCAATTGCTTCTCCACCAACAGTTACTACCTTAATAGGACTTGGCAAATTTTCCGGAAGTCCTGAAGGAACAGTTATTGTTAATTCTGTAGCTGATGACGAAACAATACTTGCTTCCACATCCCCAATTGTTACCGACTGAAGGTCGTCTAAAGATGTTCCTTTAATTGTTACCTCTTCTCCTGCTTGAGCAGCATTGGTAGAAAGGGCTTCAATGATTGGGAATGGTAGCGCAACTAATGTAATGTCTGTAGTTACTATATAACCATCGGGCATTACCAATGTAATTGTTCTGTCTCCGACACCTCCATTAGTTGGTGTTGTAAAAGTTATAGTATTTCCATCACGTTGAAAGGGAATCTGATCATTATTCAAAAACACAAATAAAACTGCATCAAAATTTTCCCCTTCAAGTGTTACCTCTTCACCAAGAAAAATCTCATCTGGCGAGACACTGTTGATGACAACTTCTTCAAAATCAGGATCGTCTTCACAACTTACTACTGAAAAACTAATTGCGACAGCAATCAAAAAAACACCCATTAACTTTAGAGCTTTTAACATACTTTTACTATTTAATTAAACTAAAAATTATTGTCCTATCCAAAAAATAAATTAAGTTGATTATTTCAACAAAAATTTATCAATTATGTCGTCAAATCAAATATTAGCGCTAAATGTTGTTTTTGTTGATTATAAAATTAATTATGATTCTAATTAATATAAAAGCAAAAAAACGCGTTAATAAAATCATTGTCGTAAATATACATAAATTATCTAAAAATGCAACCGATTGCGAATGTTTTTTTTATAATTTAAATCTCTTTTTTAAGAATCTAGTAAAAGTACTTTTTTGACTAGTTTATGAATAATTTTAAGTTATCAATTTTGTTTTCAATTGGGAGAAAGCTTTATTAAAAATAAATTGAATTAATTTTGGTTTATTAAATGATTTATCTGAATTGGATTTCTAAATCTAGATCAAATATTTTGAAATTTTAAATTAGAATACTAGGAACAAGAGATAAAAGTAAGGGGTATGACATTAATTTAAGAAAAACAGATTGTATGTCATATTGATGATAAATAATATATAAAAATTATTAAGATTAATAAAAAAAAGGGGCTGTTTATAAAAAACAGCCCACTCTTCAAAATTGCATTTCCGACTAACTCAAATTTCAATATGCAATCAATACCCTGGATTTTGAAACGCAGCTTTTTCTTCTGCAGTCGCTTCCATAGCATCTATCTGGTTCTGGGGTATTGGTCTTAAATAGTGATAGGGTTCTATGGTTCTGGTTGTCACAGTAGGACTATGGTCTGAAGCATCGTCTCCACCAATTTCATAAGTGTCTGCATATTCATTCCATTTTTGAGTTCTCACTAGGTCGTACCATCGGTAACCTTCTCCGAAAAACTCTCGTGAACGTTCGGCAAGAATATAGTCTATATCTATAACTGCAGGCGTTGCGCTTAACATGGCGGCGCTATTATCTTCAATACGTTCTTCTTGCTCACCATTGTCAAAACGCCACATTCCGGCACGCGCACGAAGCACATTTACCAATTGCCTAGCCGTATAGCTTCCCGATGCGCCCTTTACTGCAGCTTCAGCAGCTACTAAATAAAATTCTGAATATTTAGCAATAGGGAATGGACGGGTAACACCTACATTTGGTTCACCTAGTCCGCCAGCATTATCTGTTCGATAAGTTCCTAGCTTCCATAAACCAGGATAGAATCTTCTGTTTATTTCGTTTAAATTGATCACATAATCAGATCGACCTGGTATTTCACCTCCACCAATATTTCCGCCGTTAACATAATTCACGCTTGGATCATATTCGTCCAAGAAGGATACTACGGCATCACCAGGTTCTATTTCAAGACCATTGGCAGCTGTTAAGCTAGGCGTAGGATCATCAGCTTTGTCCCAGTTACCTCTGTAACTAGTTACAAATGTACCATCGTAACGAGAATCTATGTCCTTGTCATTAAAAGTCTCTGTAAAAACGCCTATAGGAGGGGCCATACGGGTCCATGGACGCCCATAACTTTGGGCAGCTTCTCGTTGTACCGCTGCAACACCATCTACACTAATGGTAGTATAATTTGAGGTTGCCATCCAGACTGCTGCATTAGTGTCGTCTGTTCCGCCAAATCCGGTTACAATTGCACCATTATAAATAGCACTTGCTTCTGTACGTTCTGCATATAACATCATTTCAGCATGGCGATCGTTCGCGCCGTCGTGGACATCATAAAAATACTCTAATAAGCTGTAAGGTCCAGGGTTGTCAATACCCTCAACAGCTAAATTATAGGCTTGTTGATAATAGTATGAAGGACCATTACCATCAGGATCTATTCTAGGTGTATCCGGATAAGTTGGAATACCGTTAGGATTTTCTAGCCACCAACCGTATGTTAAATAAGCCTTTGCTAAATACAATCGTGCTACATTCTTAGTTACTGCTCCTGTTATTCTTGGGCTCTCAGGCAAATTATTTACCGCGGCAACCAAATCTGGTAGAATTGCTCGACTATAAACTTCAGGAACGGTATTACGTACTGATGTTCTATAAGCGGTTTGATTAAATGCTAATTCTCCAGAACCCAAATCCAAAGGCACACCTCCATAACTTTGTACCATTAAAAAATAGTAAAAGGCACGGAAAAATTGAGCTTCAGCAATTAACGATTGGTCAAGACCAACGGCCGCTGCATTTTCTATGATTCCACTAGCTGTATTGATAGCTGGCCAGCTGGCACCCCAAGGCCTTCCGATTGAAAAACCAGTTTCTGGACGAAGTTGGCCTTGGCCTGCAAGATCTAGGTCAAAAAAATTGTTATCGGCACTTTGAGCTGGAACATACTCATCCGTTCCCGTCTCAGCCATGTTGAAAAAATAAGCGAACCCATAGATATCCCGTAAATTTTCGTATAAATAGGTTAGTCCTCCTTGAACCCCTAATTCTGTTTGAAAGAATTCCGGTGTAAAAACACCACGTGGTTCCTCTTGTATTATGTCTTTTGAACAAGAGCCTGCAAACAATGCAATTAACAATATTGCTATTGATATGTTTTTAAATCTAATCTTTATCATGGTAATCTTTTTTTTAAAATGTTATATTCAATCCTAACAAAAAGTTTCTAGTTGTTGGTACATTGGTTCCAATAGTAGGAATACCACCTGAAATATTCCCAGTGTTAACTGCGACGTTTTGACGCGTTCCATCTCCGTTTACTCCTGAATTGGTTTCAGGGTCTAGCCCTGATTCATCATGAAACGGGGAGAAAAGTACAAACGGATTTTGTGCTGTAAAATAAATTCTAAGTCTTTCTATACCTGTTTTATCTAAAGTTTTGGGATTGAAATTATATCCTAAAGTCATGGCGCGTATTTTTAAATAAGAACCATCAAAATAACCTAAGGTACTAGCATATTTTTGGTTGTCCCCACTTTGTACTCCACCAGGAGCAGGGTATTTAGCATCCGTATTGGATGGCGTCCAGTAATCGACATCAACGTTATTGCCTCTCCCAGTCAGTAAATTTAAATAACCACTTGAGGAGTACAAAGTACTTACTAATACTCCACCGCTTTGAAATGCCCCAATTGTTGTAAAATCAAAGTTCTTATAAGCCAAACGTGTATTAAATCCACCTAAAAAGTCTGGCGTTGGATCAATAACTACGCGGTCCTCTTCACCTATTGCTCTGGTAGGTGAGCCATCATCATTAAAATCTCCTGTATAACGTACTTTTACCATACCTAAAGTCCCATCGGGCTCATACTGATCAAAAAATTGATAATCAGGGTCAGATTCGTTCCACAGCCCAACACGATCATAATCATAAATAACGTTTAGTGGTTGACCTACAAACCAAAGATTGCCTACATCTTCAACTTGACCTGAGGCCAAGGACGTTATTTCGTTTCTATTTGTATACACATTAACTCCTACGTCCCAAGAAAAACCATCTGGATCGTCAAAAATAGTCCCGTTAAG
Organism: Winogradskyella forsetii; assembly: GCF_013394595.1. Lineage (GTDB taxonomy): Bacteria > Bacteroidota > Bacteroidia > Flavobacteriales > Flavobacteriaceae > Winogradskyella > Winogradskyella forsetii. The sequence continues at coordinate 333,759 of NZ_CP053348.1, forward strand.
AGCAATTTCAAGTCCTCGGTTTTCTGTTGCGCCGATATTACTTGTGATACTGCCTACCCCAGATGTTGGTGGAAGTCCGAGACCTAATAATATATCATTGGTTTGCGTTATATAATACTCAACACTTCCTGATAAACGATTATTAAAAAACCCAAAGTCAAGACCGTAGTTGTAGGTTTCCGAGAATTCCCATCCTAACTCTGGGTTAGGTAATTGCGTCACGAAAAAGCCATTGGCAAATGTGGTATCATAATTATATTCTACTTGCGATAATCGGCCTTGAACCGAAAAAGGAGCAATAGCTTGGTTTGAAGTTTCGCCATAACCTGCACGAAGCTTAAGAAGACTTACCCAATCTGCATTTTCCATAAACGATTCATTAGCTATGTTCCATCCCACAGAAACTGCTGGATAAGTAAACCATTTCTTGCCAGGAGCCAATCTGGACGAACCATCTGTACGTAAAGTGGCAGTAAGTAAATAACGGTTGTCATATTGATAAAGTACCCTTGCCATATAAGATAGTAAGCCCGTCTCAGAATACCCAGTTCCGTATCTTGTAAGATCCTCGAGTAACGCTGAGTCCAAATTATACCATAAAGAGTTTTCATCTGGAATGTTTTGAGCCCCTAGACCTATATTGTCAAAATGATTTTTTTGTGAAGAAAACAATCCTACAAAATTGATCTTGTGCTTACCAAATGTACGGTCGTAAAGTAATTGATTTTCAATCACATAGTCCCATAATATTGAACTGTCATAACTTGCAGAGGAAATAGTAGTCGGATTAAAGTTAAATACCCCTTGTCCTGTAAAATTGCCGTCTCTAGATGAACGATAATTTAAACCGAGGTTCAATCGGTATTTTAATCCTTCAACTCCAAATAGTTTTATTTCACCATAAATATTATTATAAGTACCGAAATCCAGTTGTTCATTCACCCGGCCATCTCCTATTCGATTAATTTCGTTTCTGGTTGGAATCCATAAATTATCAGCTTGAGTTTGAAGACGAACGGATTCTAAATAGTTACCGTTTTCATCAAATGGGCTTAATAGAGGAGAAGCTGATAATGCACCTCCAACACCAACTATAGAACTGGTTTCACTAAAATTGGTCACAGAGTTTACACCAAAACGTATATTGTCACCCACATTTTGATCAATCTGAACACGTAAAGAATACCTATCAAAAGAATCGCCAGGAACCGGAGAAGTCTCTTTAAAATATCCCATCCCCACATTATAGGAGCCATTTTCACTACCTCCTTGGATACTGATATCGTGAGTAGTTATCAATCCACTCCCGTATAATAAATCCTGCCAATCGGTGTTGTTGCCTAAAAACTCATCATTTGCTAAGCCATAAATTGGGGTGCCACCTCTATTAGCGGCAACATCGGCGCGCAATTGTATAAGTTGGGCAGAATTCATTAAAGGGTACTTTGCAAACACTTCTTTTATCCCGTAAAACGTATTATAGTTGATCCTGGCTTTTTGTCCTTTAGAACCCGTTTTAGTTGTAATAAGGATAACACCATTTGCTCCTCTAGAGCCGTAAATAGCTGTAGCTGAGGCATCTTTCAAAATTTCTAAGCTCTCAATATCATTAGGATTAATATCGTTAATTCCACCTGCGAAAGGTATCCCATTAAGGACAATTAATGGATTATTATCTGCGGAGAGTGAACGCACTCCACGTATGCGTATTTGAGGAGCTGACCCAGGTCTGGTACTAGTAGTTTGGATATTCACACCTGCTGCTCTACCTTGAAGGGCCTGTTGAAAGTTGGCACTTTGCACTTCATTTAATTCTTCACCCTTAATAGAAACCACAGAACCAGTAACCGATTCTTTGCTCTGGGTTCCGTATCCGATTACAACTACTTCGTCTAACAAAGCCAAATCGGGCTCTAAAGTTACATTTATATTCGTTTGATTGTTGATTGGGACTTCTTTTGTGATGTATCCTAAATAACTGAATACCAATATACCATCTGAAGGCACATTATTGAGGGTATAATTACCATCAAAATCTGTGGCTGCACCATTGCTAGTGCCCTTTAAAATCACATTCGCTCCAGGAATTGGACCTTCAGCATCAGAAACTTTACCAGTAACTGTTGCTTGAGCATTCATTCCTGCGCAAAAGAATACAGTTAGAAATAAAAATCCTAACCATTTAATATTTTTCCTTTTAAAAAATAAAAAGTTCGTCATATAAATTTAGTTTAGAAATTGAAATTAATTAATTAGTTAATGAGTCTTTTTAAGAAAATTGAGTAATGACTATTATAATATGAGTTCAATCATGAAAAATCAGACTATCATTATTTGATTCATTATTTCAATTTATTTATAATTTTTTGAGTTTAGCTAGCATCTTTGGAAACTAGGGTTAATGATTAAAGGAGTTTTTCGTCATATAGGGATTTTATTTGAATTGTTATATTGAAATTTTTAAAAAAACATGTTCTATATTGTCCGATGTCTGTATTATATTATCAAATGTAAATAATACATTTTTAAAAAGCAACCGATTGTGTAAAAATTTTGTTAAAAATATTTTTTTGCCATACTTTTAATAAGAATATGCTAACTAGCTATTGGGGTTAACCTAAATGATTCTTATATCAGAGACGTTTTAATGATTCTTATCTTCAATCACGGTAAAGTTTATTCTTTGTAAGGTTTTAAGGGGCTGATTAGGCCGCTGTCATCATGAATAAGCTCACTCACCTTAACAGATCGCAAATGCGTCACTCCTTTTGATAAACTAGAGTCATGGTAAAATAAATACCATTTTTCTTCCACTTTACAAATAGAGTGGTGCGACGTCCAGCCTACAACAGGTTCCAGAATGATACCTTTATAAGTAAAAGGTCCATACGGACTGTCACCCATGGCATAACATATAAAATGGGTGTCTCCTGTTGAGTATGAAAAATAATATTTACCATTGTGCTTGTGTAGCCACGCGGCCTCGAAAAAACGTCTATCGTTGTCACCAGCCAATATCGGTTGACCATTTTCATCAAGAATCATAATGTCTTTTGGTGCTTCTACAAACTCTAATAAATCATCAGTCATTTTAGCCACTTTTGGCATAAGGGATACTTCATCATCTTCAGGAAGATGTGCGGTTGGACTATCGGGTTGTTGAGCATTAAAGGTTCCTGTTCTCCAACGTTGTAGTTGTCCGCCCCATAAACCTCCAAAGTACATATAATAGCTTCCGTCTTCATCTTCAAAAACTGCAGGATCTATGGAAAAACTCTCTTTTATGGCTTCGGGTTGTGGTGTAAATGGTCCTGTTGGCGAATTACTTATGGCTACACCTATTTTAAAAATACCATCATAACCTTTTGCTGGAAAAAATAAATAATATTTACCGTCTTTGTGAGCAGCATCTGGTGCCCACATTTGTTTTTCGGCCCAAGCAACGTCTTTCACATGTAGAGCTAAACCATTATCTACAGCTTCACTATCAATAGTATCCATTGATATCACATGATAGTCTTCCATTGCAAAATGGCTGCCTAAATCATCGAATGCTTCACCACCATCAATGTCGTGCGAAGGATAGATGTAAATTTTTCCATTAAAATAATGAGCGGAAGGATCTGCTGTATAAATATGTGAAACAAGCGGTTGTGCGATAGCTTTTTTATTTAAAGCATTGAAATCAATATGTTCTATATTATCTTCAGGCATTGTATTGTAATTTAAATGTTATCTTCTTTCTTTGAGTTCTGCTTCAATCTGTAGTTCCATTTTCTTGTTGATTTCATAGAAAAATAATAGACCGACACCCATTAAAAAGGGTATGGCAGGATATATGCTTACTAATAACCGCGTGCCTTCAATAGCACTTTCGGGTTGTATCGTTGGGACGCCTTGTATTGCAGCTTCTTTTGTGATATAACCATATAATCCTAAAATCCAAGCCACAAGAGCACTACCAATGCTCAAACCGCCTTTTAGACCAACCATCATTGCCGAAAAAATAATAGCGGTTGCTCGTCTGTTAGTTTTCCATTCAGAAAAATCGGCAACATCTGCAATCATAGTCCATAATATAGGTGTGCTAATACCATAGAAAAACATATGTAATATTTGCGCTCCAAAAATGATACCTACTGCTTTTGGAGGATAGAAATAGAATGATATTATGAATAAGGTTGAAATAAATAAAGATGCCCCAAAAACATTACGTTTGCCGTATTTGTCCGCAAGCTTTTTTGAAAGTGCTATACCTAATAGCCCTACCAAAATTCCGCCACCATTAAAAACACCCAAGCCTAAGGATGTATCATTCTCAAAGGTAGGTAAGAAGCTTTTTAGTGGATTTAAAAAGGCGTTAAGACTTTCTTGATTTACATAGTTTTCAAAATAATATACATAAGAACCTCCCTTCATAGCTAAAGTTACAAAAATGAGCGTGGTAAGGGTGAGCATAATTATCCAAGGTTTGTTCTTGAATAAATCGCCTAAGTCTTCTTTAATACTTGATTTTTGTTCTGGTTTTGGTACAACGCGTTCTTTGGTAGTGAAAAACGTGATTAATAGCATAACTGTACCAATAATGGCCAGCCAAGTCATTACAGTTTCCATTCCAGCAGCTTTATTACCGTCGCCTGCTTTCAAAATTAAATCGTACATAAACACCTGAACGAAAAATTGTGCACCCATAACGGCTATAAATCGATAAGCCGAAAGACTATTTCGTTCTTTCATATCGCCCGTAATTACACCACTTAAAGCAGAGTATGGTAAATTGTTAGCAGCATACAATAAAAGCAAAAGGGTATAGGTAATAACGGCATAAATGACTTTTCCTTTGTACGAAAAATCAGGTGTGCTAAAGGCTAACATAGCAGCAACTCCTAGAGGAATTGCGGTCCATAAAATCCATGGTCTAAATTTTCCCCACTTACTAACCGTTCTATCTGCTATAACACCCATTAGTGGGTTAAATGCAAAAGCAGCAATTAGCCCAACAATTAAGGTGACGGCAGAAGCGTCGTTGGCTTTAAGTCCATAAATATCCGTATAAAAATAGGCTAAATAGGTAACTAACGTTTGGAAAACTAAATTTGCGGCAAGGTCTCCCAAGCTATATCCGATTTTTTCTTTTACGGATAATTTATGTGATTCTAAGCTCATGTAAGTACGAGTTAATTAGCAGGTTGTTTGTCAAATCTTTCTTTCAAAGCAATAATACTATCATAAGCCGCTTTGG